>JBIRBF010000228.1:0-3348 GCA_044326505.1 Candidatus Nanopelagicales bacterium | reverse complement strand
CGCGGGCCGACGGTGTAGGCGATCGCGCCGACGGCGAAGGCGGCGAGGAAGTCGGCGACGATCAGCGTGAGCCCGCGATCGACGGCCTCGAGCGAGATCAGTTTGGCGAGCACGGCGATGGCCGCGACGAGCGGCAGGGCGCGCAGCCTGACGTTGAACAGCATGGCGAAGCCCGTGGCTGCCGGCGCCGCCCACATCGAGTGCAGCAGGGCGTTCACAGGTGCCCCCAGAAGGCCAGTGCCAGCGTCAACCCCAGCGCCGATCCGAGCAGGATCACGCTGGCCCGGGTGAGGCGCACCAGCCCGTTGAGGTAGTTCGACGTGAGAAGGTCGGCGGTGCCGTTGAGCAGTGGCACGCCGGGCACCAGGAAGAGCATGCTGGCTGTCACAGCAGTGTCCACGCTGGCAGTGAATCGGCCCAAGGAGAGCACGATGGCGGCGGAGACGAAGCCCGCGAACAGGCAGTAGATGAACGGCTTGAACCGGCGCTTGACCAACCAGTGCCGCGTGGCTGCCCCGATCCCACCGGCGAACCCGGCGATGACGATGCCCGCCGGGTCGGCGCCGAAGAGCGCGGCGAAGGACCCGCAGCTGACGCCGAGCATGACTAGGACCAGGACTACCGGGTAGCGCCGGTCCCTGCCAGCGATAGCGCCCAGCTCGGCGCGCAACTGTTCCAGCGTCATGCCCTGGGAGGCGCGCGCGAGTCGGGACAGGCTCGACAGTTCGGTGAAGTTCACGCCCATCGCGGGCGTCGTGCGCACCGAGGTGCGACTCCAACCGTCGCGGGTCACCGCCAGGCCGATGCTGCCCGAGGACACCCAGGTCTCGGCGCGATCGGCCCCCAGGCCGAGTGCGACCCGCCGCATCGAGTCGCGCACCCGGGCCGTGTAGCCGCCGGACATCTGCACCTGCACGCCGAACTCCAGCGACGTCTGCAGGATCTGCTCGAGCTCGGCCCGATCAGGATCCACGACGGGGTTCTCGTCCACGTCCCGCACGCTAGCAACGCTTGACCGCTCGGGGCAGCCGCGCTCGTGGATGGATGGACGCGAACGGTCCGCGCCGCGGGTGACACGTCGCTGGCGCTGGGCAATCTCGAGCCTGGCGCACTAGGGTGCGGCTCATCAGCAGGCGAGCTTCGGAGGACCCGTGAGACTTTCCGATCGATCTGGGCGATCGTCGCTGAGCGTGCTGGCAGTGGGCAGTGCGCTTGTGCTCGCCGCCTGCTCTGGCACCCAGGGCGGCTCGCAGGACTCGTCCGCCGCCTCCTCGCCGGCCGCTGTCCCCAGCGCCAAGGCCAACGCCGCAAGCCAAGCCTGCGCACCCTTCCCGGCAACTGACATACCCCCCGACCCGACTCCGCCGTACAGCCCGCCCTACGGCGACCCACAGCAGCCGGCGAGCCTCACGGCGCTGCAGTCCGCGGTCGCCACCGCCGCGCAGCAGCCGGAGTACAGCAAGACCGCCACGATGTGCGCCGAGGGAATGACCCAGGTCCAGGCCTGCGACGTCGACTACTGGAACGTGGGAGGCCTGCCGGGCAAGGAGGAGGACTGCAACTTCTTCTACATGCGGGTGGTCGACGAGTACTGGAAGGGCCTGACCCCGCTGGTGCTGTCGCAGTACACCGGGTACCTGGGGGTCACCGCCGACGGCAAGGACCCGGCCAACCAGAACGCCGGCCCGCACACCACGATCGCCGAGTACAACGGCTCGTGGGTCTCGGTCGGTCCCCGGGGGTCGGCGGCCGCTCAGTTCACGCCCAAGTCCGGAGTCCTGGATACCGCCGACGTGGCGACGGCCTTGACGGGGACCTTGGGCAAGGCCGTGACGTCGAGCAGCCTCGGCCCGGACTTGATCAGCCCCGTGATCGCCGGGGACCAGCTGGCCGCGGACTGCTCAACGGTCTGGCTGTCGGCGGGCGGTCAGTGGCAGCAGACGACGGTGGCCGCGATTCCGGTGAAGGTCGGGACTGTCTTTGCCTGTGCCGCAACGGGACCCGCCGGCACCGGAACCGCCTACGTCGAGGCGACGCTGCAGGCGCCGACGGGCTCCACCGTGCCGGCCGCGGTGAGCGTCAAGGTGCCGTCGGACAAGTCCAACACCCTGCGCAAGGACCCCAATGGATCCTTTGACGCCGCCAACGTGGTCTGGCCGACGGGAACGTCTCAGGTCAGCCAGGGCACCGCGGTGCCGTTCACGATCCCGACCGGCGACGGGTGCGCTGCCTCGACCGGGCCGGGCAATGGGCCGTGCCTGCATCTGTGGGTCAACTTCCCGTCGAAGCCGGGGGAGTCGAACGCCCCGGCCCTGGTCTCCAGCACGGACGACGCCCAGGCGCCCGCCGTCGGCAGTGAGGCCGCACTGGCCGCGCCGGCGAGCGCGGCATTGGCGTGCACCATCTGGTTCACGCTGGAGCTCAAGTCGCCCGACCTGCTCTCGACGATGACCGGATACGGCCTGAGCACCGATGGCTACACGCCGCACATCAGCCTCGCCAAGCGGAAGTGGCAGGCTTCCGAGGTGGGCCCGCCGAGCGGTACTGCGGCAGGCAAGCCCGACCCCTGCACGGACGCGAAGAACTTGGCAGCCGGGACGTCTGGTGTGACGCCCTTCAACCCCAATCCCTGAGGACTCGGACCCGAGCGGGCCGGAGACCGACGGAACCAGCCCGCGGGGCCAAACGGCGGGTCAGACCGCTGCCAGTCCCAGCAGCCGCGCACCGTTGTGCCAGAGGACTGCCCGCAGCCAGTCGTCGCCGAGGCCCAGCCGGGCCAGCGAGTCGATCTGGTGGGCGTAGCTGTACGGGATGCTGGGGAAGTCCGATCCCAGGATCACCTTGTCGCGCAACTGCTCGAGGCGATCGAGGTAACCGGCGGGCATCGGTGCGAAGGCCTCGGTGAAGTCCGTAGCGGCCATGGTGGTGTCGAGGTAGACCTTCGGGTGCCGTGCGGCCAGGTCGGCAAACTCGAAGTACTCCGGCATGCCCAGATGCGCGATGACCAGCACCAAGTCGGGATGCGCTGCAAGAAGTCGATGCACGCCCTCGGGACCTGTGTGCACCCCTGCGAGCGGGGCCGAGCCGGCGTGCATCACGACAGGTGTACCGGCGTCAGCCAGAAGCGACCAGGCACCGTCGAGCATTGGATCGTCCGCCGCAAAACCGCCGACCTCCAGATGCACCTTGAACAGCCGCGCGCCGGCCGCGAGGGCTGCCTCGGTGTACTCCCCGGCGTCGGGCTCCGGGAACACCGTGGCGGAGTGGACGGCGCTGGGAACCCGGTCGGCGAATTCTGCCGACCAGTCGTTGAGCCAACGCGCCATGCCGGGCTTGTGGGCGTAGTTG
>JBIRBF010000158.1:0-6427 GCA_044326505.1 Candidatus Nanopelagicales bacterium | reverse complement strand
AGTGGTGAAGAACCGCCGCGACGTGTACGCCGCCAAGGCCGAGGTGCGGGCCGCACTCGCCGACATCGACCGCAAGACCGCCGCGGCCGCAGCCGCGTACGCAGAAGGCGCGGATCAGCCTCCGGCGAACGGCGGCAGCACGTCCACAGTGGACCCGGACGGCACTTCATCCTCGTAGCCGGTGGTGAGCAGGCCGTCCACCAGGACCGAGCAGCGGTCCAGCACGGACTCCCAGCGCTGCGCATCCGGCGCGGCAGCGCCGACCTCGGCCAGCACTCGGGTCAGCGGCCCGGCCGGCACCGTTCCCTCGTCGACTCCCGCCGCCTCGGCCGCCGCGGCGAACAGCCGCACTCTTACCGTCATGAATCACACCTTTCGCGCCAGGCCACCCCAGCCGGCAGCGCACCCGCGCCGGCCCGGTGAGCCCTTGCTGGCCACTCCACCGCGGGCTCACTCCTGCTGTTCGGCCGCCAGCCTGTCACAGGGCGCCCACAGCGCGGCGGGCTCGGGGTACGCGTCCTGCAATCGCGAAAGCGCCGCTTCCAGCGCAAGCGGTTTCAAGGCCACCCCGGCGCCGGAGTATGGGGTGTCCAGGGCTGCGAGGCTGCCGACGATCGCGATCAGTACGAGCCCGGTGGCCGGAAGCGCGATCCGCGCCAGCCGTGTCCGCTCCCCGAGGTGGAAGGCCATGAGGCCGATGAACACGAACGCCGACACGTAAATCACCAACCACACCGCGGGTGGGATCTCCGGCGCCGCGTACAGCAGGCGCAACTGTCGGGACTTGGCCAGGTTCAGGTTGGACTCGGTGGCGAAGTAGTGGTTAGAGGCTTCCGTCGCCGTATCCTGCGGCAGCGCCTCGACCTGGCGCTGAACGGCGAGTGCGTAGGTGTTGGTGTTCTCGGATCCGGTGAAGTCCCCGGCCTTCGCTGCGGCCCAATCGTCGGTCGCGGACGTGCGCATCAGGCACACGAGGTCGTGCCGGAGGGCGTCGCGCGCCTCCGTCGGGTAGGGCTCCACGATGTTGAACAGCGCGGCGGCCGTGATGGCTTCCTCCCGAGCGGCCTGCCGAGTGTCGACGAAGTGCCCGACTGCGAAGACGAGCAGCAGTCCGAGCAGAATCCCGTAGGCGCCTCCCACGAAGGCCAGGGAGTCGGTGATGCGGTCCGTGTTCGTGTCGTCGGCAGCGGTCTCTGCTGCCGGCTCGTCGCCCCTCCCGCCGTCAGCTGCGCCTCCCTCAGCCCTCCCGCCGACAGCTGCCCCGCCCTCAGCCGCATTGGTCGCCAACGCCGGGGTGGCCTTGCGGCGCCGGAAGTGACGGCCGAGCGCGGCCCCGGCCCACCATCCCGCAGCGAGGACCCCGACCAACAGCAGTTCCACGAAGACCAGCGAGACCATCACGAGGGTTGAGGATGCCACCTGTCCCCCTGCTGGGCCATGCTGGAGGACAATCCAACTGCGAAGGAGTCGACATGGGGCTGCGCGATGCCAACCTGACCAAGATCGACGGCGGTGCGTTCGACGTGCTGATCGTCGGCGGGGGCATCAACGGGGCGGTGTCGGCGGCGTCGCTTGCCGCCCGCGGCGCCTCGGTGGCCGTCATCGACCGCGGAGACTTCGCGGGCTTCACTTCGATGGAGTCCTCGAACCTGGTGTGGGGCGGGTTCAAGTACCTGGAGAACTACGAGATCGGCCTGGTCAGGGGCCTATGCCGCTCGCGCAACCACCTGATGAAGGCCTACCCGGCCAACCTCAAGGAGATTCGCTTCCTGGCTACCCTGGACGAGCACTCCCCCTACAAGCCCTGGTTCGCCGCACTCGGCTCGACCGCGTACTGGTTGATCGGCAACGCCTACACCAAGCCCCCAGCGCTCCTCAGCCGCAAGCGCATCCTGGCCCGCGAGCCGAAGATCAACGTCAGCCAGTCCAGCGGCGGGATCGAGTACTCGGACGCCTACATCGTGGACAACGACTCCCGCTTCGTCTTCGGCTTCATCCGATCGGCACTGAACTCGGGCGCCGCCTGCGCCAACTATGTGGAACTCGTCTCCGCGGAGCGCACGGCAGAGGGCTGGAGGGCGCATCTGCGCGACAACGACACGGGCCGCGAGCTGACCGCGACCGCTCGGGTGATCGTGAACGCCGGCGGACCTTTCGTGGACGACCTCAACGCGATGCTCGGGGTGGTGGCCGAGCACAAGATCGTCTACTCCAAGGGGATCCACCTGCTCGTTCCAAGGATCGCCGGCAGCGAGCGTGTGCTGGCCTTCTTCGACGACACCGAGCGGCTCTTCTACGTGATCCCCATGGGCGCGCGATCGGTCATCGGCACCACCGACGAGCGCGTGGACAGCGCCTACACCCACGTCGAGGATGCCGACCGCGACTTCCTCCTCGAGCAGATCAACGCCCGGCTTGACCTCGATCACCCGCTGACGCCCGACGACGTCATCGCCTCGCGCTGCGGCGTTCGACCGCTGGTGGTGGAGAAGTCCGACGAGGGTCACGACGCGCAGGACTGGACCTCGCTGTCGCGCAAACACGCACTCGAGGTGGATCCCGACGCGGCGGCAGTGAGCATCTTCGGCGGCAAGCTCACTGACTGCGTCAACATCGGCAACGAGGTCGCCGAGGCGGTGACCGAACTCGGCATCTCGCTGGCCAAGGACCGCGGCGCCTGGTACGGGGAGCCGCCGAAAGCCACCCGCGACGAGTTCTTCCGACAGGCGCGCCTGATGCATCTGGACAAGCTGCGCCAGCGCGCCAGCTTCGAGACGCTGTCGACCAGGCTGTGGCGGCGCTACGGCCTGCGGGCATTCGCCATGCTCGAGGCCATCCGGGACGACCCGAGCATGGCGCAGGACATAATCGCCGGCGCTGAGTACGTCCGGGTCGAGCTGCACTACGCGGCGCAGACGGAGATGATCACAACGCTCGACGACTTCCTGCGCCGCCGGTCGAAGATCGCCCTGGTGCTGAGCTACGAGGAGATCCGCGACGCGGACGGGATCCGGGAGGCCTGCACGCTGCTGTTCGGCGACGACGCCGACCGCAGATTCGACGAGTACTTCACACCCGAGCGGGAAGCCGAAGCTGCGGAGCTGCGGTCTGCCGACGCAGCGTTCCCCGCGCCCGCGTGACCTTGATCATTGAGGTGGACGGACCGCATAGGCGACCGTCCACCTCAATGATCATGGACGTGGCCGCACCGGGGATCGCAGGGCGGCACGGATCATCGGGATCTGCAGCGGTATCCGGGCCCAGGACAGGGCGACGAGCGCGGGTGTGCGCCGCTCGGCACGGGTGGCTGCGACGGCCATCCACCAGTTGCCGACCCACACGACCGCGAGCAGCCCTGCGGTGGCTTTCGGAGCCCACGGCTGGCGCGTGGCGAGGCCGGTCGCGCACACGAGTTCGGCTACGCCGGATGCGTAGGTCCACGGCCGGGGCGGCCCCAGAACGGGCGGGATCAGCGAGTCGAACACATCAGGCCTCGCCAGGTGCACCGCACCGCTGAGCGTGAAGGCACCCACCAGCACCAGGGTGCCCACTGGCAATCGGCCGTCTTGCTGGGATACTTCGGCAACGTCGTGCGCCATGGCGTTTCCTCTCCCTCGGTATCCGCACTATGGCAGTTGCCTGGCGCCCGGCGCGGCATGGCGTGGGACCCCGGCCGCCCGGCATGCGGCCCAGACGCGGCTCTCGCAGGTGCGCGTCCGCGCGGTTCGAACTAGGTTGGCTCCCATGCGCGCGATAGTGGTGGACACGTTCGGTGGCCCAGATGTCCTCGAGTTGCGCGAGGTGCCCGACCCGGCGTCGCGCGGCCGGATGGTGGTGCTCGAGGTGGAGGCCGCTGGAGTCAACTACGCGGACACCCACGCGGTCGAGAACTCCTACCTGTCAGCCCAGACGCTGCCGATGATTCCCGGCGGCGAGGTGCTCGGCCGGCTGCCTGACGGCCGACGCGTCGTCGGGTTCACCGCCGGAACCGGCGGCTACGCCGAAAAGGCGCTGGTGGCGCCGACGGCAGTATTCGAGGTCGGCGACGATATGTCCGCGCCCGCGGCCCTGGGGTTGCTCGTGCAGGGCCTGACCGCCTGGCAGTTGCTGCGCACCTCGGCCAGACTGTCCGAAGGCGAGAGCGTCGTCGTCCACGCTGCCGCCGGCGGCGTGGGCAGCCTCGCGGTGCAGCTGGCCAAGCTCTGGGGCGCCGGGAACGTGATCGCGACTGCCAGCACTGAGCAGAAGCGCACACTCGCGCTCGAACTCGGTGCCGACGTGGCACTGGACCCTGCCGATCCGGAGTTGACGAACGCCATCCGGGCGGCAAACGGCAATCGCGGAGTGGACATCGTGCTCGAGATGACCGGCGGCGCCGTGTTCGACGCCTCGTTGGCCGCTCTCGGCCGATTCGGTCGACTCGTCACCTACGGCATGGCCTCGAGGCAGCCGCCCACGCCGGTGGCCCCCGCCAACCTGATGACGGGGTCCAAGTCGGTGATCGGGTTCTGGTTGGCCGACTGCATGGCATCCGATCCGGTAGGGATGGTCGCCGGACCTCTCAACAGCCTGATCGGGATGGTCGAGGACGGCAGGCTGCGGCCGCTGCCGGGCCGGGAGTACCCGCTCGACCAGGCACGTGCGGCGCACGAGGACCCACGCAATCGGGGTACCACAGGCAAATCGGTGCTCGTCATGCGGGACTGATCCCATGCGCCTAGCCGTGGTCTCGGCGACCTTCACGGCCGCCATCTGCATGCTGGTCGCGAGTGCCTGCGCGTCGGAGGGATCGTCCTCAGCCGCGGGCGCAACCACCAATGGAACGGCGACGGCGGAATCCGGCTCTACCGGATCAGCGAGCCCGCGCTCCACGGTGTCGGCCAGCCCCAGCGCGGCGCCGACCAGCCCCGGTTGCTCGCCCGCGACGGGCTCGGCGAGCGCTGCTCCCCTGCAGCCCGGAACCACCGTGCAGCAGACCTACCAGTCGGGCGGCCGCGAGCACACCTACGAGTTCTACGTCCCGGCCTCATACCGAGCCGACGCCCCGACTCCGCTTGTCGTCGCCTTTCACGGCAGCGGCATCAACGGCGCCGCGCACCTGGCCTTCGCGTCGTTGCGCGCCGACGCCGATGCCCATGGCTACCTGGTCGCGGCGCCCAACGGCGACGGACCGTTCACCTGGTTCGCCGCCGGAGCCTCGATGACCGACCCGAAACCCGACACCGCCCTCGTCGACGCACTTCTCGGCGATGTGGCGGCACGGGCCTGTGTCGATCAGACGCGCCGATATGCCCAGGGGTTCTCGGCCGGTTCAGGGCTGATCTTCGCGCTGCTGTGCCAGCCGGAGCGGCAGTTCGCCGCGTACGGCGGCGTCTCGTTCGCGCTGCCGGTGTCGCAATGCCCGGACACTCCGCCTGCGCCGCTGATCTACTTCCACGGCACGGCCGACAACAGCGCCGACTACCAGGGCACCACCTACGGCTCCTTCACGATCCCGCCGGCGCCACAGATCCTGGCCGACTGGGCCGCGCACAACGGCTGCCCGGCACCCCCGTCCGAGACCCAGGTGGGCAGCGTCCAGCGGCAGGAGTGGACCAACTGCACCAGCGGCGACGACGTTCAGTTCTACTCGATCCCCGGCGGCGGGCACACCTGGCCGGGGGGCGACCCGCAAATCGCCGCCGGAATCGAAAGCGCCTTCGGTGCCACCACGACGGACGTGGCAGCGACTCCCCTGATGTGGGAGTTCTTCTCGCGGTACCAGTCGAACGGACCGTGAGGCACGTTCGTAGCTTGCCTACTCCGGTTTGAGCCCGGTCACGGACACGTTGTAGAAGTAGCGCTTCGGCACCACGCGGCTGAGCACGTTGGCGTCCAGCTGGCTGAGCAGACCCCAGGTCCGGTAGGCGAAGATGGCCCAGCTCCAGCCCAAGGCGCCCGGCTTCACCGCGGCCTCGAAGGTGCGCACGGGCCAGCCGAACCACGACGCCGTCAGCTCCTCGGTCACAGTCTCGACATCGACCGCGCCGGCCCGCAGGCACAGCCGCTCCAGCTCCGCGGGCTCAAACGTGTGCAGGTCCACGACCGCCTCCAGTACCGCGGCGCGCGAGGACTCGTCGAGCTCGGCCTGCGGCCGCGCCCACCTGCCGCGCAGGGGCCGCAGGTGCGTGGCCCGGCTGGCAGCCCACCAGGTGGCCTGCGACAGCCGGCGCGCCACCACATCGCCCTTGGCCGTCGGCTCGCCGGCGAACACGAAGCGACCGCCGGGCTTGAGCACGCGCATGATCTCGCGCAGGGACTGCTCGAGGTCTGGAATGTGGTGCAGCACGGCGTGCCCGACCACCAGGTCGAAGGTGTCGTCGGCGAACGGCAGCGTCTCGGCATCGACTACTTCGCCGTCCACCTCGAGTTCCAGACCCCGGGCGTT
>JBIRBF010000170.1:0-5915 GCA_044326505.1 Candidatus Nanopelagicales bacterium | reverse complement strand
TGTAGAAGTAGAACCCATCGAACTCGAACGTCACCGGGACGACGTCGGGCTGGCCGTCGGGGGCCGCCGTCGCCACGCGGGCGAGCGGCTGCGAGCGAATGTAGGCGATCTCTTCATCAGTGAAAGCCATGGCGCTCAGGCGTCCGCAGACTGGCAGCGCCGGCGGCTCGCGGTGGACTCGTCGACCGACATGCTCGTCATGGTTTGGGCTCCTACGTCCGTTGGATTCAGTCGGCACTTGCGGCTGCCGAGGGTTTCGCTTGACACGTCATCCTTGCGCGATTCCATCTTCGGCTAAGACGCGAGCGTCCCGGCGAACACCTGCCATGCCAGCGCGGACTTTGCCACCAGGCTCAGGATGATGTACGCGCGCTCTCCGCGCAGGTAGTCCGCCCACCGCCCCACCTGCTTGTACTGCAGCCACTGCACCACGGCGAAGCAGTTGAAGAAGAGGAACAGCGAGATGATGATCCCGTACACGAAGGCGGGGGGCGACGCGGCCGACGGCGAGCCGGGCGCGATCACGTAGATCACGATCGCCAACCACGGCACGATGCCGGCGATGCAGCCGAAGATGAAAGGCAGCCATCCCCCGGAGCCGGGCTGTTCGTACTTCTCCTGCAGCCAGCCGAACAGGATCATCGAGGCGTTGACCCCAAAGATGGCCAGGAGCGCGGCCACGTCGGCGATCCCACAGATCTGCGCGATGATGACGATCATCACCGACGAGCTGATGGAGTACTCGACCCAGCGGAAGTAGTTGTGGTGGGCGAGGAGCCCGGCTGCGTAGCGACCGAAGAACATGGGGCTGGCCACGAGGAAGTGGAACAGCGCTGACAGCCCGAAGAACAGCGCGACTGCCCAGCCTACGCGCGTCTCGAACAGGGTCGTGGTCGCTGTGGGGGGAGTCCCCGGAGGGCCTTCCAGGTAGGACGCCGTGACGGGCAACGAGAAGCTGTTGGTGAGCAGGAGGATGGCCACCATCTGGGCCAGATGCGCGAAACCGGCGATGAGGTTCAGCCGGCGGAGGTTGGCCAGCGTCTTGGTCGATGGTGGTGCCTGGTCTGGAGTCGGGGCTGCCGACGTGGTTGTCTGGCTCACCGCTACAGTCTCTCGCGCTAAGGGTGTTCGCGCACGTTGCCTAGGAATGCGCCCGGCGGCCAGCTAGATCCGGGTCGGGGCTCGACCCGCGGCATAGGCCCGGGACGCGAGGGAGATGGCGCGGCCAATGGCCACCAGCCACGTCCGGTTGACGGTGGTGGCGTCCTCTTCGGCGAGCACGAGATCCGCACCCCGAGTGGGCGCCCCCCGGGTCAGTGCCGCGCTACATGCGCGATACCGATCCGCGAACTCCGGTTTCGCCACCAATAGGGCGGGACGCCCGAGCTTTGCCACGCGTTCCGCCAAGCCCTCGACAGACAGGGAATCGTGGGCATCGAATACATCGAACACAGTGGACTCCGGGCCGCCGAACGCCGTCGAGAGGTCCGCGTCCATGCGCACCCTCATGACCCGCACGCCTGCATAGGGGATGGGGGCGCGGTCAAGCAGCCCTTCGATCGCGGCACCGTAGTGGAGCTTCTCGCCGGGGCCGTCGGCGTGCGAAGCGTTGATGTCTGGCCTGACAACGCCGCTGTGCAGGCGTGCCGGGCGGGATGGCCGCGTCCTGGTCTCGTGCAATCCCGCGATGGTCGTGCGCCACCAGTCCGCGGCGTCGTCGAAGGCGAACCGGCGCTCTGCGTCGTGGACGGCGGCCTGCTGGATCCGGCCCCAGAGCCCTCCTTCGTCGAGGAGCCGGTCAACTGCGCAGGTCCAAGCCCCCGGGTCGGCCTCTACGAGTAGGCCAGTCAGTCCGTCCGCGACGGTGTTGTCGTAGGCAGTGCCCGACGAGTAGATCCCCGGAATGCCGCAGGCGGTCAGGTCGCGGAATTTCAGATCCGTCTTCGCCCGTTCGAACGGCGTCGTGCCCAACGGCGCCAATCCGACGCTGGCGTCGAGCGCTGTGAGTTCGTCGAGGAACCGATCGCGACCCGGCACGGCTGCGTGGACGACCACGCGCGGGTGATCGGCGAAAGTTCGGGTCGGTCGCCACAGGTGGACCTCAGCCTCCGGCCGTCGCGCCAGCACCGCCCGCAGCACGTCGTCGGTAAACCGCCCAGTCACCGACAGATCCGCCCGTGGGGTAGGCAGCACGATCCGCTCGGCCGCGGGCTGTTCGCGGCGGCGGCGCAGCGGCGTTCGGTTGCCCATCGAGCGCGGGGCGAGGAGCGGCACTCCGCCGACTTCGGCCACGGCGGTACGTACGGCCTCGGTGTACACCGTCACGCATGTGGCGCTGGCGACCAGATACTGCTGATGCAACGTCGCGACGGCCGCGTCGAAGGCCTGCGATGGCGAGGTATGGAGGGTCGGCAATTCGAGCAAGTTGTCGTCGAGGTCGAGGATCAGTGGCACGCCGCGCAGCTGGGCGAAGTCAACGATGGCGCGTGATGTCCGCCGGCTCACCGCCACCAGATCCACCTCGAGCAGATCAGCGGGCAGTACCCGCTGCGGACTCACCACCCGTACGCGTACCTGGTCGGCCAGCGCGCCCAGCGGTTCAATCAGCCCCAGAGATGCCGAAGGCGTGGGATCCGCGACGATCAGAACGTCGATCACAGCACGGCGGGCACAGCTGCCGCCCGTGCCATGCTTGGGCGCGTGGCGAATCCTGACGCGGGTGGGCCGGAGCGCCTCGTCATTGTCGTCGGGCGTGGACACTCGGGCACGCGAGTACTGTCGCACACCCTCGTGGGCAGCGGCGTCTTCATGGGTTCGGCCCTCAACGACTCCGGCGATCTGGTGCCGCCGAGCGCCATGCACGAGGCCTGTCGGCTGCCCGGGGCCTACGTCCGTCGCACGGGCGAGCATTCCTGGGACTTCAGCCAACTGTTGGCGGCAGACGTGCCAGAACGCTTCGAGGCCCTGGTGCGCCACTATCTGCGCGACGTCCTGGGCAGCGGTGCGCCGGTTGTCGGCTGGAAGCTTCCGGAGACCACCCTCGCGCTGCCTTGGATCGTCCGCTTGTTCCCGGACGCGTACTACCTGCACATCGTGCGTGACCCGCGCGACTGCATCCTGGCGGGCCATCCCACCGATCTGTTGTCCAGGTGGGGAGTGCCGACGCCGTCGGTGACCGATCTGCGCACCGCCCGGGCTCTGTCGTGGAAGTACCACCACGACCTGGCTGCTGCGCTGCCCCAGCCGCGGCGATGGCACGCGGTGCGGTTCGAGGACCTGGTCCACCGCCAGGAAACGACTCTGGCGGGGATGGAGGCGTTCCTCGGACTGCCACTGGCGCGGGTGGTGATGGATCAGTCGGCGGTTGGCCGGTGGCGTGACGGCCACGAGGCCACGGACGTTTCGTTCTGCTACCCAGCCATGCGGGCGCTGGGATACCTGGCTGAAGACCCCGATCCGGAACCGGTCGATGCAAGCCCGGAGCCGCAGCCCGCTCCTGGCCACCATCGCGCGCGCCGCGCGGCGAACGTCGAGCGGCCCATCGCTGCGGTCATCGTCGGCGGTCCCACACCCATGGCGGTGGCGCAGATCCGTCGCTTGGCGTCGTGGTGCGACGTGGTCGTGACCGAAAGCACGTTGGGCTTCGACGCCGCCCCGCGAGAGGTGATTCGAGGGCAATGGCACGAGATCACCGGAATCGCGCGGCCGCACTTGCGCGTCGTGACGACCGATCTGCCCGCGGGCGGGCGCCACGGCGAGTACCGGGCGCGGGACTCGGTCATGCCCCTGCTCTTCCGGGAAGCGGGGGACCGCGTCGTCCTGCTGCTTGACGACGACGAGTTCCTGGACGAAGTGCGCACCCTGCGGGTCCTCGAGGGCCTGCAGGACCCTGGGCGGCTGCCGCTGGCGGCGCATTACGGCGCCGTCGATCGGCTGGCGCCCACGCTGCACTGTTGCATCGCCACCAGCCCCGACCACCTGCGCGATCCTGCTCTGCTGCCGGCCGAACCGCCGGCAGTTGCCGGTCCGCTCGCGATGCGCATCGCCGGCGTGGAGGGGATCTCGATCGGGGCGCTGAGGGCCAGGGCGCCCATCGTCGGCCAGGCCACCGCGCCAGTGGGAAACCACCTCACATACTGCGAGTCCGCCGCCGCACTCTGCCGAAAACTGGCAGGGGATCAGCACGGTTGGCAACCCCGCACATGGGCGCCAGAGCACCTAGAAACGATGCTCGGGGCGGGCGTCCACCACGCGGGCTGGTGGATCGCGCGCTACAGCGAACCGGAGCCGTGGCTGCGCGCACTGGCTGGCGAACTGGACCTGCGAGTGGCCGGTCCGATGGCCCCCGAGGGGCACTTGCGTGCGCTGCGCGCTTGGGCAGAGGAGCGCCTGGACCCGCGTATCCCGGACGGCGTTGTGGCCGCCATCGACGCCTATGCGGCAGAGCGAAAGCAGGATGCGGACGACTTCCTCAACGACATCGACCAGCGTCTGCTCAGCGGGCCGCGCACGCACTCCGGTTACCTGATCCAAGGAGGCGACCAGGCCGACGGGAATGCGCCCTGAGTGGGGCTAGGCCGTCGCGACCGACTTGCGACCGGCGCCGATGATCCGCGGTACGTCCATCACCGTCCGCGTCGAGATGTCGGTCATCCCGCCGAGGATCACCTCGCGCATGGACTGCTCGCTAAACCGGTAGTAATCGCCGGGGTAGTTGTGGATTCCCAGGGTGAGGGATGCTGGCGCGGTCAGAGACCGCCACGTGCGCAGGCGCCGCTTGGCCCGAGGGATACGTGCGAGGTATCGCGCCGCCGGCGGGGTAGGGACCATCCCCATGCGGCCGTATCCCGGTACGCCGCACACGAACCAGCCGCCTGGAGCGAGCACCCGATGAGCCTCGGCGACCGTCAACCAGAACTGCGCATCGTGCTCGAGCAGGGCATTGGAGAGAACCAGGGCGAACGTCGCGTTGGGGAAGCGGGAGAGGTCGTGGGTGTTGCCGGTGTGGATCGTAAAGCCGTCGCCTACGACTGCCCCATCCAACCCGATCCCGATTCGCTCGGGCGCTTCCGGCAGAGCAGACAGCGTAAGGAGGCTCCTGTGGTGGGGTGACGCGCCGAGTTCGAGGATCGGCCCCTCGGGCACCTGCCGCTGGGCACGCAGTTCCGCGCAGACGTCCCCGAAGGCCGTGAAGACTGTGGGGTGCACGGCTCTCCGATGGTCACGTGGGTGCGGGCAGCGGAGACGGATTCAGCTGTCGCGTGGATGTTAGCCTGCGGATCATGGTGGTTGAGACAGGGAGCCTGGGGTGGGCGACTGCTTCCGGGTGGACCGCCCCGAGGCTCGACAGGCTCGGTCGGACCGGCCGGGCGCACGCTGGAGTTGGCTGCTACGTCACCGAGGGGGGCCACGTCACTCATTGCTCGCACACACTCTTCGGCAGATGTACCAGCTCGACCTGCGACATCGCCGGGTCACAGCCCAGCTGAAGGGCGGCTCACAGCAGCCGCGTGGCCACGGCAGCCTCAGGGGCATTGGCCGTGATCGCGTCGACCAGCGCGGAACCTGCTGCCTCCAGGGCACCTGAATCGAGCGGCTCGAGACCATCGAGGATGAACAGGACGTGCGCGGTGCCCTCGTCCAGGCGGGTGCGCACGCACTGCCGCCAGTTCCAGCGCCGACAGGTGACGCCTAGGTCGTCGCGCCACAACACCTCGCCGGCGTCGGCAGTGATCGTGATCGGCTCACCGTTGGCGACGGTGTCGAAAGGCTCATCGCCGCGTGCGCGACAGAGCCTGGGCGCTCCGACGTAGCGGTCGAGGTTCTCGCCGCCGATGGGCAGCACGTGCGCGACCGAGACTGCGTTGTAGAGGTCGGTCAGCCGGTCGATGCGGGGCAGCCCCGCATCGACCCGG
>JBIRBF010000016.1:0-23597 GCA_044326505.1 Candidatus Nanopelagicales bacterium | reverse complement strand
GGGCGGGGTGCTGGTGACGGCTGTGGCGGCCATGATCCTCCGGGAGGTGCGGCGTGCGGCACGGTCGGCTCCACCCTAGTAGCGTTCTGGCCATGACTGCCGACGACACTGCTCTGCTGCACTCACCGCTCCACAGCGTCCACGAGTCTGCTGGGGCGAAGTTCGCGCCGTTCTCGGGCTGGCTGATGCCGCTGGAGTACGAAGGCGTGAACGCCGAGCACCTCGCCGTGCGCACTGACGTCGGCCTGTTCGACGTGTCGCACCTGGGCACCCTGCTCGTGCGGGGCCCCGGCGCAGCGGCGGCCCTGAACGAGTTGTTCACCAACGACCTCACCCGAATCGCGGCCGGTCAGGCGCAGTACACGATGCTGTGCGACGAGTCAGGCCGGGTGATCGACGACATCATCGTCTACTTGCTCGCCGGGGCTGCGAAGGGTGGGCAAGCGGCAGCGGACGAGGTGTTAATCGTGCCCAACGCGGCCAACGCGGGCTATGTCCGCGAGGCTGTGGAAGAGGTCGTGGGGCCGCAGTGCGAGGTCACCGATGCCCACCAGGACATGGCGATCATCGCGGTTCAGGGACCGGCCTCGGCCGACCTGCTGCGCGATGCCGGTCTACAGACCGAGTTGGGCTACATGCAGGTCGAGCGTGCGCAACTCGATGGCGTCGATGTGATCATCTGCCGTACCGGGTACACAGGGGAGAAGGGCTACGAACTGCTCGTGGGTGCAGCGGACGCCGTGGCCCTCTGGAACCACCTGACGACGGCCGGAGCCGTGTACGGCGTCCAGCCCTGCGGGCTCGGCGCCCGCGACACGCTGCGGACCGAGATGGGCTACCCGCTGCACGGCCAGGACCTCGGGGGCGAGATCGGGCCGGTGGAAGCCCGCCTCGGGTGGTCCGTTGGTTGGGACAAGCCGGACTTCCGCGGTCGAGCTGCCTTGCACGCCCGCCGGGCGTCGGATCTGGTGCCCAAGTTGCAGGGATTGGTGCTCCTCGATCGCGGCGTGCCGCGTGCCGGAATGGCCGTGCACCTGATGCCGGACGGCCCCCAGGTGGGCACGGTGACCTCCGGAACGTTCTCGCCCACGCTGCGCACAGGTGTGGCGCTGGCGCTGCTCGACGCCACTCTCAGCCCCGGCGCGGAGGTGTCGGTGAATTCCCGCGGGCGCTGGTTGACGGCGCGGTTGACCAAGTTGCCGCTGGTGGAATCGCACGTCAGGGCCTGATCGACCACAAGCCCGGCGCTCCGGCCAGACCGCCAGCTCAGCCGGCGACGGCCAGGATGAGTAGCGCTGCCGTGGTGCTGAGCTCGACCGCTGCGCCCAGCGCATCGCCAGTGAGGACCTCGAACCTGCGCAGCGCCACCCGGCGCACCCACACGGCCATGGACCACGCGGCGATGACCGCCAGCCCGGCCCCCAGCGCCGACACGCCGCCGAGCCCAGCGAGGACTGCGAGGGTTACGGCCGACGCCAGCGCACCCGCGACCGCCGCCGATCCCGGGCGCGTCGAGCCAACTACGGTCCGGCCAAGGCCGCTGTTGTCAGCCGGAGTGCCCCGGCGCACGAGCAGAGCCAATGGAGCCCGCGCGAGGACCGCGACGGCCAGCGTCGCAGCCGCGCCGCTTCCTGCTGCGAAGAGTGAGCCCAGCGCCACCGCCTGGAGCATCAGCGCGAGTCCGAGGGTCACGGCGCCGAGTGCGCCGATGCGCGGATCGCGCATGACTTCCAGCGCGTCCGAGCCGCGCCGGGCCGATGCCAGGGCGTCGGCGAAGTCTGCGAGGCCGTCCAGGTGCAGGCCGCGTGCGGCCCACGCACCGGCTGCTACTGCGGCCACGCCGGCCAACAGCGCCGTCAGCGGGGAGGCGTTCCCGGACCAGGCGGCCCCGGCCGTCACCATCAGCCCGGCGGCAGCGCCGATCAGCCCGACCAGACCTCCCCAGACAGGCGCCGTGAGCATCGCCATCGCACCTGCCCCGGCATCGACGCGGCGCGGTGGCGGCACAGGTACGGCTGTGAACGTGCCCGCACCCAGCAGTAGCCCGTCGATCGTTCGTGCGGGCCGCTCCGAGGTGGCGACGTCCTCAGTCGTCATCGGCCGGTCCGGATACGCCCGCGTCGTCAAACGTCGCCATCTCGGCCAAGGTCGCCGCGGCCGCATTGAGCACGCCCAGGGCTACCAAGGCGCCGGTTCCCTCGCCAAGCCGCATGCCGTAGTCGACGATGGGCTCGAGCTGCAGCTGCTCCAACACGTATCGGTGGCACGGCTCCACCGAGCGATGCCCTGCCAGCCACCACTGGGACGCACTCGGCGCGATGGAGGCGGCTACCAGCGCGGCGGCACCTACCACCATCCCGTCCAGGATGGCCGGCACTCCTCGCACGGCGGCCTGTGTCAGGAATCCGGCAATCGCAGCGAGGTCGGCGCCGCCGAGGCGCGCCAGCAGCGCCATTGGATCGTGGTCGAGCGCGCGGGTGCGGTACAGGGCGTCGCGTACGGCGGCGCACTTGCGCATCCAGGTCTCGTCGTCGATGCCGGTGCCGCGACCGACTACGTCCACAGCGCTGCGGCCGGTGAGCGCCGCGACGAGGGCGGCCGCGGGGGTGGTGTTCCCGATGCCCATGTCTCCGGCGATCAACAGATCAGCCCCGGAGTCGACCTCTTCGTCGGCAATGGCTCGCCCGGTGGCGAAGGCACGCTCGGCGGTGGGCCGGTCCATCGCGTCGGCGCGGTCGATGGGCTCAGACCCGCGGTTGATCTTGTGGCGCGTAAGCCCCTCAGGCACAGTTGATCCGGCCCAGTCGGCGTCGACGGCGACGTCCACCACCCGCACCTGCGCGCCCACGGTTCGCGCAAGCACGTTTGCCGCCGCACCACCGGACAGGAAGTTGAGCACCATCTGGGCCGTGACCTCGGGCGGATATGCTGATGTGCCCGCGGCTCGGACGATGCCGTGGTCGCCAGCGATTATCACCAGCCGGGGGCTGCGCGGCGGCGCGGGCGGGCAGCATCCCTGGGCCGCGGCAAGCCAGACGGATAGGTCCTCCAGCCGGCCAAGCGCTCCGGCCGGTTTGGTGAGGGTCGCCTGGCGGGCCAGGGCAGCGGCACGGGCGGCCTCATCGGGGGCGATGATTGCCGACTCGATGTCGGCTATCAGGCCGCCTCCCAGGGGGGTGCCGTCGGCTTCGAAGTCGTCAGGCATCTGCGTCCTTCGACTGGGCCGTCAGCTCCAGGGCTCGACCCGCGACGACCAGGAACACCGCGTCGGCACGCTCGGCCACGCGAGCGTTCACCGTGCCGAGCTGATCGCGGAACGCTCGGCCGGCAGCGGTCGCCGGCACCACACCGGAACCGACCTCGTTGGTGACCAGTACGACTTCGGCGGCCGACGTCGCGGTGAGCCCGCTGAGCAGCGCCTCGCAGCCCCGGGCGACGACGTCGGCGGCCCTCTCGGGGTCGTCCCAGGCAACTGCACCCTCGAGCAGTCGTGTGACCCACAGGGCCAGGCAATCGATCAGCACCGTGGAACCGGGCGGCGCCGCGGCCACGGCCGCTCCCAGATCCGCCGGCGTCGGGTCGTTCCATTCGCGGGTGCGCCAGCGCGCCGGCCGTCGGGCGACGTGGGTGTCCAGGCGGGCGTCCCAGTCGGCGTCGCCCAGGACGCCCCGGGGCCAGCCCGTGGCCAGGTAGAGCACGTCGGCGGCCGCACCTGCGGTCTGCTCGGCATAGCTGGACTTGCCGGACCTGGCCCCGCCCGTGACGAGTACCGTCCGGGTCGGTGCCTCAGCACGCTTAGGTCCGCCTCCTTGGCCGATGGCCAGCGTGGTGCCATCGGCGACGGCGCGCGCCCCCCAACTCTCGAGCACGGAATGGAGGGTGTGCGCGGGCGGGTTGTGGTGGCCGATGTGGATGGCCACGACTTCGGTGGTGGGGGTGAGCGCGCCGCAGGCGCGCAGGTCGGCGAGCGCGGTCGGGAACGTCGCATGGTCCAGGTGACCAGGGGTCGTCGGCCTGCCCGCGCCGAAGGTGAGCTCGATCAGCGCCAGGCCGTAGCCGGCCCCCGCCACGGCGTTGAGCAGGTCCTTGCTGGGCGGCCCGGTGTCGGCCGCGTAGAGCATCGCCGCGCCGGCAGAGTCGCGGACCTCGAACAGCACCGCCTCGGCGGCCAGCGGATCCGTCGGAGCGCCCGGTGCGGCGCGGCCGTGGGTCGAGGGCAGCGCGCGCAGGGTCCGCGTCCCCAGGGACCAGGTGTCGCCGGGTCGGGCGGGGATCAGATCCACCGCCGCGGTGGGGGCCAGCCAGTCCCGCGCGGGGCCGATCACGCCTGCCGGTCCGATGAGCCGCAGTCGGGGAAGGCCGGCTCCGTCGTCTGTGCGCCATTGCCGGAACAGCAGAATCGAGGGATCCCAGTGGTCGGCATGGGCGTGGGTGACCGCGATCGTGGTCACCCGGCTCAGGTCCACCCCGGCCCGGGCGGCGGCTCCAGCGGCGCCTGGACCGGGATCGATGAGAAGTTCCTGGTCCACCAGCACCCCGCCGGGTGCCCGGACCTCGCCGCGGCCGCGCGCATCTGTGCAGGTGGCGCACCCGCAGAAGGGCTGCGGGATGCCGTCGGCAGCGCCCGTGCCCAGCAGGGTCACCCTCACGTCGAGCCCTCGAACACGATCGGTCGGTCGAATGCCGCCCGACGCGTGGCGCGGCGCAGGGCTGCCAGCACGGGTCGGGCGGTGATGGCAAGCAACGCCGCCACCACAACGGCTCGGGGCAGGTCGTAGCCCAGCGATGTGGCCATGTTGAACAGGAACCAGTGCTGCAGGTTCTCGGCCACGGTGGCCGCGGGGTCGAACGACAGCTGGCTCTGCGCACCTGCGGCCCAAGGCCAGAACCAAAGGTTGAGCAGGAAGCCGTACAGGATCGACGCCACCGCCCCATAGGCCGCGACCACCCAAGGTTCGACGCGGCTGGAGGCCCGCGGCAGGCAGCCCGCCCCGAAGCCGAGCCAGCCCGCGGCGATCATCTGGAACGGCAGCCAAGGTCCGACCCCGCCAGTGAGGAGGGCAGACGCGAACAGCGAGATATTGCCCAACAGGAACCCGAATCCCGGGCCCAGGGCTCGACCGCCAAGGATAATCACGACCCAGATGGGCTCGAAGCCCACGGTTCCGGCGCCGATCGGGCGCAGCGCTGCGGCGACGGCGGACAGCACCCCCAGCAGGGCGATCCCGCGCGAGTCCAAGGAACCATCTGCCAACTCGGCGAGCACGAGTGCGAGCAAGAGCGGCAGCAGCGCCGCGAAGACCCACGGAGCATCGGAGGCGTGGCCGAGCGCAGCGCTGCCGGGGTCGGCCAGGAACGGCCAGAAGAACGCCACGAGGCCAACCAGAGTGACGCCGCCGAGCACCAGCGCCGACCGGCCCTGCAGGGTGCCGGGCCGGGGTGCGGTGCGGGTTTCGGTCATCCTGCGACCAGTGCCTCGGCGACGGAGTCCACGGTGAGCCAGCGCTCGGGCGCGAGCACCTTTGCCACCTGTGGGGCGAAGATCGGCGACGCCGTGACGATGTCTTCGGTGAGTCCCTCGGCGACGATCTGACCCTCGGCCAGCATCACTACGCGATCGGCGACCTCGGCGACGAGTTCCACGTCGTGACTGGCCAGCAGCACGGCCGTACCGTCGGCGGCCAAGCCGCGCAGAATGCGCACGAGCCTGGCCTTGGACCGGTAGTCCAGTCCACGGGTCGGCTCGTCGAGCAGCAGCATGGGTGGGTGCGCGGCCAGCACGATTGCGAGCACGAGGCAGAGCCGCTGACCTTCGGAGAGGTCGCGCGGGTGGATATCGCCGCTGATGTCCGGCGCCAGGTCGGCCAGCAGGGCTGCCGTCGTGCCCGCGGGCAAGGTCGCGTCCCGATCGCCGGCTCGGCACTCGTCGGTCACCGTTTCCTCGCACAACAGATCTGCCGGCTCCTGCGGGACGAATCCGACATGCGCCAGAATCTGCCCGCCGCCCCAGGCCGCCGGGTCCTCACCGTCGACCGTGACGGTGCCGGCGGTGGGGCGCAGCAGGCCGACGGCGCTCTTGAGCAGGGTGGACTTGCCGGCGCCGTTGCGGCCCATCAGCGCGGTCACCGAGCCGCGGCGGACGGTCAGGGAGGCACCGTCAAGCGCTGGCACGGGTCCGTAGGTGATCCGCACGTCGCGGCACTCGAGCACCGCCGGAGCCGGGAGTGCGACGGGATCGGCCAGTGGCTCGGCCTCGGCGGACGGCACTGCTGCCAAGGTGGTGCGCAGCTGTCCGGCCTTGCGTCGCGCGTCGCGCACCGAGACCGGCAGCGGGGACCAGCCGACCAGCCGGCCGAGCTGCACCACGGGGGGTGCCACGGGGGAGTGGATCATCATGTCCGCCGGCTCGCCGGCTGTGGGTGCGGTGTCTGTTTCGAGCACGACGACTCGGTCCGCGTACTGCACCACCCGCTCGAGCCGGTGCTCGGCGAGGACAACAGTGAGGCCGAGGTCGTGCACGAGCCTTTGCAGGGCGGCGAGCACGTCTTCCGCAGCCCCTGGGTCCAGGGCCGAGGTGGGCTCGTCGAGCACCAGCACCTTCGGATGCGTGGTGAGAACTGCGCCGATAGCCACCCGCTGGCGCTGGCCGCCGGACAGCGAGAGCAGTGGGCGGTTGCGCAACTCCGCCAGACCCATGAGGTCCAGCGTCTCTTCGACTCGTTTGCGCATCACGTCACCCGGCAGGCCGAGCGACTCCATGCCGTAGGCGAGCTCGTCCTCGACCATGTCGGTCACGAATCCGCTCATCGGGTCCTGCAGCACCATGCCCACCACATCGGCGAGGTCACGCGGTCGGTGATCGCGGGTGTCTCGCCCCGCGACGCGCACCCGACCGTTGAGCACTCCGCCGGTGAAGTGCGGCACCAGCCCGTTCATCATCCGCAGCAGTGTCGACTTTCCGGTGCCGGTCGGCCCCACGACCAGGCAGAGTTCGCCCTCGTCGATGTGCAGATCGACATCCTCCAGCACTGGCGGCAGATGTGCGTCGTAGGTGAACGTGACATCGTCGAAATCGATCATCAGGGGGCCTCTCGCGTGGCTGCGGATCGGCCGGTGATCGACGGCGGCGTTGGCGTGAGCCAAGCTGGCAGCAGCGCGGTGAGCACCCCGGCCGCAGCGATCCAAGGGACCTCCGGCCACTGTAGCGGGCTGATCGACGGCGTCAGGGCGCCCGGATCGACGATGCCCTGCACCACGACGGCGACGGCTGTTACGAGTCCGGTGCCGGCGGTCAGCGTCTCGGGCCACCGCCACGGGTCGGGGCGGTACCGAGTGCGCCCGTTGCGGCGCCCCCCGCGGACCAGGCCTATGACAGCTGCGACGGTGCCCAGCATCAGCAGCGGCAGCCCCGCGTAGGACACGGCGGACCCGTCGAGCAGGGCGTAGAGGCCCAGCCCGACCCCCACCAGGCCGCCGAGGACGAGAGCGCCTGTGGTGCGGCGCTCTCGCGGGGACAGATCGACTGAGCGGCCGTAGCCCCGCGAGTCCATTGCCGCGGCCAGAGCGATCGAACGATCCAGCGCGCCGGAGAACACCGGCATCGCCGATCCGGTGATTCCCCGCAGGCCGGAGGTCGGTCGACCCCGCAGGCGGCGGGCGGCTCGCACTCGTTGGATATCGCCGACGAGCGCCGGGGCGAAGCTGAGGGCGACTACGAGGGACACTCCCACCTCGTAGAGTGCGGCGGGCATCGCCTTGAGCAGGCGGTAGGGCGACGCCAGCGAGGACGCGGCGCCCAGGCACGCCAACACGGTGGCCAGGCGCAGACCGTCGTAGATCGAGTACACGATCGACTCCCACGTCACCACCCCGCCGATGCGGACGCCGGCGAGCCATTCCGGCAGCGCCACCGAGGGCAGCGTGAACAGCACGCTGTTGCCCTGCGGCAGTCCCAGCAGCACCTGGAACACCACCCGCACGGCGATAACGATGAGTCCGATCCGCAGGAATACGCTGAACGAGCGCGACCACGGAGCCTCCGGCCGTCTGGCCGCCACCACGGTTCCGGCCACTGCCAGGATCAGTCCCAGCAGCACCGGGTTCGTGGTGCGCGAGGCAGCTGTGGCCAGGCCGATAGCCCACAGCCACCAGGCACCCGGGTGCAGCCACCGCCCCTGCACGGACACGCCCGAGAGCGGGCGCGCCAGAGCAGTGGTGGTGGCCATAGCCGTGATCAGTTGCTGCTGTTGCTGCGCTTGCGCGCGATGAACACGGCTGCGACGGCGACGACGGCTGCCAGTCCGGCCAGGCCGATGAGCGCCGCCGGTGGTCCCGACGAGTCACTCGGCGCCGCGGGCAGGCCGGCCGCCACCGCCTGCGGAGTCGCGAATTCGGTCGGGGAGTCCGTCGGTACTGCGGTGGCGTTGGGGGCGGGATCGCCGCAGCCGGCCGCGGGGTAGGCGGAGATCGCGCACACCAAGCCGTTCTCGTACCGCACGGGCGCCACTGCCTGCAGTGCCTGAACCGCGTTGGCGTTCTCCGCAACTGTGGCGCACGCCAGCACCGGCTTGGGCGGCGTCGAACCGGCGGGGGCATCAGCTCCGGTGCCGTAGTCGATCACCTCGGCGACCTTCTTCTGACCGGCCGGTGGCGCGTCCTCGCCGCAGACCTCGGCGAAGGTGACCGTGGCGCGGGGCTCGCGGACGTCGGGGACCGCGAAGCCGGCCACGCCGAACCGCCAGCCGTTGACCGAGCCGTTCGCCGGCGTCAGTGCCGAGGCACCTGACTCGTTGAACTGCCACTGGTCGTTGGGCGCCTGCTCCCACAGCGACCAGTACACGTAGTACTGGGAGTCGGCCTGCGCGGGAGCGGCGGCGCCGAGCACCAGGCCGGGCACGGCCACCAGTGCCGTCAGAAGGGACGCCAGGATGAGGCGCAGCGGCCTGGCGGACGGAGTTGGCTGGTGACGATCGGCCATCGGCGATCCTCTCGCGGGGCGCGGGCGTCGCTGGAGGCTGCGGCACAGGCACGCACCCCCCACCGTTGACCACGACGGTGGTTGGGATCCGCGCGATCGGCAGGTATTCCGGCTTGCCCCTGGGGGCTCACGGTTGCGGGACAGCGCCGGATTCGCACCGGCTTCCCCTGCGAGTTGATCGCGCGCAGCCAGCCGCAAGGGCGGATGGCTGGAACTATTGCACCACAGGCCGGCAGCCTGAGGCCGGGTGCGGTGGCCTACTGGGCCGGGTGCAGGCTCATCGGGCCGTACACAGGCACGTCACCATCGACGAGCGCGACGGCGTCGACGCCGCCGTCGAGCAGGTCGCGCCAGGTCTCGCCGACCCACGACTCCGCCTCTGACTGCGACGGGAACGACTGGCTGGTCGCGGCCTCGGGTAGATCAACGACGTCGGTTCCGTCAGCGCGCAGGTAGCGCCAAGTAAATGCCATCGGTGGAGTTCCTTTCGTCCGGTCCGCCCGCGGCGCGAGCCGACAGTGGGTCAGGGGCGCTGGTTCGGGGACTGCGTGTGGTCCGGATCGGTCACCGCGACGGGCGCCAGGATCGCGTCCATCCGGCCGCGCAGGTCAGCGCCGAGGTCGATGCCGGTGGCCCGCGCGTTGGCCGCGATCTGTTCCGGTCGGGTGGCGCCGATGATCGCGGCGCTGACGTTGTCAGTGCCAAGGACCCAAGCGAGTGCCAACTGTCCGATCGTCAGATCCGCCTCGGCCGCCAGCGGCGCGAGCTGCGATACGGCAATCAGCACCTCGTCGCGCAACCATCGCTGGATGAGGGTGCCGGCCTTCGGGTCCGCCGCTCTGGAGTCGGCCGGCGGCGTCGAGCCCGGCGTGTACTTGCCGGTTAGCACTCCCTGCGCCAGGGGCGACCACACCAGTTGCCCGATACCCGCGGCGCGGCACACCGGCTGGACCTCAGCTTCGATCACACGCCAGAGCGCCGAGTACTGCGGCTGGTTGGACACGATGCGGTCGAAGCCCATCTCGGCGGCTAAGTCGACGGCCGCCTGGATCTGGTCTGCGCGCCATTCCGAGACGCCGACGTACAACACCTTGCCCTGCCGCACCAGGTCGTCAAAGGCCCGGAGCGTCTCTTCCAGCGGGGTCTCGTAGTCGTAGCGGTGGGCCTGGTAGAGGTCCAGATACTCGACGCCGAGCCGCCGCAGCGATCCGTGGCAGGCCTCGACGATGTGCTTGCGCGACAACCCGCGATCGTTGGCGCCCGGGCCGATCGGCCAGTACGTCTTGGTGCAGATCTCCAGGCCCTCGCGGCGCTGCCCGCGCAGGGCCTCGCCGAGCACCGACTCGGCCCGTGTGGCGGCGTAGACGTCAGCGGTATCGAACGTCGTGATGCCGGCATCCAGGGCCGCGTGGACGCACTCGACGGCGGTATCTCGCTCAACCTGTCCGGCGTGCGTCAGCCAGTTGCCGAAGGCGAGTTCGCTGACCTTGAGCCCGCTCGTGCCCAGCCGCCGGTGTTCCATGGCCCCAGACTAGGTGCGATCCGGGGCTGAGGTGCGCTACTTCGTGCGCGGCTTCTTGGGCGGGACCGGCGCCCCGCCGGCCTTCACCTGGGGCAGCGGAACGCGCAGGCGGCGGATCTGCATCGCGCGCATGATGCCGTAGAAGATCGCGCCCTTGCGGTCGGCCTTGTCCGGGAACTGGGCCTTCAGCGCCCGGGAAATCCGCAGACCCGTGATGGTCAAGTCGATTATCACCACGAGCAGGATCGCGTACCAGGAGATGCTGGCGTAGAACCTGATCACCTCGTTCGGGATCAGGGTGCAGATGAGCACCAGCACCACGAGCGGCAGGAAGAACTCCGCGATCAAGCGGCGGCTATCCACCCACTGCCGGACGAAGGCGCGTGCGGGACCGCGGTCCCGGGTCGGCAGCGCTCGCTCGTCGCCTCGCATCATGGCCTCGCGCTGCTCGGCTCGTGCGACCCGGTCGCGCTCGCGCATGGCCTTCTTTGCCGCCTTGGGGTCCGCGGGCACCTTCAGCGCCGTTTTGCGAGCCGCTTCGGCGTCGCGGCGCTTGGGCGTGGCGTGGCCCTTGCCGACGCTGGCCTCGGAAACCTCGGGGGTGGTCGGTTGGGTGGCGGCCTCGTCGGCGCCCTTGGATCGGAAGAACACGAGCCAAGGGTACGCTCCGGCGGTCCTCCCGCCTGTTGCGCCATCCCGCGGGCCTCGCGATGGCTTACGATTTGCGCCATGGGAATGTGGCAGCGGTTCAAGCTGATTTTCAACTCCAAGGCGAGCAAGGCCCTCGACCGGGCCGAGGACCCTCGCCAAACGCTGGACTACAGCTACGAGAAGCAGCTCGATCTGCTGCAGAAGGTGCGCCGGGGAGTCGCTGATGTTGCGACCTCGCGCAAGCGCCTGGAGCTGCAGATCGCCCAGCTCGAGGCGCAGTCGGCCAAGCTCGAGCAGCAGGCGCGCGCGGCCCTCAAGGCAGGTCGGGAGGACCTCGCTCGCGAGGCCCTCACCCGCAAGAGCTACCTGACCGGGCAGCTCAACGATCTGCACGCCCAGCTCGCGGGATTGCAGCTGCAGGAGGAGAAGCTCACCCAGTCCGCCCAGCAGTTGCAGGCGCGCGTCGAGGCCTTCCGCACCAAGAAGGAGACCATCAAGGCGACCTACTCGGCGGCGGAGGCGCAGACAAAAATCAACGAGGCCGTCACGGGCATCTCCGACGAGCTCGGCGAGGTCGGCCTGGCTATTCAGCGCGCCGAGGACCGGACCGCTCAGATGACGGCCCGCGCGGGTGCGCTGGACGAGCTCGTGTCCTCGGGCATGCTGCCGGATGCGACAGGTGCGACGAAGGATCCGCTCGACGCGGAGTTGGAGCGCATCGCCGGCGCCTCCGAGGTGGAGGATTGGCTCGCCCGTCTGCAGGCTGAGATCGACGGCCCCGCCGCCAAGCCGGCGGTCGAGGCGCCTCACCCCAAGCCGCAGGCCGAACCGCAGGGCTAGCAGACGAGCGCACGGTTCCCGTCGTGTTCGGCTCGCGGACTCCGCTCCGACCGATCGACAAGCTGGCGGCACTGGGAGTCGGCGCGGACGTGCTCATCCGGCTGGATTGCCAACCCACGGGTGTGGCAGCAGTGGCCTACCGGGCTCGAGACACGTCGTCCGACCCGCTGACACGCTCATCGGAGGTTGGAGCGGCGGACCCATCGGCTCCGTTGTCTGCCAAGGTCACCCGTGCGGAATCCACCGACGAGTTCGGCTTCGACTGGATCGAGCTCGCGTGCGATGCCTGCGACTCGGCCGACCTCGTCGCGGAACTCTTGGTAACAGCAGAACTGATCGCGGATCTTGGCGACCCGCTGTGTGCGCTGATGAGTTTCCGGGGCCCAGCGGGCCGGCTGTTCGCCATCGTGTTCCGTTTCGATGCCGGTACGTTCTATCCCTTCATCCCGGAGGTCGAACCGACCAGCGGCGCCCCGGCGCGGGACAACCTCGCGGAGCTTCGCCTGCGCGACGCACTGGAATCGGCGCTGCCGATGGAGCGCGACCTCACCCGTTGGGGCGCACTCTGGGATGCCCCGGGCCTGCGCTAGCTGGCCAGGACATCGGTCGGCTCACACCGGTCGGCCCGAGCAGGGGCCCTCAGTCGCGCTTAGCTGTGGCGCCGGGCAGGGCGAGCATCTGGTCCAGGGCGACTCGGGCGAAGTGGGCCACTTCGGGGTCGACCTCGATCTGGTTCACCACGCGTCCAGCCGCCAGGCTCTCGAGCGTCCACACGAGGTGCGGCAGATCGATGCGGTTCATCGTCGAGCAGTAGCAGACCGTCTTGTCCAGGAAGACGACCTGCTTGTCGGGGTGCATCCTGGCCAGCCGCCGCACCAGGTTGAGCTCGGTGCCGATCGCCCAGGCGCTGCCCGGCTCGGCCGCCGCCAGGGTGGTGATGATGTATTCGGTGGAGCCGACGTAGTCGGCATCGAGGACAACCTCGTGCCGGCACTCGGGGTGCACCAGCACGTTGACGCCCGGAATGCGTGCGCGCACATCCGCCACACTCTCAGCGGTGAAGCGCCCGTGCACGGAGCAGTGCCCGCGCCACAGGATCATCTTCGCCCGCTTGAGTTGCTCGTCGCTGAGGCCGCCGCGCGGACGGTGCGGGTTGTAGACCACGCAGTCGTCCAGCGAGAGTCCCAGATCGAGGACGGCGGTGTTGCGCCCCAGGTGCTGATCGGGCAGGAACAGCACCCGCTCGCCCTGCGAGAAGGCCCACTCCAGGGATGCCTTGGCATTGCTGGACGTGCACACGGTGCCGCCATGGCGTCCGGTGAAGGCCTTGATCGCCGCGGCCGAGTTCATGTAGGTCACCGGCACGGTGTCCTGCGCCAGGCCCAGCGCCTTGAGTTCGCCCCAGCAGGCCTCTACCTGTTCGATCGCGGCCATGTCGGCCATCGAGCAGCCGGCGGCCAGGTCCGGCAGCACGACTTGCTGCTCGTCGCTGGTGAGGATGTCCGCGCTCTCGGCCATGAAGTGCACGCCGCAGAAGACGATGTAGGGGCTGTCCGGCCGTGCGGCGGCCTCGCGGGCGAGCTTGAAGGAGTCGCCGGTGACGTCGGCGAACTCGATCACCTCGTCGCGCTGGTAGTGGTGGCCAAGGACGAAGGCGCGGTCGCCGAGGGCGTCGCGGGCAGCCCGCGCTCGAGCGAGCAGATCTGGATCGCTGGGACTCGGCAGGGCACCCGGACAGTCCACGCCTCGTTCGCTGAGGGGGTCGGCGTCTTGGCCCAGCAGCAGGAGTGCCAGCGGGCTGGCGGCAGGTTCCGCAAAAGAGGATGTGTGCTCGGCGGGGCCGCCGGCGACGTGTCCCTGGGTCGGCATGGTCACATCTTGGCACGCCCGCCGGCCGTGGGCGTGCGATACGCTGCGCCATCGTGCGCGTACTGATCGCCCCAGACTGCTTCACCGGAACGCTGAATGCCGTGCAGGCCGCCCGGGCCATCGCCGACGGCTGGGCTCGTGCAGCCCCGACGGACGACCTGATCCTGCGACCCATGTCTGACGGGGGCCCCGGCTTCGTGCCGGTCGTGGCCGCTGGATTGGGGGCCGAACTGCGCGAAGTCGAGGTGGTGGGCCCATTGGGCCTGCCGGTAACAGCGACCTTTGCGCTGGACGGCGAGACCGCCTATCTGGAGGCTGCGCAGGCGTGCGGCCTCCAGCTCGTGCCGCTCGATCGGCGCGACCCAGGTCGCACGACCACGTTCGGCGTTGGCCAGATGGTGCTGGCGGCCATCGAGGCGGGTGCCACCAAGGTCGTCGTGGGGCTAGGCGGCAGCGCGACGAACGATGGCGGTGCCGGCCTGCTCTCGGCCCTGGGCGCGGAGGCAGACCGGGCGCTGGACTCCGGCGGCCGTTCGCTGGCCAGGCTGCATTCGGTGGACGTCGAGCCCGCTCGAGCCGCGGTCGCGGGCGTGACCATCGTGGCCGCAACGGACGTCGACAACCCGCTGCTCGGCTGGCGTGGGGCGGCGCGCAACTACGGCGCGCAGAAGGGTGCCACTCCCGCGGAGTGCATGGATCTGGACGCCGCGCTGGAGCACTTCGCTGGGCTCGTCGGCCGCCGCCCCGACGGTAAGGACCCGGCCGTGGCAGTGGGGGCGGGCGCCGCCGGTGGCCTCGGCTATGCGCTGCTCCAACTGGGCGGCGAACGGGTGCCCGGCATTCGGACGGTCATGGACATCCTGGACCTGCCGCGCGAAATCGGTGAGGCAGACCTGGTCGTGACGGGTGAGGGTCGCTTCGATCACCAATCATTGCGGGGCAAGGTGGTATCTGGGATCGCCTTAATCTCGTTGCACAAGTCCGAGCCCTGCGTGGTGATTGCCGGGCAGGTAGCCGTGGGTCGGCGTGACTACACCGGGATCGGCGTCGCGGCGGCGTACTCCGTGGCGGCCATGCTGGGGGCGGGCGACGATGCCGCCGGACTTGCCACCTCGATGGCGCAGCCGGCGGAGTCGCTCTCCTCAGCGGCCGAGCGCGTGGCCGCGACCTGGTCGCGCCGCGGCTGATCCGCACGCTGATGCGGCTGGACCGGAATAAGTTACGCTGACTCCGGGTTGAGAATTTGGTATCACCCACATCACAAGGAGTCCGATGAGCACCGACAGCGCCGTCAACGAAGCCACGAGCACCGTCGAGGCCCCCGCAGCCGAGGGCATCGTCGTCACCGAGACCGCGGCCTCCAAGGTCAAGTCCCTGCTCGAGCAGGAAGGCCGCGACGATCTGTCTCTGCGCATCGCTGTGCAGCCCGGTGGCTGCTCGGGACTGCGGTACCAGTTGTTCTTCGATGACCGCTCGCTCGACGGCGATATCGTGAGCGACTTCGGCGGCGTGGCCGTCGTCACCGACCGCATGAGCGCGCCCTACCTCGGCGGTGCCGTGATCGACTTCGTCGACACCATCGAGAAGCAGGGTTTCACGATCGACAATCCGAACGCCACGGGTTCCTGCGCCTGCGGCGACTCCTTCCACTGATCGCGCCGTCGCGCGCGGTCCCTCGGGCCGCACACTGCCTGTGACAGACTCCAGCCATGCGAATCTGTATCACTGGATCGGTCGCCACAGACCACCTCATGAGCTTCCCGGGGTCCTTCACGGACTCCCTGGTCGCTGACCAGCTGCACACTCTGAGCCTGTCCTTCTTGGTGTCGGACCTGCAGGTGCGCCGCGGTGGCGTGGGCGCCAACATCGCCTTCGGCCTGGCCAACCTCGGTCTCGAGCCGCTGCTCGTCGCGGCGGTGGGTCACGACTTCGACGACTACCGCTCCTGGCTCGATCGGCACGGCGTCAACACCATGTCCGTGCAGGTGTCCGAGGTCGCCCACACGGCTCGTTTCGTCTGCACCACCGACGCCAAGCAAAACCAGATCGCATCGTTCTACCCGGGCGCCATGGCCGAGGCGCGCAACATCGAACTCGGTCCGGTGGCGGAGCGGTTCGGCGGCGTGGACCTGGTCCTCATCGGTCCCAACGATCCCGACGCCATGCTGCGCCACACCGAGGAGTGTCGCGAGCGGGGGCTGCCGTTCGCCGCCGACCCCAGCCAGCAGCTCGCGTTCATGGACGGCGAATCCATCCGTCGCCTCATCGACGGCGCGGAGTACCTGTTCACCAACGAGTACGAGGCCGCCCTCACGGAGCAGAAGACCGGCTGGAGCGCTCAGGAGATTCTCAGCCGTGTGGGGACCCGGGTGACGACGCTGGGTAAAGACGGCGCCAAGGTCGAGACCAGCGCCGGCGAGATCGCCCGGGTGGCCGTGCCGCAGGAGAAGCGCATCGCCGACCCCACTGGCGTCGGCGACGCCTTCCGGTCGGGCTACTTGGCCGGGGTCGCCTGGGGGCTGTCTCCCGAGCGCAGCGCGCAGGTGGGCTCGATGATGGCGACGCTGGTCATCGAGACCGTCGGGACGCAGGAGTACGTGCTGGAGCCGGCGGATTTCCGGCAGCGCTTCGGTGCCGCGTACGGCGACGAGGCCGCGGCCGACCTGGCGGGCGTCCTGGCCTAGCTCGATGGCCAGGGGCGATGGGGACCCGGGCGACTGGGCCGAGCGGATCGTGCCGGTGTCCCAGGAGTTGACCGACGAGACCGACATCGTCCTGCTCGGTGGCCGGGTGTCGGCAGCGTCCGTGCTGGCCTCCTACCGCCGAGGCATGTTCCCCATGGTGATCGAGGTGGAGGCCGACGGGGAGGGCGAGACTGTGTGCGCCTGGTATGCCCCGGCCGAACGCGCGGTGCTGCGGTATCCCGGCATGCGCGTGTCGCGCTCTCTGCGACGCAGCCTGCGCAGGTTCGATGTGACCTTCGACCGCGATTTCGAGGGAGTCCTAGCCGGCTGTGCGGATCCCAGCAGGTCAGGGGCCTGGATCACCCAGGAGTACGCGCGGACCTATCGCGAACTCGCCGCTGCGGGGTATGCGCACTCGGTCGAGGTGTGGCACGAGGGGGAGTTGGTGGGCGGCTTGCTGGGAGTGGAGCTCGGCGGCCTGTTCTGCGCGGACAGCAAGTTTCGGACTGTCACCGACGCCTCGAAGGTCGCGGTGGCAGCGCTCTCGGGGTTGGTCTTCAGCGCAGAGCGGGCCGACCAGCGCGTCATCGACGCGCAATGGCTCACCGACCATTTGGCGTCGCTCGGTTTCGTCGGGGTCGATCGGCGGCGTTACGAGGCCGCCCTGCCATCGCTGCTCGAGCTTCCCCCGGTGTTTCCGGGCGCCGGCAGACGCACCAGGTAGCCGACGCCGGTGCCGTCGGTCAGGTCCGTGCGCTCCAGCAGTTCGCCACCGGTCATGCGCGCCCACGCGGGCACATCGTGCTCGGCGGCCGGGTCGTCGGCGAGCAGCAGGGCGATGTGCCCCGGGTGAACCCGGGCTGCGCGCCCCAGGGCCAGGATAGGCGCCGGGCACGGCTGCCCGCGTTGGTCCAAGACCTCGGGTTCGTGGGTCACTGGAGGCCCGCCTCAGCCCGGAGCGAGGCCAGGGCCTCCGGCAGGGCTGTCACCAGCCGCTGCAGGTCGTCGGGGCGGCGATCGACGGGCAGGGTCACCCGGATGTTCCCGCTGGTCAGGACGCCCATCGCCGCCAGCACGTGGCTGGGCTGCGCCGCCGCTGTGGCGCAGGCCGACCCGCTGGCCACGCTGATCCCGCGCCGATCGAGTTCCAGCAGCAGGGCCTCGGCATCGATGTAGAGGGCCGAGCAGCCGACAACGTGTGGCAGCCGATCCTCTGGGTCGCCATGGACCGCGACGTCGGGCAGCGCTGCAAGCCGGTGGCGCAGTTCGCCGGTTGCCGCATGATCGGCGAGACTGCGAGCGCGCAGGTCGGCCTGCGCCGCCTCGAGCGACAGGGCTGCCGCGGCGCAGTTGGGAACGCCCGGCGCCTCCAGCGGAAGTGGACCCGAGCCAGGGGCGATCCCTGATCCGGGCGCAACCACGACTGCTGCGACGTCCGTCCCGCCGGCCCAGCTGCGGGCGTCGAGCACCAAGGCGCCCCAGTCCGCCGGCAGCTCGGCGCGCCCGGCCGCCATGGTGGCGTCGACCACGAGTGGCACCCCCGCCGAGCGGCAAATCGCCGCCGCATCCGACAGCGGCTGCCGGGTCCCCACCTCGGGGTTGCCGACCTGCAGGCACACGGCTCCGACGCCGTCGTCGCCAAGGGCGGCGGCTAGCGAGTCCAGCCGGATGCGGCCGACGCCGTCCACCTCGATGCGAGGTCCGGCGTCGAATCCGAGCACCACTTGCCGGTCGGCGGCGCCCGCTGCGAGCACTGGACCGGGATGGCTCGACTGCGAACCCGGGTGGCGCCGGAGGGCGGCCGCGATCGCCGCCCGCAGCGCGGCGCTCGCCCCCGGGTAGAAGGACACCGCGGCGGTGGGCGCGCGCACTGACGCCGCAACTGTCTGCGCAGCCGTGTCCAGGAGGAGCCGGCTCGAGCGGCCCTCGTGGGCACGCAACGTCGGATCGGCCCACCCCACAGCCAGTGCGTGATCGAGGGCTCGACGCGCCGTGGCAGTCAGGGGTTGACCGCCGTCCGCAGCCAGGAAAGCCCTTTGCACACCCACATTCTCGCCCCTGCGCCCACTCGCCGCGGCAATACCGCCGCAACACTTGCGCGCAACGCCCCGCCCCGCCTCTCAGACCGGCTGATACTGCGCTACCCTCGCACTTCGAAGGCCCGCCAAGGGCCCTCGTCCGCTCCTGCTGGCGCGGAGTCCACCGATGCGGAAGGCGAGTCGTGGCATCGTCCGGAAAGCAACGAGGACCCCAAGGGGGTGCCTGGGTTGCGGTCGTCCTGATGGCGATCGTGCTCGGCGGCCTGGTCTGGTGGGGGTATCAGTACAACTTCGGGTTCCCCGATGGGTCGAGCGAAGAGTCCGCTATCACCCTCCACTTCTGGAACGGCACCTGGATCGCTGCCTTCGGCGTTGGCATCCTGACCTGGGGTCTCATGCTTTTCGCCTCGGTGGCCTATCGTCGCCGGCGCGGGGACGGGGTGCCCAAGCAGCTGCGCTACAACATTCCGATCGAGGTCCTCTACACGGTGACGCCGATCGCCATGGTGCTCGCGCTGGTGTTCTTCACCGTTCGTGACGAGGCAAAGCTCACCAAGGTGTCCGACGACCAGGCCGAGACGGTCAACGTCACCGGTTTCCGCTGGTCGTGGAACTTCTACTACGCCGAGCAGGATGTGTACGACACCGGCATCCCCAGCCTGCAGGACGAGGCCGCATTGCCCACGCTGTGGCTCCCGGTGGACGAGAAGGTGCAGTTCCACCTGGGCAGCCCGGATGTCATCCACTCGTTCTGGGTGCCCGATTTCCTGTTCAAGATGGACGTGATTCCTGGCCGCGACAACGTCTTCGAGCTCACGCCGAACGAGGTGGGAACGTTCGCCGGCAAGTGCGCCGAGCTCTGCGGCGTGGATCACTCGCGCATGCTGTTCAACGTCAAGGTGGTCGAGCGCCCCGAGTTCGACCAGCACATGGCCGAGCTGAAGGCGAAGGGCCAGACCGGCGACCCGGATTCGGGACGCGTCAACGATGCCGCGCAGGGCGTGTAGGTGAGGATGACCGATGACGATTCTGAATGAGCCTCCCCAGCAGACTTCGGCCCCCGCGCCGCGGCTGAGCAAGACCGAGCGCAAAGCCGAGCGCAAGTCCCACATGGGACGCACGATCGTCAAGTGGATCACGTCCACGGACCACAAGACGATCGGCTACATGTACCTGATCACGTCGTTCATCTTCTTCCTGATCGGCGGCGTGATGGCCCTGGCCATCCGCGCCGAACTGGCAACGCCCGGACTGCAGTTCCTGAGCAACGCGCAGTACAACCAGATGTTCACGATGCACGGCAGCATCATGCTGCTGCTCTTCGCGACGCCGCTGTTCGTGGGCTTCTCGAACATCCTCGTTCCGCTGCAGATCGGCGCCCCCGACGTCGCCTTCCCGCGGCTGAACATGTTCGGCTTCTACCTCTTCGCCTTCGGCGGCATCGTCGTGATGTCGAGCTTCCTCACCCCGTCGGGTGCGGCCGACTTCGGCTGGTTCGCCTACACGCCGCTGTCGCTCGAGGTCTACACGCCCTCGCAGGGCGCAGACCTGTGGATCATGGGCTTCGCCATCGGTGGAATCGGCACGATCCTGTCGGCGGTGAACTTCATCACGACCATCGTGGTGATGCGGGCCCCCGGCATGACCATGTTCCGGATGCCGGTGTTCACCTGGACGGCGCTGCTCACCAGCGTGCTGGTCCTGGTGGCCTTCCCCGTGCTCGCGGCCACTCTGGTCGTACTCGAGACCGACCGCAAGCTCGGCACTGTCGTCTTCGACGCCGCCAACGGCGGCGCGATCCTGTGGCAGCACCTGTTCTGGTTCTTCGGCCACCCCGAGGTGTACATCCTGGCCCTGCCGTTCTTCGGTGTCGCCAGCGAGATCATCCCGGTGTTCAGCCGCAAGCCGATCTTCGGCTACAAGGGCCTGGTCTTCGCCACAGTTGCGATCGCTGGCCTGTCGGTTGCCGTGTGGGCCCACCACATGTACGTCACCGGTGCGGTACTGCTGCCCTTCTTCGCCTTTATGACGATGCTCATCGCCGTTCCGACTGGAGTGAAGTTCTTCAACTGGATCGGCACCATGTGGAAGGGGTCGGTGACTTTCGAGACGCCGATGCTCTGGACGATGGGCTTCCTTGTGACCTTCCTCTTCGGTGGTCTCACGGGCATCATCCTGGCCGCGCCGCCGCTGGACTTCGCGGTGTCCGACAGCTACTTCGTGGTCGCCCACTTCCACTACACGGTGTTCGGCACGGTCGTGTTCATGATGTTCGCCGGCTACTACTTCTGGTGGCCGAAGTGGACTGGGCGCATGCTGGATGAGCGGCTCGGCAAGGTGCACTTCTGGCTGCTGTTCATCGGCTTCCAGGTGACCTTCCTCGTGCAGCACTGGCTGGGCAACCAGGGGATGGCCCGCCGCTATGCGGACTACCTGCCCTCCGACGGCTTCCAGGCTCTCAACGTCGTGTCGAGCATCGGCGCGATCGTCCTTGGAGTCTCCACGCTGTTCTTCCTCTACAACGTCTACCGCACCTGGCGCTACGCGCCCAAGGTCGAGGTTGACGACCCCTGGGGCTGGGGCGGATCGCTCGAGTGGGCCACCAGCTGCCCGCCGCCGCGGCACAACTTCACCTCCCTGCCCCCCATCCGCAGCGAGCGCCCGGCGTTCGACCTGCACCACCCCGATCTGGCCCAGAGCGATCTGCCAGTGAACAAGAACGCGCTGGACAACCTGGTCGGTGGCCCGGAGATCTCCAAGACCAAGGGGCGCTCCCACCACCCCGAGCCCACAGGCTCTGGGTCGGCCACCGCAGTGCTCGACAAGCCGGCCGATGGCTCTGAGGAAGGAGACGCCAAGTGAAGCTCGACGGGAAGATCTTCCTTTACGGCATGGCCTTCTACGCCCTCGTGGCGGTCGTATACGGGATCGTGACGGCCATGTACATGCCTGGCGGCATCGACTGGATCGGTGTCGTTGCGCTCGCCTTCACGGCCTTCATGGCCTTCCTGATCGGCTTCTACTTCATGTTCACGGCCAAGCGCGTCGGCGCCCTGCCGGAGGACGACCTGGAGGCCGATCCGGAGGATGCCGACCCGGAGTACGGCTTCTTCAGCCCTCACTCGTGGTGGCCGCTGGCCCTCGGAGCAAGCGTCGCGATCATCGCCTACGGGTGGGTTTTCGCCGCGTGGGTCGTGGCCTTCGGGGTCGCCACGCTGCTCATCAGCCTCTGGGGATTCGTCTTCGAGTACTACCGCGGGGACCACGCACACTAGCGGTCAGCCCCTCAGCCACCGTGCGGCGCACCACCTGTTATCTGGGTGGTGCGCCGCACTCTTTCGCATGGGGGTGAGTCAATTTCAACGTGGTTGTGACTTAGACTTCTGCCCACATCACGTGTGGGAACGCCTCACCCAACGTAGTGTGGTCGTCACTCAAGAGGTAACAAGGATGGGAGCTTCCGTGCAGATGGCGGGTCAGCGTGGCAAGGTGATGGCCGCCGTTGTGGGATCCTTCAGCGCGGCGATCGTGGTCGCGGGCTGTGGGCCTATGCTCACCGCCTCGGCGGGTACCGGCGACAACAAGAGCCAGGCGACGATCAGCGTCACGCCTGCCCTGAACGCGCGCACCGCCAGCGTGCTCGATCCGATTGTGGTCAAGGCCGACATCGGCATCCTCACCAGCGTGGCCGTGACCGGTCCTGAGGGGCAGATTCCCGGCACGATGAGCGCCGACGGCGCCACCTGGACGTCGGAAGCGGGTCTAGAGCTTCCGTTCGACACCAAGTACGACGTGACCGCCGTGGCGATCGACCCCGAGGGGCGTGCGCGGGAGGTCAACGACTCCTTCACCACGGTCAAGCCTGCCGCGACGCCTACGCCTGGCACGCGCTACACCACGGACTACGTCACCTACGGCGTCGGTATGCCGCTGGTGATCCCCTTCAAGAGCGCCGTCACCAACAAGGCCGAGGTGGAGTCCAAGCTGAAGCTGACGACCAGCCAGCCTGTTGAAGGGGCCTGGTCGTGGAGCGACGACTCCACCATCGCCACCTTCCGCCCGAAGGACTTCTGGCCGGTCAACACCCACGTGAACCTCGACGGGCACCTGTACGGGACCAAGCTGAACGACACCGACTACGCGGGTGGCAACGTCACACTTGACCTCGACATCGGGGACAAGGTCACCATGGTGGTCGATCCAGTCACGCTGATGATGACCGTGTCGCGCAACGACCAGCCCGAGAAGGTCGTTCCGGTCACGATTGGCAAGGCCGGCTACGAGACGTACGAAGGCATCAAAGTGATCTCCGCCAAGGAGGGGACGATCACCATGAAGTCCCCCCCGGGCGACCCCGAGTACTACGTCGCGGACAAGGTCGAGTACTCGATCCGCCTGACCGATCACGGCGAGTACCTGCACGCGGCGCCGTGGGCGGCCGACGCCTTCGGCACCTACCGCTATAGCCACGGCTGTATCTCGATGACGACCGAGAACGCCGCCTACGTCTGGAACGCCAGCAAGCCCGGCGATCTGGTGTGGGTGAACGGTCCGACGGGGGAGCCGTGGCGCAAGGACAACGGCATCACGGTGTGGAACCAGACCTGGCCGGAGTGGCTGAGCAGGTCAGCGACGGGAGCCAAGGTGGTGGGCCCGCAGGGGCAGATCTCGCCGGCTCCGGCGGCGGCAGCTGTTCCCGCCGCGCCTGCAACGACTCCTGCAGCCCCTCAGGCGCCCGTAGCGGCCCCTGCGGCTGGCTAGACCTCGGCTAGTTCTCTCTGCCCTGCCCAGTTCGGCAAGCGTCCGTCAGCGGCCCTCCTGAGCACTTCCTGAGCGCCTCCACTCGTTCTCGCTCACGAAGCTGAGCGTTTGGGGCCGCAGACGGACCTCAATCGATCACTCTCGTGCACAGCAGTTACTCGGCAGCACCGAAAAGCGGCGGCCCACCCCGGTTGGGGGGGGGGCGCCGCTCGACCAGCCAGGCACGCGCAGGCGGCTAAAGGCGCCCCACGTCC
>JBIRBF010000189.1:0-5156 GCA_044326505.1 Candidatus Nanopelagicales bacterium | reverse complement strand
AGCGCCGGATCCCCGGAACTCCGAAAGGCCACTACCCGCCTGGCGCTGAGCACCGCAGCGGCAGCCGTGCTGCTGCTGGTGGCCGCCGTGGTCGGCGGCACGCCGGGGCTCGTGCTGGTGCTGCTCGCCGTGGCCATCGACCCCATCGGCGCATTCGTCGGCGGCGGTCGGGGCTGGTACCTGTCGGCGGACCATTTCGCCGAGCGCCACGGACTCATCATCATCATCGCCATTGGCGAGTCCCTGATCGCCGTGGGCCTCGCAGTCGCCGAGAAGCCGCCGAGCTCGAGCCTGATCGGACTCGGTCTGGTCGGCGTCGCCTGCGCGTCGCTGCTCTACATCCTGTACTTCCGCCGCGCGGCCGAGGGACTGCTCGACGCGCTGTCGGCCCGCTCCGGAGCCGCTCAGGCGCGACTGGGTCGCGATGCCTTCTCCTACGGCCATCTGCTGCTGATCGCTGGGATCATCTCCCTCGCGCTTACCCTGAAAAAGTCCGCCGCTGGCGTATCGGCCGACGGTCTGGGCGCCCACCTGCACGGCATCGCTGGGCCCGCGCTCGCGCTGGCGGGACTGCTCATCATCGGCGGTATGGCGATCATCCGGCTGCGCTGCGGCCTGGGCGCCCCGGCATGGCTGTGGGCAGGCATGGCAATGGTGATCGCGGCAGGTGCCGCGGCGTCCATGCTGCCGCTGGGTGCCGTGCTCGCCATCGCGGTCGCCGGCTTCGCGTGTGCGGCACTGCCTCGCGGTGGTGGACACCGGGCACGAGCGTCGAGCAGTCAGCTGCCGGCGTCTGACGACAAGACGTGAGTCGACGCGCTAGTAATGGCCCATGACGACGATCGCATCGGGTTCGGGAACCACCCCGCGGTGGTACGGCTCCCAGCTGGGCGACGCCCTGGCATGGGCCGCGGAGCTGCACCGCGACCAGGCCCGCAAGGGCACCGATGAGCCCTACCTATCGCACATCCTGATGGTCACCGCGCTGGTGGCCCATTACGGAGGCAGTGAGGACCAGATGATCGCCGCGGTGCTGCACGACGCCGTCGAGGACCAGGGCGGCGAAGCGCTCGCCCTGGAGATCGGACGCCGCTTCGGACCTCGCGTCGAGGCGATCGTGCGCGAATGCAGCGACTCCGCCATGCCGCCCGACGAGCCAAAAGCTCCCTGGCGCGAGCGCAAGGAGGCCTTCCTGGCCTCGCTGTCGGAGCCCGACTCATGCGGTGCCAGGCTGGTCGAGGCGTGCGACAAACTGGCCAATCTGCGCGACATCGTCGAGGACGTGCGCACCTCTGGCCCCGCGACGCTGGCGCGGTTCAAGGGCGGGCGCGAGGGCACCTACTGGTACTACGCGCAGATCGGCGAACTACTGATGCCGCAGGTTCCTGAGGTCGCCGACGAGTTCGACCGGCTGCTGGCAGAGTTTGGGGCACTTCTCGCCGCCGACTGAGGAGGGTCGCGGGCCGACGACTTTCGCAATGCGAAACATGGTCTTGTCCCGGACTCACAGCCCTATCGACCTCACTTTGACGCGCGCAACCACACAGGCCACGCCTGTCGGTGGCGATGACCCGAGGGCGATGTCACGGCGGGGCACACGTGCGACGCATCATGGAGATAACCCCGAGAGACAACAGGTGCCTTCATGAGCAGCCGCCCTACTGCCCTACCCGAGGACCCGCGGGCCGAGGTCGTGCCTGACGCCGACACTGCCGCCCGGCCGTCGCTGTGGGACCAGGCGCAGGAGTGGGGGGTGATGTTCGAGTTCGCCTCCACCCACCTGTCCAAGGACCTGATCGATCGCTGGCCGATGGGCGACGGCCACCCCGTGCTCGTCCTGCCGGGCTTTCTCGCGGGCCAGGCTTCGACCGGGCACTTGCGGAGTCTGTTGACCCGCCTCGGGTACGACGCGCACGACTGGGCCCTGGGACGCAACTACGGCTTGCGCGAGGGCATGGACGACAAGATGCAGGCATTGGTCGCCGAACTGCGCGAACGCCACGGACGCTCGGTGACGCTCATCGGGTGGAGCCTCGGCGGGATCTACGCCCGGGAAATCGCCCGGGCCGTTCCAGATCATGTGCGTCAGGTCATCACTATGGGCACACCGTTTCGCGGCAACCACCGAGCCACCCGCGCGTTCCGGCTCTACCAACTGCTCAACCGCAACCCGCTGAACGAGGACGTCTTCAGCGAGTCGGCCCGCATCAGCCGCGCCGCGCCGCTGCCGGTGCCGACCACGTGCATCTACAGCCGCAGCGACGGGATCGTCGCCTGGGAGTGCTGCACCAGTCTGCCGGCGCCGCACACGCAGAACATCGAGGTGAACAGCACCCACCTAGGATTCGGCTTCAACCTCGAGACCATGTACATCGTGGCCCAGATGCTGGCCCAACCCGAAGAGCAGTGGGAACCCTACCGACGGTCTGGTGACAGGATTGCGCAGTGACGTTCCTTCGCACCGCCGCAGTTGGTCTGACACTCGCCGCCTTCGCCACCGGGTGCTCATCGGGAACAACGTCCTCCGACGGTGCCTCGGCCACCTCCGGCGCCTCGGGATCCGCCAGCGCCACGCTGCCGGAGCAGCAGCAGGCCGCGTTCCAGAAGGTGCTGGACGACACCCGCTCCGCGCAGGGATTCCCGGGCGTCCAGGCGGGGGTGTGGACCCCTGACGGTGCGTGGATCGGCACGTCCGGGACCTCCGGACAAGGCCTGGCCACCCCCATCACCGAAGCCGACCACACGCGCATCGGCAGCGTCACAAAGACGTTCACCGTGACGGCGCTGCTGCAACTGGCCGAGAAGGGCGAGCTGTCCCTCGACGACACGATCGGCAAGTACGTGCCCGGCGTGCCCAACGCCGACAGCGCGACGCTGGCGAACCTGGCGGCGATGACTTCGGGCATCCCCAGTTACAGCGAAAGCCAGACCTTCACCGACGCCTACTTCGCCAAGCCCGAGACAGTCTGGCAGCCCCAGCAACTCGTCGACTTGGTCAAGGGCCAGCCGGCCAGCTTCGCCCCGGGCACCCAGTACTACTACTCCAACACCAACACGGTGCTGCTCGGAATGGTGATCGAGCAGGTGACGGGGCAGGCGGTCGCGCAGGTGTTCACTGAACAGATCTTCACGCCGCTCGGCCTGCAGCAAACGAGCTTCCCAGCCGCATCGGCCGCGTTGCCCGCGCCCTTCCTGTCGGGGATCACCGAGCAGGGCCAGCCCGACGGCAAGACCGCCGACGCGACCAACTGGAACCCCTCGTGGGCCTTCACCGCCGGCGAGATGATCTCGACCCTTGATGACCTGCACGCGTGGTCCAAGGCGCTCGCCACGGGCGAGGGCGTGCTGGGCAAGGAGTACGCCCAAAAGCGGCTGGACTCGCTCAACACGACTGTCGCGCCCAACACCGCCGAGAAGTCCTACGGCCTGGGCTTCGGTCAGGTCAACGGCTGGATCGGGCATACCGGCGAACTCCCGGGCTACAACACCACCGTGTACTACCACCCCGAGTCCAAGACCTCGATCGTGGTGATGGTCAACAGCGACATCGCCACTGCTGCTGGCGAGAACCCAGCGCCGGCGGTGACGACGGGCCTGATGCAGATCGTCGACGGGGGCGGCTCCGCTGCCGCCTCTGCAGCTGCGTCCGGCAGCCAGAGCGCGACGACCTCGCGCGCGGGGTCGCCCTCGGCCTCCTGACGGCTGGGGCACTGCAGCCATCACGTCACGGGTTCCTGCGACGGTGGTCGCCATCCATGGACGCTCTGTGCTCACGATCACGGCCGATCGATCGTTGACGAGCGGGGCTCCCGAAACAGGCGCATGATCGAGAGGCGTCAGGGTCCACTGACAGCGATTGGGTCGCAGCCGACCTATCGACGAACTGGAGCGCCGGCATGCCCGATTCAGCCGAAACAACCCGCGTGACCTTCCCAAGCGGGGTCACACACGGGACGTCAACGGTGGTGCAGGTGGTGGAATGGGGTGAGGGCTCGGGGATCATCACCGCGGAGACTCCGTTCCACCCCGTTGACCACACCTGGCCCGATCAACCGGCGGACGTCGGGACCCTGTCGATCGCCGGCCAGGACCTGCAGGTGCACGACTGCGTGACCGGCGGCAGGAGCCTCGCGTCGAACAGAGTCGCCCTCGGCGCCGACATCCCGACCCGGCGGGGTGACGAGGATTGGCGTTGGTACGTCGTGCACCTCACCGAGGCGCCGTACGCGGATGCAGTCGCCTGGGTGGGCGCACAGGCGACGCTGCAGGTCGATGCGGGTCGCCGGGCCGGCTTGAGCGCGGCGCACACGGCCTGCCACCTGATGGCCTTCGCTCTGAACGAAGCGCTGGCGGATCGATGGCGCAAGTCACCAAGGTTGGACGCGCTGGGCCATCCCGATTTCGACGCCCTTGCCATCACGTCGTCCAGGATCAGCGTCGGGTCGAGCGTCGACACCTACCGACTCGGCAAGTCACTGCGCAAGCGTGGTTTCAGCGTGGCGGCGACCGACGATCTGCCGAGCCTGGCCGATGCCCTCGACGGCCTGAGCGCCGAGGTGACGTCTCGGATGAACGAGTGGATCGCCACCGATGCTGCCGTGCGCATCGACACGTCCGGAAGCGACGTGACCTCCCCGCGTCGATGGGTGTGCGACCTGCCCGAGGGGACGGCCATCGTCAGCTGCGGCGGGACCCACGTCAGCCGCCTGCGTGAACTCGGCCACGCGGAGGTCACTGCTGAACTCGACCACGACGGGACGGGGATGACAATCGTCACGACGGTCGGCCGCGCGGATTGACTCACGGCTGCTGGCGACGATTCGCGATCCCTGCCGCGATGAGCAGAACCAGGCCGACGCCGTAGGCAGCCACGATTGGCGGACGTTCGGCGACTGCGGCCCCCACAGCTATTGCCGCGACGACGGCCGCAGCAGACCCACGTGCGGGGACCAACGCGCGCCGATCCACCACCACAACGCCGGCGGCGAAGGTGAGGTCACAGATGGATTTCCGGTAGCCCTCATCACAGCGCTTTCGCGTCCCGGTGTGCATGGGCTTCGCTGGTTGCGGAGCGAGGAGGATTCGTGGAGGCCATCGTGCTGTCCGGTGCGCAGGTCTATGTCGACCACGACCTGCCACGGGTCGAAGCCATCGGT
>JBIRBF010000176.1:0-5760 GCA_044326505.1 Candidatus Nanopelagicales bacterium | reverse complement strand
GTGCAAGCAGTTCTACAACTACCACGTGTACCGGTGGCTGGCCGGCGACCCGACTGGACCCCCGCCGCCACCCGAGCGCTGGCAGGGGCGCAACAGCACGTGGCAGCACATCGTCAACGAGGACCTCCTGCTCATGCCGGATGCCTGGGAGTACCCGTGGTACGCCGCCTGGGACCTGGGCTTCCACGCGGTCACCATCGCGATGATCGACCCCGCCTTCGCCAAGCAGCAGTGCCTGCTGATGCTGTCCAGCCTCTACCAGCACCCCCACGGCGAAGTGCCGGCGTACGAGTGGGACTTCAGCAACGCCAACCCGCCCGTGCTGGCGTGGGCCGTGTGGCAGATCTACCTGCTCGACGCGGCGAGCAGCGCCGACAGCGTCGGCGACGTGGGTTTCCTCGCCACGGCCTACCGGCAGCTGCTCACCTACCTGAGCTCGTGGTTGAACACCAAGGACCCCTTGGGCAAGGACCTGTATGCCGGCGGCTTCCTGGGCATGGACAACATTGGCATCTTCAACCGGGACCACGCACTGCCGACCGGCGGGCAACTGGTCCAGTCCGACGGCACCGCCTGGGTCGCGCATCTGGTCATCCAGATGGCCGAGATCGCCCTGGAGCTCAACCGGCACGCCCCCGGCTACCCCCAGGACATCGAGAAGATGCTGCTCGACTTCGCCATCGTCACCGACTCCCTGGAGCACGGACGCGACGGGGTCAGCTTGTGGAACCACGACGTGGGCTTCTACTGCGACGCCATCGTGCAGGCCGACGGCTCGCAATCCCAGCTCGGGGTGATCTCGATGCAGGCGCTCATCCCGCTGTTCGCGCTTGCCACGGTGCAGGTGGCCCAACCCGGTTTCGACGAGCAGAGCGGCTACGGGCTGGCCCCGGAGCTCATCGCCCTGCGCGAGCACGTGCTGGCGCACCACCCGGAGTTCCGCGGCTCGGTGGCACTGCCGCCGGACCAGGGCGACGGCACCGCGATGCTGTTCGCCGCGGTGCGCCCGGAGCGCCTCGAGCGGATCCTCGCTCGCATGCTCGACCCGGAGCAACTGCTGGGCGACTATGGCATCCGGTCGATGTCGGCGACCTACCGGGACGACCCCTACGTGTACTACGTCGGCGAGGAGCGCCATGAGTTGCCCTACTGGCCGGCCGAGTCGCGCGACTCCATGTTCGGCGGCAACTCCAACTGGCGCGGCCCGATCTGGTTCCCCATCAACCTGCTGCTCATGCAGTCGTTGCTCGCGTACGACTCCTACTTCGGCGACACCTTCAAGGTGGAGTATCCGGCCGGCAGCGGCGTGAACAAGCGGCTCTTCGAGGTCGTCACCGACCTCAGCGACCGGATGTGCTCGATCTTCGTTCGCGGCGAGGACGGCAGGCGGGTGGTGTTCGGGACGAACGACTACTTCCAGACCGACCCGCACTGGCGCGACCTGGTGCCGTTTTACGAGTACTTCGACGGCGACGACGGCCACGGCGTAGGCGCCAGCCACCAGACCGGCTGGACCGCCTGCGTGGCCATCCTCCTGCAGCTCGGAGGGAGTCTGCGACTGCGGGGCTAGGGTGCTCCGTCGATGTACTTGGCGCCCTCCCAGGCCGCAGCCAGCGCGGCGGAATGCTCAGCGATGGCTGCGTCGCTCGTCGCCTGCAGGAACCAATCGCTCGGCAGATCGGCGGCGGGCGCGACGCGAGCGACCCCCGCGCGAAAGGCGTCGGCCACAACGGGCAGCAGTTCGGCCGGACAGCCAGAGAGATCCACGAAGTCCGGCACCCGCGTGACCAGCTCAGCGATCGCGTCGGCGACGGCCGCTACCGGCGCACTGCCGGCGCGGACACCTGCGCGGATCCGGAAGTCCGGATCGACCGGGGATCGGCGCAGCGCGACGAGCAGGCGCGCATCGTCATCTGCCGTGCCGACGAGCGCCAGGCAGGTGAGCTCGGGCCCACGCGGATCCACGACCCCCCAGGTGGCGATCGGTGCGACGCCGCTGCCGGGTTGCGGCCGAGGCAGCAGGAGCAGCCTGGGGTCGCTGGCCGCGGGAACCGTGCCAGCCAACGCCGTGCTGACGGCTTCGAGCGCGGGCTGCCAGATCGCGGCGAGGACGCCCAGCGCCGCGAGCTCGCTCGGCTCAAGTTCAGGCCCGGCTTCCGGCGTCGACGCGGCCTCAGGGTCGCCCAATAAGCCCTCCGGCAGCTCGGCTGCGCCTGCGGCCACCTCCAGCGAGATCGTCGCCAGCACCTCGGCTTCTCCGTCCACGACCTCGGCAGCGACCATGTGGTCGAGGGCGAAGTCCATCGTGAAGGCGCGGAAGACCAGCTCACCCCGCTCTGCGACCGTCCACGCACCCGCCACGCTGGGCGCCTCGCCGGCCAGCACCAGCCAGTTGAGCGCATTGGCCAGAGCGTTCGGGTCGGTGTCAGCCTCGGCCGGCGCGGTGAGGACGGCCCGTGCCTCGAAGCCGTGGCCGATCCCGGGCTGGTCCTGCATCCGGCCCGTGAGGGTCATGACGTCTAGCTGCAGGTCGAACCCCGGTCCAGCGGGCGCCTGAGCGGCATCGTCGTTCAGGGCGTCCTGCAGGATCGCGGCTGTCGGGCCGATGTCGCGCCAGCGCGCTCCGCCCGGCGACGTCACCCATTCCGGGCGTGAGCGCAGCGAATCCGAGTAGGCCATGAGCTCGTCGGGCTCGGTTCGGACACCGGCCGCGCCCTCCGGGTAGCTGGCATCGATCTGGCCGCCGACCGCCTCGGCCAGCGCGGGTGCGATAACGGCCGCGTGCCACATACTGATCAGCGCCGCGTCGATCCAACGGAGGATCGGAAGCTGCCAGTCCGACGGGCAGTCGACGGATGTGTGGGCGACGATCCGCGCCTCACTGGGCTCGACGATGTAGGCCCATCCCGCCGTGTATCGGTTGAGCGCCGCGCAGATGGCGGTGGCGCGATCCAGGTCGGTCAACCCGGTGACGACGTCGCAGGTCGCAGCGTGGCGCACGACGTCCGCATCGTCGGGGCTGGGCGGCGGCCACTGGGACGGCTCGACGGTGACGCGCTGACGCAGATACGACGGCCAATGGTCGAATCCACCAGGAGCATCAGCGCTCCACTCTGAGTCGCAGCCCAGCAGTTCATGGCGCAGCCATGCCGCGTCTGCGGCGATCAACGCTGCATCACATCAACCGGCTGGCCTGGTATACGCCGACGGCCGAACCGAGTGTCTCGTGCAGATTCTCGCGGCCGACGACCGCCATGACTCCGTGCTTCTCCATGAGTTCCTCGACTTCGTAGCGGGTGCGGGCCAGCCACAACTCCCCGCCGGCCTCCTTGACCGTCGCGGCCAGCTCCTCCAGCGTGTCCAGACTCGTGGTGTCGAGGTTGGGCGAAGCCTCCATGTTCACCAGCAGCACCTCGGTGTCCTCGTCCATCGCCTCGATCGCCTCGTCGAAGAAGTCGGGCGCATTGATGAAGAACAGCGGTGCGTTGTATCTGAACACGACCAGGCCGGGCACCGTATCGGAGTCCTCGTGGGTGTCGATTCCGTGCATGCTCGCGCTCATCGGCGTGAACCCGAGCACCGACACGGTCGGACGAGCCATGCGCGCCAGGAATGCGAAGATGGACAGCGCGATGGCGATCCCGATACCGGGCAGGATGCCGAAGAAGAGCACCGCCAGGGTGCAGATGGCCGCGATGGCGAACTCGTTGCGGTGCAGGCGCCGCAGCTTGCGCCACTGGGGCACCTCCACCAGCGTGATCGCTGCGTACAGGATGATGCCGGCCAGACCGGCTTGCGGGATCTTGGCCAGCACGCCGCCGAGGATCAGCGGCGCAATCAGGATGATTCCAGCCACAACGACTGCGTAGTGCTTGCTAGTGGCCCCGGACACCTTGGCCAGAGCGGTGCGCGAGCTTGACGCCGACACCGGATAGCCGCCGAAGAACCCGGTCGCGAACTGCGCCCCGCCGAGCGCCACCATCTCGCGATCCGGGTCCGAGCGCGAGCCGTCGCTGATGGCGCGCGACGTGATCATGACATCAGTGAAGGCCACTGCTGCAACGGTGATTGAAGGCCAGATCAGAGCCTGCAGCGCGCTCATGCTCAGGTCCGGCACGGCGAACTTCGGCAACGACGAGCTCACCGGTCCGATCGTGGGGATCGCCAGCGCGATCCCCATCGGAATCGCCACCGCGAGCGCGACCACCGCCCCGGGAATCTTGGTGCTCACCTTCGGCATGCCCCACGCGATGGCTGCCACGAGGACGCCGACCGCCAGAGTCTTGAAGTTCGGAACAGTCCATTCGGTCTCCGTGATGAGCTTCCACAGGTTGTCAGTGTTGGCGTCGATACCCGTGAGCTTCTGCAGCTGCGACATCACCATCAGCACCGCGATGCCCGTGAGGTAGCCGACCAGCACCGGCAGCGACAGCAGGTCGGCCAGGAAGGCGGCGTTGATCAAGCGCCCGAGGACTAGGACGATGCCGACGATCGCCGCCATGATGGGCAGGACCATCGCGGGCTCCATACCGGCCGCCGCGGCAGCCGGTGCGGCAGCAGCAGCGGACATCAGGGCGACAGTGGACTCAGGGCCGACGGACATCCACTTGTGCTTGCCGAGCAGGGCATAGGCGAGCAGCGGGATGATCGCCGTGGCAAGGCCGACGGCAGCCCCGACACCCGCCAGGCTGCCGTAGGCCATTGCCTGGGGGATCAAGTAGGCGCCAACTGCAACGCCGGCCAACAGGTTCCCCATCGTGAACCAGGTGCGCGGCTGCATCCCGCCGAACTTGGCCCGGATCCACTCCGGCATGGCTTCCTCCGCATCAGAGGCCGACTGTGCGATGCAGACTAGGGGAAAACTGCACGTGAACGCGGTCTCAACGGATATCGACCACTCGCAACCCTGCGACCCGGGTTCTGGGCTGGGACTACGGTGCGCCTGTGCACTCGTTCTGGGCCACCGCGGCGGTCGTGGCTTATCTGGGGTGGGGAATCGCCACCAGCCCGCTACCCCTCGCCGGGCTCGCCGTGATGCTGCTCTCAGACCGGGCGCGCACGACGGCGTGGGCCTTCACGGGAACCTGGCTGGCGTGCCAGGTCGTGGCAGTCACCGCCTTCGCCCTCCTCGGCGGCCTGCTCGCAGGCATCGACCTGACATCACGGGTCAAGCACGACATCGGCCTGGCGATGCTCGTGACCGGTGCCCTCATGGTGCTGGGCGGCTGCTGGGTGCTGATCGGCCAGCGACGGCATCCGTCACCGCGGGCCGGCCAGCACACCCGCGCCTTCCTCGACCGTGCGGCAGCGGCGGGACCCAGGTCGGCGGCGTCCATGGCGATCGGCACCGCGTTGGTGAACCCGACGAACCTGCCCTACTGGGCGGGCATGGCGTTGGTCATCCAGCGGGCACGGGTCGGGGCACCTGAGGAAGCGGCCCTCGTCGCCATCGGCGCCGTCTTCGCGAGCCTCACTTTCATCGTGATCTCGTCACTCGTCGTCGCCCTCGGTCACCGGCTCGACCGGCCGTTGGACTGGGCCCGGCGCGAGCTGGTGCGCCACTCGTCCAGCGTCATTCCCGGGTTCCTCATCACGAGCGGCGCGATCCTCGGCCTCCTCGCGGCCTCGGACTTGGGCCGGTTGTAGCGAACTGCAGGACCGTGCGCGCCGCGCCAGCGGCACCAGCCTCGGTGGCCATTGCCGCAGCGGCGGCGTGCGCGCGATCGAGTCGCCAGGGCTCCCCGACGGCTCGGGCCAGGG
>JBIRBF010000041.1:0-16457 GCA_044326505.1 Candidatus Nanopelagicales bacterium | reverse complement strand
CATGAGGATGTAGTGGTAGGCGTCGCCCTCGACGTAGCCCGGGGGCTGCTCGCCGACGACCAGAGACTTCATGTTGATGCTCGCCATGAAGTCGGCCGGGCCGAAGATGATGGTCTCGACCCGAGGACTAGCCGCGGCGATCGCGTCGACGTTGATGAGGCCCATCGCATTCTCGATCTGGGCCTCGATGCCGATGCGCCCCACCTCGAAGCCCATCGACTTCTCGATCTGGGTGAGCAGCAGGTCCAGGGCCACGATCTGGTCCGCGGTCTGAACCTTCGGCAGCATGATGCAGTCAAGGTTCTGACCGGCGCCCTCGACGACCTCGACGACGTCGGCGTAGGTCCACTGGGTGGTCCAGTCGTTGACCCGGACCACGCGCACCTTGCCGTCGTAGCCGCCCTCGTTGAGCGCAGCGACGATGTTCTTGCGGGCATCGGGTTTGGCGATGGGGGCGACCGCGTCCTCGATGTCCATGAACACCTGGTCGGCGGGCAGGCCCTTGGCCTTCTCGAGCATCTTCGGGCTCGAGCCGGGCACGGCGAGGTTGGATCGGCGGGATCGCAGCGAGCGAGCAGCAGTGTCAGTCATGGGACCGAAGATAGTGCGCGGCTCAGGTGGGCGATTCCGCGAGGGTCGCCGATGCGGTGCTGCCCGCGCCCGCCCGCACCACGATTGCCACTCCGACCAGCAGCAGCACCAGCGCCGGGAGGACTGCCGCCGGCGGCCACTGGCCCAGGAACAGCGCGGCCAGGATCGTCGCGATGGGCATCTCGAACAGGATCCCCATCGACGTCACAGTGGCCGACGTGGTGCGCAGAGTCGCGTTGATGAGCGAGTGCCCCAGGAGTTGCGCCAGCAGCGTCAGCGCAACGATAAGCACCCAGGCCGACGTGGGGTAGCCCGCCAGCGCCACCCCGCCCAGCAGGCAGACGGGCAGCAGCGCGATCGCGGAGCTGGAGTAGGCGATCAGCGTGTAGGTCGGAGTGGACACATCCCTGCGCGCGGCCTCGCCAACGGTCACGTAGGCCGCCGCGAGCATCGCACCGACGAGGGCGAGGGCGTCGCCGATGAGCGACCGCGCGTCCAGGGCCACGTCCACACCCGTGAGCACCGCGATGCCTGCGAGCGCGACGGCGATGCCGAGCCACACCCTCCTGGGGAAGAGCACCCCCCGGGCCCGGGCCAACAGGGCCGCCCAGACCGGCTGGGTGGCGACCAGCGCCGTGGACGACGCCACCGAGGTGAACCGCAGCGACGGGATCCAAGTGGCGAAGTGCGCTGCGAGTAGCCCTCCCCCGGCGGCGCAGAGCCACCACTGCCGACGGCTCAGTGCCCGCAGCTCCGACAGGTGTCGGGTGAGGGTCCAGGGGGCTGTGAGAGCGGCGCCGAGGGCGGTGCGCCAGAAGGCGATGGCCAGCGCGGGGGCCTGAGTGGCCGCGATGATCGGCGCCGAGGTCGAGATGAAAAACACCGCCACGGCAAGCAGCCCGAGCTGGGGGCGGCGCGCCGTCGTCACTGCGCCACGCTAGCCGGAATCGCCAGTGGCGGGGGATAACCTCGGCCCATGGTGTCCCAGCCCACGCGTATCTACGCGGCGAAACTGGCCGGCACTGCCGTCTTCGCGCCCAATGGCGACCAGCTCGGGGTCGTGCGCGACATCGTCTGCATGCTTCGTCTCCCGCCGGATCTGCCGCGGGTGATCGGCCTCGTGGTCGAGGTGGGGGCACGCCGCCGGATCTTTATGCCGATGACGCGGGTCACCGAGATCGCCCCTGGACAGGTTGTCACCACCGGTCAGGTCAACCTCCGCCAGTTCGCCCCGCGGGCCTCGGAGACGCTCTTGGTGGCCGAGTTGATCGATCGCCAGGTCACCCTCGACCAGACGGGCGAACCGGCGAAGATCCTCGATGTCGGGCTGGAGCGGCGCAACCGCGACTGGTTCGTCCACAAGCTGCACATCCGCAAGGGCCGCAGCGGACTGCGCCGACGAGCCGACACGGGCACGGTGGCCTGGGGCGATGTCTCGGGTACCGGCGACCTCGAGGGCGGCCAGGCGGTCGACACGCTGCTCGAGTCCGTGGCCGAGATGCACCCCGCCGACATCGCGGCGCTGCTGCGGACGCTGCCCGCAAAGCGGCGCATCGAAGTCGCTCGAGGGCTGACCGACGAGCGGCTGGCCGACGTCCTGGAGGAGATGAGCGACGCGCGCCGGCTCGAGATCCTGGCGGGCCTAGATCCGGAACGGGCCGCCGACATCATCGAGGTGATGGCGCCCGACGACGCCGCCGACCTGCTTGCCGAACTCTCCCCGGAGCGGGCCGCGGCGCTCCTCGCGCTCGTCGAACCCGAGGATGCCGAGGACCTGCGCCGGCTGCTCGTCTACGACGACGGCACGGCCGGCGGCATGATGAACCCCGAGCCGATCATCCTGCCCCCCGACGCGACCGTCGCCCAGGCCTTGGCCGCCATCCGCAACCCGGACCTGTCCCCAAGCCTCGCCGCCCAGGTGTACGTCGTGCGGCCGCCGCTGGAGACCCCCACGGGGCGCCTGCTGGGCGTGGCGCACTTCCAGCGGCTGCTGCGCGAACCGCCTGCCACGCTGGTGACCGCGGTGGTCGACAAGTCGATTGAGCCGCTGCCCCCGAGCGCGCTGCTCGGGACGGTCACCCGCAGGTTCGCCACCTACAACCTGGTGGCGATTCCGGTGGTGGACCCTGCCAGGCACTTGCTGGGAGCTGTGACCGTGGACGACGTCCTGGACCATATGCTCCCCGACGACTGGCGCGACCAGAGCGACGATCCGCCCGAGGAGGAGGTGGTGGCCGATGGCTACTAGCCCGACGAAGAACCGATCCCGCCGCCTGGACCAGCCGCGCGAAGGCCGTCGATCCATGCGGCCAAGCTACGACTCCGAGACGTTCGGCGCCTTGAGCGAGCGCATCGCTCGGTACATCGGATCCTGGCGCTTCATCGCTTGGATGACCGGATTCATCATCTGCTGGGTGCTGTGGAACATCTTTGCGCCGGACAACCTGAAGGTGGACCCCTACCCCTTCATCTTCCTCACCTTGCTGCTGTCCCTGCAGGCCTCCTACGCGGCCCCGCTGATCCTGCTGGCCCAGAACCGGCAGGCCGACCGCGATCGGGTGCAGTACCAGGACGATCGGGGCAGCACCGACCTGCTCATCGCCGACACCGAGTACGTCAGCCGCGAGATCGCCTCGTTGCGAGCGGGCCTCGGAGACATGGTGACGCGCGACTACCTGCGCGCCGAGCTGCGCACCGAACTGCGCCTGTTGCTGGCCCAGATCGAACACCGCGACACTGCTTCCGAGGTCGAGGCCGCCCGCCGCGCCAAGGACGAACGCAAGAAGCGGGAGCGCAAGCAGCGCCGACAGGCGCGCAGTGGCGCCCCGGAGGACCCTGCGTAGGCTGGTCACCCATGACCCAGGTAACGCGAGAAGCCATCGACGCGGCGCTGGCCGGCGTCGATGACCCCGAGATCCGCCGACCCATTACCGAGCTTGGAATGGTGAAGGGTGTCGAGGTCGACGGCTCGACCGTGCGCGTCGGGGTGTATCTGACCGTCTCGTCGTGCCCGATGCAGGACACCATCACCAACCGGGTCCGCGAAGCGGTGGGCGGGATCGACGGCGTCGAGAGTGTGCAGATCGAGCTCGACGTCATGAGCGACGAGCAGCGCAAGGCGCTGCGCGAGCAGCTGCAGGGCCCGCAGAAGGAAATCCCCTTCAATAAGCCCGGCAACACCACCCGCATCATCGGAGTCGCATCGGGAAAGGGCGGCGTGGGTAAGTCGTCCCTCACGGCCAACCTCGCCGTCGCCCTCGCCGAGCGCGGTCTGCAGGTCGGAATCCTGGACGGCGACATTTACGGCCACTCGATCCCGCGGATCATCGGGGTGGATCGCTATCCCACCCGGGTCGAAGGCATGCTCCTGCCGCCCACCGCCCACGGTGTGCAGGTCATCTCGATGCTGATGTTCAAGCCCGGCGGGTTGGCGCAGGCGGTGGCCTACCGCGGACCCATGAACCACAAGCTGCTGCAACAATTCCTGACCGACGTCTACTGGGGCGACCTGGACTACCTGCTCATCGACCTGCCGCCCGGAACCGGCGACATGGCGATGAGCCTGGCGCAGCTGCTGCCGCAGTCCGAACTGCTCGTGATCACCACGCCGCAGACGGCCGCGGCCGACGTCGCAGTCCGGGCCGGGATGATGGCGCTCCACACGAAGCAGCGTGTGATCGGCGTGGTCGAGAACATGGCGGGCCTTCCCTGCCCGCACTGCGGCGAACCGATCGACCTGTTCGGCTCCGGCGGCGGAAACCTGGTGGCTCAGGTGCTGACCAAGGAACTAGGCACCGACGTGCAGGTCATGGCCCGGATCCCGTTCGACGTGCGGCTGCGCGAGGGCGGCGACAACGGCGCGCCGCTGGTCGTCGCTGAGCCCGAAGTCCCCGCTGCCGAGGCGATCACCCAGCTTGCGGCCCAACTGGCCGGTCGCCCGCGCGGCCTAGCGGGGATGTCCTTGGGGCTTACCCCGGCGTCCAGGTTCTGATCGCGCAGCGGGGAATACCTCGGGGGCTGGGAACCGCTCGAGCCAGCCGCTCACGTGGCGTCGGGGTCAAAGGCCTGCGGCGCCGGCTTGTCGCTGGCGGGTGGCGGGCTCGGCTGGGCAGGCTGGGTTGATGGGGCGGGCGTGCTGGGCTGTGGCTCACCGGGCGTCGGCTGCTCCCGCGCCTCGGGCGTGGCCCCCTTGTCCTTGTCGCCATCGTTGAACACCGACGCAGCGAGCTTGCGGGGATGCAGGTCGGCAAGCGACTTCAGGTCGCTGGAGATCTCGTCCAACCCGGCTGAGTCACTGATCTCCTTACGTGCAGAGCCAGCCATTTCACGCACCTGCCGGGCGAACCTGCCGGCCTGAGCGGCGACCTTGGGCAATTGGTCGGGGCCGAAGACGAGCAGCGCCAGGATGGCGAGCACGATCAGCTCGCCCAGACCGATGTCGAACACCGCGCCTCCCGTTGCTGCCGCACACCGTCAACCCGACGGATGTCGGCTAGCCGCCCGGTCCCATGATGGCCGCCTCATGCACGCGACCCCGGCACCGGGTATCCGGTGCCGGGGTCAGCCTACGTCCTCGTCTGGCTATTCGGTCTTCGCCTGCAGGGTCACGTCGACGTCCTTGCGCTGACCGTCGGACTCAATCGTGATCTTCACCTTGTCGCCCGGGGCCTTGGAACGCACCTGGGTGATGAGGCCCACCGCGTCAGTCACCGGCACACCGTTCACGGCGACGATCGTGTCGCCCGACTTGATGCCTGCCGCCGCCGCCGCGCCGTCCGCGGTCACCTGGGCCACCACCGCGCCGCGGGCGTCGCTGTTGACATCCAGGTTGACGCCCATGACCGGCGTCGTGGCCTTGCCCGTCGCCACGATCTCCTCGACGATGCGTTTGGCGGTGTCGCTCGGAATGGCGAACCCGAGGCCGATCGAGCCGGCCTGGCTGCTGGCGTCCTGACCCAGGGAGGCAATGGCCGAGTTCACGCCGATCACCTCGGCGGCCGAGTTCACCAGCGGGCCACCGGAGTTACCGGGGTTGATCGCAGCATCGGTCTGGATCGCGTTGATGTAGGACGTCTCGCCCTCGCCGCCGGCCGTGACGGGCCGGTTCATGGCCGAAATGATCCCCGTCGTCACGGTTCCCGTGAGGCCGAGCGGCGAGCCCACCGCAACCACGGTGTCGCCCACCTTCATCTTGTCGGAGTTGCCGATGGAGGCCACCGGCAGGCCCTGCGCGTCAACCTTGATCACGGCTAGGTCGTAGGAGGCGTTGCGGCCGACGATGGTGGCCGGCTTGCTGGTTCCGTCGTTGAACTCCACGGTCAGCGTGCCGCCGTTGGCGGCTCCTTCGACCACGTGGTTGTTCGTCACGATGTAGCCGTCCTGGCGGATGATGAAGCCGCTCCCGGTACCTGCGGAGTTCTGGCCCTGCTCCGCGATCGATACGACGGTCGGCAGCATCCGGTCGGCAATGGTCGCGACCGAGTCGCCCGTCCCGGCCGAGGTCTCCTCAGCCGGGATCTGCATCGCCGTGTCCCCGGAGTCCAGCGCCGAGGACGAGTTCGAAGAGCTCGTCCCGCCGGCCAGGGAGTACCCCAGGAAGCCTCCGAGCGCGCCAATCAACAGACTCACGACCGCGGCGATGGCGATGACCGCGCCAGCGCCCATGGGCTTGCGCTGCTTGGCCGGGGCGCCCGCCGGGCCGACTCCCATCGGGGCGGCGTAAGGCATCCCCGGCTGGCCCGGTCCCATCGGCGGCTGACCGCCGCTCTGCGCGGGCGGGCCCCAGGCCGGTGTGGGCGGAGCTTGCTGCTCCCACTGCGAGGACGCCGTCGGCGGTGCCGGCGGAGTTGCCGGCGCCGGCGGCGCCGCGGGGGCGGGCACAGGCGTCGGCGTACCGATCACCTCGGTGTGGTGCTCGCCTGCCCCGCTCTCCGGGTCGGGCGTTGCATCGGGCTGATCGGCCATCTTCGACTCCTCGGTTGTTCACGCCGGTCAAGGCGCCGCGCATCACCCTATCTCCGCGGCACCTTCACGCTTGAGTTCCAGCAGTCAGAACCCCGCACCCGGCGGCGAATGTTCCTCCTATGTGTAAGCACGGCGTAATGACCGTCTAGCCTGTGGCCAGGACCGCGGATCCGGTGCGACCGCACCGTCGCGGAAGAGTGGCGAGGAGGTACGTCGTGGAGGTCGAGTCGTTCACCGACGAGTGGCACGTGGCCGATGAGGTGACCTTGGCGGCGCGGGAGCGCGGCGCGGGCTTGCCGAACGGACAACCCTCCCCCACCACCTGCGGCGTCCTGCGCGCCGTGGCCTGCGCGACCAATGCTTCGGCCGTGGTGCAGGCTGGCGCCGACAGCGGCGTGAGCGGCCTTGCGGTGCTTGCGGGGATGGCCCCCGGCGGCATCCTCACGAGCATCGAGGCCACCCCCGAGGCAGATCGGGCGGCCCGCCAGACTTTCCGGGAGGCCGGCGCAGGGGCCGCTGTCCGCTCCATCACGGGCAACACCCTGGACGTGATCTCGCGCCTGGCCGACCACGCCTACGACATGGTCGTGGTGGGCGCAGACGCTGCGCACCGGGCGACCTATCTGGCACAGGCGCGACGGCTGCTGCGCCCGGGTGGGGCCGCGGTTTTCCTAGGCGTGTTCGGACCGGCCGACGAGGTGCTCGACCCAGCGCGCCGGGACGAGGCGACGGCCGCGGAGCGGCACTTCCTGGGAGAGCTCGCCGAGGACCCGACCGTGACGGCCACTCTGCTGCCCATCGATGGCGGCGTCCTGGTGGTGCAACTACCGCGGGACTAGCGGCTGACGGGCTGGCGGGTGGGGACGCGGTAGTCGACCAGCCACGAGGCCAGCAGCCTGGCGCCGAAGCCCGTAGCACCCGCGGTGAGCTCTCGGCGGGGCTTATCCGCCCGGGCCGGCCCCGCAATGTCCAGGTGGGCCCACGGCACGTCGCCGGCGAAGTGCTGCAGGTACAGCGCCGCCGTAATCGATCCGGCCCGCACGGTCGGATCCTTGGGAGCCTGGGCGATATCGGCGAGCGGCGAATCCAGCGCCGGGCGGTAGGCCTCGACCAGCGGCATCCGCCACACCGGATCGCCTGCGGTCGCGCCGGCTGCGACCAGCGACTCGGCCAGGCGGTCGTCGTCTGAGTACAGCGCGCCCAGAAGCCGCGAGAGCCCGAGGGTCGCAGCGCCCGTGAGCGTTGCGATGTCCACGAGGACATCCGGGGCGAAACGGGAGCGTGCGTAGGCCAGGGCATCGGCGAGCACCAACCGACCCTCGGCGTCGGTGTTCGAGACCTCCGTGGTGGCACCGCCGTAGTGCCGCACGACGTCGCCGGGACGGTAGGACGCACCACCGGGCATGTTCTCGGCCATCGGCAGCAGCGCGACGATCGTGGCATCGTCGTTCACGCCTGGCAGATCGGCCACGGCTGAGATGGCGCCGATGACCGCGGCGGCGCCAGCCATGTCCGTCTTCATCAGCGTCATCGAGTCGGCCGGCTTGAGCGACAAGCCGCCCGAATCGAAGGTGATCCCCTTGCCGACCAGCACGATCGTCGCCCCGCCAACTCGTCCGGCTCTGGTGATGATCCCTAGGGCTGGCGGCCGGCTGCTCCCGCCGCCCACGGCCAGGAGTCCCCCAAAGCTCTGCGCGCGCAGCTCCCGCTCGCTGAGCAACTCGAAGGACAATCCGGGCTGAGCAGCAACGCGCTGCGCCTGTTCGGCCAACCACTGCGGCGACTTCAGGTCCGAAGGGGCATTGGCCAGGTCACGGGCCGTCGCCGCAGCGCGTACTAGCGCAGCTTCGCGGGCCGCATCGGCGCCGTCCGGCGCCGTCGCGCTCACGGTCAGGGACCCACCGACGCTGGGCGCCTTGGACTTGTACGCGACCGTGTAGCCCGCCAGCTCCCAGCCGTGCACGATCGCGGGCACCAGACTCGCCACGGACTCGCCGACCTGCAGCACGGCATCCCCCGACACCCGAGTCGCCAGACTCGCCCCGGCGGCGATCGCCGCCGATCGAGTGCTGGTTGCCAGCGGCACCCAGACGAAGCGGCTCCACAACTCGTGGTCGAGGTCGAGGACGAGCGCTTCGCGACCCTGCGCCCCTCGACGCCCGGCCATCCGCACGAGGTCGATGCCGAGTTCCTCGCCCTGCTCGGCGAGCACGTGCGCGAACCTGGACTCGGTGTCGCAGAACGCCAAGGCGGGCGCATCCGGACCTGGATCCTGTCGAGCCGTCGGCTCGTAGCGCACGTCGCGCAGCATGGTCCGGATCGTCCTCGAGATGTGAGAGCGTTCGGCTCAGCCGGCGGTCTCGGTCAGCGCTGCACCGAGTGCCCTTGCCTCGTCCGGAGTCATCTCGACCACCAGGCGGCCGCCACCTTCGAGCGGGACGCGCATGATGATTCCGCGTCCCTCCTTGGTGACCTCGAGCGGCCCGTCTCCGGTTCGCGGCTTCATGGCCGCCATAGCGGTCCCCTTTCGTCTCAAGCACCCGGGCGCCTCTGCCCGGGCCGCTGCACGATCGAGTCGCGTTGCAGCCGACACCATTATCCACCATGGCCGCGATCAGCGTGGCGATTGGCGGCGCCCGAGCCTTGGATCAGGAAGGTGCTCCCGGTTCCACGCGCCACCGACCCTGCTCCACCAGTCTGGCGAAACGGACTAGCGACTGCCGCACCCCCGCGGCGAACGCGGGTTGCACCAGCGGCCAACCTGCTCGGCCCAAGCCCCCCAGCGGCAACTCCAGCAGCTCTCCCCACCAGAACACCGAACCACCATCCAGGCGCGGGGCGACCTCCATGATGCCGTCCCCGCGGACCACCCGTCCGGTGTGGCGGACCACGACCCGGTGCAGGTCCTCCCACTCCGTGATGACCATCGTGTCCCAGAAGCCCAGTGGCCCCACCCCGCTCCAGGCCGCGAGCTCACCGCCGATGCCGTCGGCAGGGCCGCCGACTGTGTGAACCGCCGTGCCGAGCATCCACTCACCCTGCGCCGGCCAGTCCGTAAAGCCGCGAAAGACCTCGACTGGCGGCGCATCCACGTCGACCCCGAGCCGCAGGTGCTTCACTGCGCACCCCCCATATTCGATTGATCCCCCGGTTCCGGGATCTGCTGAGCCACCTGCCGGTCATCCGGCCCCTCCGCCGGCAGCTCGGCCCGGTCCTCCAGCGGTGCTACCGCACTCGCCGACGCCAACTGCCGCTCGAGCCGTTCCAGCAGTGCATCGACCTCGGCCGGCCGGTAGCCCCGGAAGACGATGGGGAATCGGATCGCGCGCAGGTCCTGAGCCGACAGGGGACCCTCCGGCGCGACCGTCACCGGCCCGCTTGCTCCGGCCTCCGGTAGCACGCCTGCGCCTGGGCTGCGCACGGCGACGACCACACCCACACCGATCACTGCCACCACGAGCAGAGCGAACACAACGGCCACGAGGCTCCCTTTCCGCCGTCGCGCGCCACAGCGGAGCGCTGGCAGAATCGTGCCACGGCCTCCCTCGACAGGGGTGGGGCGCACCCAGGCTGGAGGCACCGTGCTCATCCTGCGCGATCAGCGGTTCGGCGACGGTGACTCCGTAGTCATGGCCATCATCAACCGCACCACCGACTCCTTCTACGACCGCGGCGCGACGTGGAGCGACGACGCCGCCCTCGACCGGGCGGACGCAGTGGTGGCCGCAGGGGCGGACATGGTCGACATCGGCGGGGTGAAGGCCGCGCCGGGTGTCGAGGTGGACATCGATGAGGAGATTCGCCGCGTGGCCTCGTTCGTCGCGGCCGTGCGGGCTCGGCACCCGGGCGTGATCATCAGCGTCGACACCTACCGCGCCGAGGTCGCCCGAGCCGTGGCCGCGGAGGGTGCCGACGTCCTCAACGACGCCTGGGGCGGCTGGGATCCGCGCGTCGCGGAGGTTGCCGCCGAATTCGGGCTGGGGCTGGTCTGCACCCATGCCGGTGGCGTGGCCCCGCGCACGCGTCCGCACCGGGTCGTCTACACCGACGTGATGGACGACGTGCTCCGCAGGACGTTGGCCGCGGCGGAGCGGGCGGCAACTATCGGGGTCCCGCGCGAGTCCATCATGATCGATCCGGGGCACGACTTCGGGAAGAACACCAGGCACTCCCTGGAGGTCACCCGGCGCCTCGACGAGATGGTCGCGACCGGCTGGCCGGTGCTGGTATCGCTGTCGAACAAGGACTTCGTGGGCGAGGCGCTCGACCGACCGGTGGGTGAGCGGCTGACGGGCACCCTGGCTGCGACAGCTGTGTGCGCCTGGCTGGGCGCCCAGGTCTTCCGCGTCCACGAACCCGCCGAGACCCGCGACGTGCTCGACATGGTGGCGGCGATCAAGGGCGCCCCACCTCGGGTCAACATCCGCGGCCTGGCATAGACCCGGCTAGTCGGCCTCCAGCGCCGCGATGGCTTCGCTCAGGCCGGGCGGAGGCGTCAGCCGGCCCGCCGCGTCGGCGGCCAGGTGGGCGGACCAGCTGGCCTCGATGGCGTCAAGCGCCTCTGACACGCCGCTCGCCCAGTGCACCTCGGCAGCAGCGGCGGCAGCGACGAAACTGCCCGCGACAAGGGTGCCGATCAACTCGTGCAGGGCCGCGAAGTCACCCCAGGGATCGAGCACAACCACCGGTTTGCGGTGCATGCCGAGGACGCGTCCCACCCAGGCCTCGAAGAACTCCTCCAGCGTCCCGATTCCGCCGGGCAGCACCAGGAAGGCATCGGAACGCCGATCCATCTCGCCCTTGCGTTCGCGCATGTCCGAGGTCACCACCAGCTCGTCGGCAGCCAGATCGCCGACCTCGTACTCCAGCAGGGCCGCGGGGATCACCCCCGTCGTGCGCGCCCCGGCCGCCCGGGCGGCGTGCGCTAGGGCACCCATGCTGCTGATGCTCCCGCCGCCGGAAACGAGCCCGTAGCCTCGACGGCCCAGCTCGGTGCCTACGTCCGCCGCCAACTCCAAGTAGCGCCGGTCGATCTGCGTGCCCGATGCGCAGAACACACACACGCTGGCCCCGGCGGCGGTGATATCAGGCACCGCGACTGTGCCCCTGCGGCGCGCCATCCCCGACGAGCCAGCTGCCCATGACCGCGCGAACCCGGCGCAGTTGCTCGGTGGCGACGTACTCCTCGGCGGTGTGCGCCACGCTCGGATCACCCGGTCCGAAGTTGAGCGCCGGCAGTCCCAGGGCGCTGAACCGGGCGACATCGGTCCAGCCGTACTTGGGTGCCGGCCGCGTTCCCGTTGCGGCCAGGAAGTCCTGCACTGCCGGCTGGAGGAGGCCGGGCAGGGCGCCCGGTGAGGAGTCCTCGACCTCCAGCTCGAAGCCGTCGCACAACTCCGCGACGTGAGCCAGCGCCTCACCCTCGGATTGGCTGGGCGCGAAGCGGTAGTTGATGGTGACGACGCACTCGTCTGGGATCACGTTGCCCGCGACCCCACCGGAAATGCCCACCGCGCTGAGGCCCTCCCGGTAGACGAGCCCGTCGATCTCCACCTGCCGCGGCGAGTAGTCGGCGAGGCGCCGCAGCAATACACCGGCTGCATGGACGGCGTTGACGCCCATCCAGCTTCGGGCGCTGTGGGCACGCCGACCGCGGGCCGTGGCCCGCACCCGCAGCGTGCCCTGGCAGCCAGCCTCGACTTCGCCGCCGGAAGGCTCCATCAGGATCGCCATGGTGGCCCCGGCCAGCCACTCTGGACGGTCTCGCACCAGGTGGCCGAGCCCGTTGTGCTCGGCGGCGACCTCCTCAGCGGCGTAGAAGACGTAGGTCACATCCCGCACCGGCTCGCGAATGGCGTGGGCGCACGACAGGGCTACTGCAACGCCGCCCTTCATGTCGCAGGATCCGAGGCCGTACAGCCGCTGCTCCGGGGCGATCTCGACGCCATCCAAGCCGAGCACGGGCACCGTCGCGCCGGCAGGCACGAGCACGGCCCGGTCGTTGCCGTGGGCCGGCACGGTGTCCAGGTGCCCGGCAACAATCACCCGCTGCCCTCGCCCAAGCTCGGTGCGCGCGACGATGTTGTCGCCGAGCCGCTCCACCCGCAGGTGACCGGCCGCCACGAGCGCGGCTGCCACTGCGTCGGACAGTGGTCCCTCGTGGAACGTCTCGCTCGGCACGTTCACGAGGGCCGCGGTCAGATCGACGACGTCGGCGGCGAGGTCAAGCGGGGCGGCGGCGGTCACCCCGTTACCGTATCCGTTGTGACCGACATGATCTCCGCGCCCGCATCCGGCATCGGCCTGGCCACCTACGCGGGCGAAACTCTGCTCGACGTTTGGTACCCCCAGCCGGCGCTGACTCCCTCGCCCACCGACGTCCAGGGCCTCGAAGCCTGCATCGACACAAACCAGATCCGTGGCACTCGGACCGAGACGGTGGTGACGGTCATCGACGACCTGTCCGCACCGCCGACAGACGCCGCGGACGTCTACCTGCGCCTGCACCTGCTGTCACACCGGCTGGTACGACCGCGGACCATCAACCTCGACGGCGTCTTCGGCCTGCTAGCCAACGTTGCGTGGACGACCGATGGCCCCGTCGCGATCGCCGAACTGCCCACGGCGCAACTAAAGGCGCGGGCGCACGGCAGCCAGCTCATCGTGCTGGGGGTGGACAAGTTCCCGCGCATGGTCGACTACGTCGTGCCCACCGGGGTGCGGATAGCCGATGCCGATCGGGTGCGACTGGGCGCCCACTTGGCCGAGGGCACCACCGTGATGCACGAGGGCTTCTGCAACTTCAATGCCGGCACTCTCGGGGCGTCGATGGTGGAGGGTCGGATCTCGGCCGGCGTCGTGGTGGGCGACGGATCGGACATCGGCGGCGGTGCATCGATCATGGGCACCCTGTCCGGCGGCGGATCCGAGGTGATCCGAGTCGGCGAGGGATGCCTCATCGGCGCGAACGCCGGCATCGGCATCAGCCTCGGCGATCGATCGGTGGTCGAGGCCGGGTGCTACATCACGGCCGGGTCGAAGATCGCACTGCCCGACGGCGCCGTGGTGAAGGGCCGTGACTTGTCCGGCGAGCCGGATCTGCTCTTCCGGCGCAACTCGGTCAGCGGGGCGCTGGAGGCGGTCGCGCGGACCGGTCACTGGGGTGGACTCAACGCGGGGCTGCACGCCAACGACTGAACGCGGGAGGATGTCGATCGTGAACTCGGTCTACATCATCCGCGATGCCGCCTTCGGCCGGGACTTCATGCCCAAGCTGATCATGGGCATCGTGGCCATTGCGCTGGCCCTCTGGGACGCCCGCCGCCAGCGCCGGGCGGACTACCTGTGGGTGGCTGCTTTCGGCACGGCGCTCTGGGGCGGCGCCGAGTGGTTGCTGTCGGTGCAACGGATCAGGGACATGCCCGAGCGGGTGCTGCTCGGCACCCCGATCGGCGACGTGCCCTCTTACCTGCTGCAGGGCCTCGGCGAAGGCGCGATGGTGGCTGTCCTGGGGCTGTTCCTGGGCGACCGCTGGCTGGCCAACCGCCGGCGCGGCACCATTCTGGCAGCGGTCTGGCTCGTGCTCGTCGCGGCCGCCACGATCCGCAACAAGCGCCTTGTGTCCGGGGTCGGCGAGGCAGCCTCGCGGCGCGACGTGCTGGATCTTCGGGCGCTGCTGATGCTCGGTGCCATGGTCGCCCTGGCCGCGGCCTTCTACTGGCGCTGGCGGCGGTGGCGCCCGCGCACGGCGGCGATGTTCATCATGATGGTGCTCATCGGCGGCGTCTGGACGATCGCCCAGACCGCGATCGGCGGCCGCTGGGTTGAGGTGGCCGGGTCCGCGCCGGGCACGTTCACCGGTGCGGGGACAGTGCTGACGATCGCGACTCTGAGCTGGGATGTCGTATTCGAGATCGCTGCCGTCTACCTGCCCTTCCTGGCGATCCCGGTGATGCTGCGGCTCATCCGCAGTCCTCTTCCGTTGCCGATCGGGATGGGCGACGGTGCCGCGCCTGGGACCGGCCCACGAGCCCCGGTGGTGGCCGCCTCATGACCAGCCGGCGCAGCACGTTCGACCGACGCAGCTACACCTTTCCCGACCTCCGGGCACTGCTGGCTGCAGCTTCCCCGGCCCGCTCCGGCGACGAGCTCGCGGGGATCGCCGCTGCCGACGGGGCGCACCGGGCGGCGGCCCAACTCTGCCTGGCTGATGTGCGCCTTGACGAGGTGCTGGCCGAGCCGGTGGTGCCGTACGAGGAGGACGACGTCACCCGGCTGATCCTGGACGGCCACGACGTCGGGGCGTTCGCCCCGATCCGGAACCTGACGGTGGGCGAGTTCCGAGACGTCCTGCTGTCCTATGACGCTGACGCGGATGCCCTGGCCCGGCTGGCCCCCGGGATCACGCCGGAGATGGCCGCCGCCGTCAGCAAGCTGATGACGAACCAGGACCTCATCCGCGTGGCTCAGAAATGTCGCGTGGTCACGTCGTTCCGCAACACCCTCGGTCTGCCGGGGCGCTTCTCGTCGCGGCTGCAGCCCAACTCCAGTACCGACGATCCGCTGGAAATCGGCATCTCCATCGTGGACGGCTTGTTGTTCGGAGTCGGCGACGCAGTGGTCGGCATCAACCCGGCCACCGACAGCGTGCGCTCAATGCGCGAGCTGCTGGCCATGCTCGACGATGTCGTCGAACGCTTCGCGATCCCGACCCAGACCTGCGTGCTCACCCACGTCACGAACACCTTGGCAGGCATCGCGGCCGGCGCACCCGTCGACCTGGTGTTCCAGTCCATCGCCGGCACGCAGGCGGCCAACCGCAGTTTCGGCGTGACCCTGGAGCTGCTCGCCGAGGCTCGGGATGCGGCACAGTCGCTGCAGCGCGGCACCGTGGGCAGCAACGTCATGTACTTCGAGACCGGTCAGGGCTCCTGCCTGTCCGCCGAGGCGGCGCACGGCGTGGATCAGCAGACGCTCGAGGCGCGCGCCTACGCTGTGGCCAGGGCCTTCGATCCGCTGCTGGTCAACTCCGTCGTCGGCTTCATCGGGCCGGAGTACCTCTACGACGGCAAGCAGATCCGCCGCGCGGGCCTGGAGGATCACTTCTGCGGGAAGCTGCTGGGCCTGCCGATGGGCGTGGACGTCTGCTACACCAACCACGCCGAGGCGGACACCGACGACGCCGACGACCTGCTCACGCTGCTCGCCGTGGCGGGCTGCACCTACGTGATGGGGGTGCCGGGTGCGGACGACGTGATGCTGGAGTACCAGTCAACGAGCTACCACGATGTGGCGACCACGCGGGAGATGCTGAACCTGCGCCCGGCGCCGGAGTTCGAGCAGTGGCTGGAGCTGCACGGGATCGTGGCCCCGGACGGCCGACTGCGGCCGATCGCGCCCGGACATCCCCTGCTGGAGCTGACCCGATGAACGACGTCGCCCCCAACGAACCGTGGACCCTGCTGCGCCGCTCCACCCCGGCCCGTGTCGGGCTGGGTCGTGCGGGCACGTCGTTGCCCACCGCAGAGCTGCTCGCCTTGCGCACCGACCATCTGCGTGCGCGCGAGGCCGTGGTTGCGGAGTTCGACCAGGGTGCACTCGTCGCCGACCTCGAGGCGCGCGGCGTCGAGGTCGTCATGGCCGCAACAACGGCCGTGGACCGCAGCGACTACTTGCGCCATCCCGGCCGGGGACGGCGGCTGGACGATCGCAGTCGAGCCACCCTGACGGCCCTGCGCCGGTCGGGCAGCCCGTGGGATGTGGCCCTCATCGTCAGCGACGGCCTGTCGCACCAGGCGGCCGCCCGCAACGCGGGCCAGGTCGTCGCAACCACCCTGGAGTGCCTACCAGAGCACCTCGACGTCGCGCCGGTTGTTGTGGTGCCGCGGGCCCGGGTCGGCGTG
>JBIRBF010000150.1:0-6735 GCA_044326505.1 Candidatus Nanopelagicales bacterium | reverse complement strand
TCGTCGAACGCGAGGCCGTGCCGGGTGGCCGTGCTGGGCTGATCGCGGATCAGGACTACTCGTTCGACACTGGCCCGACCGTGCTGACCATGCCCGGTCTGATCGCCGACGCGTTCGAGTCCGTGGGCGAGCAGATGTCCGACTGGCTCACCCTCGCACCGGTGGAGCCGCTGTACCGGGCGTACTACCCGGATGGTTCGCAGTTGGATGTGCACTCCGAACCCTCGCGAATGGCCGCCGAGATCGAGCGGGTCATCGGCCCAGGCGAAGCGGCGGGGTACTTGCGCTACGTGGACTTCGTGTCGGACCTGTATCGCTACGAGATGCACGACTTCATCGATCGCAACATCGATTCGCCGCTGGATCTGCTCACCCCCGACCTCGCCCGACTGGTCGCCATCGGGGGCTTCCGGCGCCTTGCCCCCAAGGTCGAGCAGTTCCTGAACGACCCGCGCACCCAGCGCATCTACTCGTTCCAGGCGATGTATGCGGGCCTGTCGCCCTACGACGCGCTGGCCATCTACGCCGTCATCGCCTACATGGACTCCGTCTCCGGGGTGTTCTTCCCGAAGGGCGGCATGCACGCGGTCCCCAGGGCGATGGCGGCAGCAGCCGCAGCCCACGGGGTGGAGTTCCGGTACTCGACGAAGGTCAGCCGGGTCGAGCTCGCCGGGCGCCGAGCTACGGGAGTCATCACGGCCGACGGAGAGCGGATCCCCGCCGACGCAGTCGTGCTCAACCCGGACCTGCCCGTGGCCTACCGCGAACTGCTGGGTCGCGAGCCGTGGTCGGTGCGACGCCTGACGTACTCCCCCTCCTGCTTCCTGCTGCTCGCCGGGTCGTCGGCGCAGTACTCCCAGATCGCCCACCACAACATCCACTTCGGCCGGTCCTGGCGCAACGTGTTCACGGAACTCATCGACCAGCGTCGGCTCATGTCCGATCCGAGCTTGCTCGTCACCAATCCCACCCGCAGCGACCCGTCGCTGGCCCCGGACGGTAAGCAGATCTACTACGTGCTGTTCCCGACGCCCAACCTGGATGCGGGCATCGACTGGGCCGAGGTCGGCCCCAGGTACCGCGACCAGGTGCTGCGCACCCTGGAGGAGCGCGGATACGTCGGTTTCGCCGACGGAATCGAAGTCGAGCACGTGACCACCCCTGCCGACTGGGCCGCCCGCGGATTGGAGCGCGGAGCGCCGTTCGCCGCGGCCCACTCATTCGGGCAGACGGGTCCGTTCCGCCCAGGCAACCTGTGGGGCGAGAACGTCGTGTTCACCGGGTCCGGCACCCAACCGGGCGTGGGCGTGCCGATGGTGCTCATCTCCGGTCGGCTGGCGGCTCAGCGCATTACTGGGTAGGACCGCGCGGCCGCGGCCCGGTGATGATCCGGGAAGCGGCCAGTCCCGCGGCCACCGGATTGTCCGGCAACAGACCCGGATCGCCGGGAGCCCCGAGCAGCAGCCGGCGCTCGCGCGGACTCGTGAACATGACCAGCGTGATGACCGCTGCGACCAGCAGGATGCCGAGGCCCTCGGAGACTTCCAGGAACGTGTCCTGGGTGGAGCTCGACGTGGCCAGGGCGTGCAGGGTCAGCAGCGAGGTACCCAGCAAGACGATTCGGAACTCATTGCGTCGCAGACCCGCCGCAACCAGCAGCGGCAGCCCCCACAACACGTACCAGGGCTGCACGACGGGTCCCAGGAACACCGTCGCCATGAGCGCCAGCCCCGCCGCTCGGGTGGCCGATCGGCCTTCGGGCTTGAGCACCAGCCATCCGATAAAGACCAGCGCGACCAACTGCCCGAGCATCCGCATCGCTGCGACAGCGGCATCGACGTCGAACAAGCCGGTCCACTTGCCCAGCTGGCCGATCACCATGCCGGCGGCGGTGGGCGGCGAGAGCCACGTCCGCACTTTCCCGGGTGTCGCGAGCGCGTCGAGCCATCCCATACCGGTGCGGGTGATGAGGCTCAGTCCGGCGAACACCGCGATGACTATCAGCCCGCACCAGATCCACTTGACCACTCGCGACCACAGCCCGGCCCGCTGCCCGGCCCAGATGATGCCGATGAACGGCAGCACGAGCAGTCCGATCGGCTTCACCGCGCCGGCCAAGCCGATCAGCGCTGCAGCGGCGGCGGGTTTGCGCTCGAGGGCCACCACGAAGGCGATGGTGATCAACCCCACCATGAGCGCGTCGTTGTGCACACCCACGATGAAGTGCATGAGCACCAGTGGGTTGAGCGCCACCAGCCACAGGGCCTTGGAGCGCGAGATCCCGTGCAGTTGCGCCAGCTTCGCGACCCCCCACGCCAGCAGCAGCACGCCGGCGACCGCAATCACGCGGAACACGTAGGCGCCGAGCAGCGGATTGTCCTGGGCGAAGTTGGCCACGCCGCGCTCCAGCACCAGGAACAACGGCCCGTAGGGCGCCGGCGACTCACCCCACAGCGGGTCCGCCCCGGTGCCGAACCAGCCGGGCACCGCCACCACTCCCGAGGTGTACGGATCCTTGCCGTCCACGAGCAGGACGCCCTGCGCGAAGTAGGAGTACACGTCGCGGGAGAAAAGCGGGAAGCTGAACAGCAGCGGCAGCGACCACGCGGCGAGCGTTCCCCACATGCGGCGGGTGTCGCGCAGGTTGGAGTGCATCACCCCGAATCCCAGCGCCAACCAGGACTGCAGCAGCAGCGCGACGCCTAGGAAGACTGCGATCTTCGAGATGGCCGAGCCCGAGGTGGTGTCCCGAAGAGCCGCGACGAGCGGCCAGTCGTTGACCTCGGAATTCAGCGGCAGCCAGCCCACTCCAAACGATCCGAGCATGATGAGCAGGGATCCGACCACGCCGGGCACGACGTAGCGCAGGGCATACGCCGAGGTCGACTCCACGCCTATTCGGCCGGAGTTCTGCTCGGTCAGCGACACTGCCCCAGAGTACTCGCGGGCGACGGTGCCACTATGTGCACCATGAAGGCGGACGGTCGCAGGGCACGCGCGGAGCTGGACGCGGCCGGAATCGTCGACCCGGAGCTGCGTGCCTCCTACCAGCGCTGCCGGCAGCTCAACGCGCTGCACGGCAAGACCTACTTCCTGGCGACCATGCTGCTGCCACCGGGCAAGCGGCCCTTCGTCCACGCTCTGTACGGCTTCGCCCGCTACGCCGACGAGATCGTCGACGACCTGGGCTCGACGTTGACCACCGAGCAGAAGGCGGGCGATCTGCAGCGCCTAGGCGACGAGTTGTTCGCCGACCTCGATCGCGGCTGGTCGGACCACCCCATCAGTGCGGCGACCGTGGATACGGTTGTGCGCTGGCGCATCCCCCGCGCGCACATCGAGGCGTTCCTGCACTCCATGCGGATGGATCTGGACGTCACCGACTACGCCACCTACGAGGACCTCTACGAGTATGTCTACGGTTCCGCAGCCGTCATCGGTCTGCAGATGGTGCCGATCCTGGAACCCAGCGACCCTGCGGCGGCGGTGGCCGCCGAGCAGCTCGGGGTGGCGTTCCAGTTGGCGAACTTCATCCGCGACGTCGCCGAGGACCTGGACCGGGGGCGCATCTACCTGCCCCTGGACGAGCTGGCGAGTTTCGGCGTGACCCCCGACACGCTGCACCAGCGGCAAGCGACGCCGGCGGTCAAGGCGGCGCTGGCCGACCAGGTCCTGCGCGTGCGTGCCTTGGAGCAAGAGGCGCGACCCGGCATCGCCATGTTGCATCCGGCGGTGCGACCTTGCATCGAGTCCGCGCGCGAGCTCTACTGCGGCATCGTGGACGAGGTCGAAGCCATCGACTACGAAGTGTTCGACCATCGCGCCACAGTGCCGACGAGCCGCCGACTGGCGGTGGCGCTGCCGGCCTGGCGCTCCGCCGTCGTGGCCCGGCGGCGATTCGGTCCCGGGCGCGTCCGGCTGGATCAGCCGCTGCCGTAGCCCGACCGGCCGGCTAGCGCCGCCGCCGGCGAGGCAGCACCCTCGCCATCCACGGTGCTGGAGGTCCGGCCGAGGGGGTGCGCTGCACGCCGCGCCGGCCCCACCACACCCACCCGACCAGCGTGAGCACTACCAGGGCAAAGCCGAACATCAGGTCCTCGACCGGGGCGAAGGCCAGCCGTCCCTGGCCGAAGAACGGCGGCGGCCCATCGACCGGGCTCGACGAGCCGATGATCGCCTCGCCGTTGTACCGAACGATCCCGAAGCCAGTGAGCACGCCATTGGTGAGCAACTGGAAGAAGACGACGATCGCGTAGGAAACCCAGAAGACGCGTCGACGGAGGAGCTTCGTGCGCACGATCAGCAGGTCGAGCACGCACACAACCAGCACGGCGATAACTGCCAAGGCGGTGTAGGTCATGACTGCTGGTCCTGTCCGGCGACGGAATCGTCGGCACCGTCACCGACGCCCCAGCCCGTGGCCGAGCGCACTGCCTCCAGGGTCAACACGCCGGCGACGGGGATGACGAGGAAGAACAGCAACTCCTCCAGCGGCAGCCCGCCGGCGAACACGACCCCGATCAAGCGTCGGCCGTCGAAGTCCCAGTGCTCGGCGGCGATGGCGTACAGGTCCCAGACCACGAAGATGACGGCCGCCGGCAGCACGGCCAGCGCCAGCCGCCGCCAGCGCCGGTAGACCCTGGTCCGCAGCGCGAACTCCAACCACAGCGTGCCGAGGAACACGAAGGCCAGCACTCCCAAGTAGGCCAGCTGTCCCATCAGCCGCCCCCACCCTCGGCCACGGGCGGCGCAAGCGCCCGTTTGAGTGGAACCTCCGGGTCGACGAAGAGCTCGGCCGAGACGTGTGGCGCACCGCTCGGCGTGGCGCTCTGCGCCTTTCGTGCGGCCATCGCGTCGCGCGGCCGGTCGCAGGCCAGCAGAGCGGCCAGACCGCCGCCGCTCAGCCATCCGAAGGTCCAGTCCTGCGCACGTCCGCGACGCACCATCGTCGCCTGTCGGTAGTCGGGCAACCATCCGGTCCACTGCAGCATGTGGCCGAACATCTCCGACCAGAAGTAGGGCACCGCGTCGTACGTCACACGCGTGCGCTGGCCCGCCAGGACGGCAACCACCGAAGCCGCTGCCACCGCCGGCGCGTCGAACGCATCCTGCCAGTGCCCGCCGGGGAGCCAGTCGTCGTAGCGCGGCGACCATCGCTCGGCCGCGTCACCCAGGGCCACCACCCTCGGGTCAGCGGTCCGCAGACTGGCATCCGTGCGCAGCGCCCCGGCGCGCGGGGATCGGCGCAGGCCCGACGTCTGCAGCCAACCGGTGTCCGGCACGGCGCCGAGCGCGACCAACACGAGTGCCGCGCGCAACTCCCGGGTGGCGGTCGTCACCGTGACGCCGTCGGAGTCGGCCTGGAGTGCCGTGGCAGGCGCGCCGAGCAGGACATCGACGCCAGCGTCCTCGGCCCATTCGCGCACCTGACGGCCCACCTCGGGCGGCAGGGCCGGGAGCAGCCAGGCGCTCTGTTCCATAATCGTCACCCGGCGGCCGGAGGCGGCCAGCGAGGCTGCAGCTTCCAGGCCGATCCAGGAACCGCCTAGCACGATCACGGACGCCTGCCGCTCCAGAGCGGCCACGGCCGCCGACCAGGCGACCGCGTCATCGTGGCTGCGCAGCACGTGCACGCGCGGACCCAGCCCCCAGCCCAGCGGGACCACGGCCACGGCACCGGAAGCGACCACCACGGCGTCCGCGGGCAAGTCAGCCTGCGGGGTGCCGACGACCAGTTGCTCATCTGCGGCCAGCGAGGCCCCCGACAGGCTGGTCGCCCGCATCAGCGGCCGGAAATCGACCTCCAGGTCCCCCAGATCCAACCCCAGATGATCCGGCGGCCCGACAGTACCGCCGACCTCCCGCTTGGACAGCGGCGGCCGGTCGTACGGCGGCAATGCCTCGGCACCGAGCAGGACTATCCGACCGTCGTAGCCCTGCGCGCGCAGTTCGGCGCAGGTGCGCCCGCCGGCCAGACCCGCTCCCACGACGACGACCGCAGAGGTATCGGGGCGCACAGCAGGCGGGGACGTCACGGCCCCAGCGTAGGACCCGTCCTCCCTGGCCGCGCCTACACTTGACCTCCGTGAGCGTCGCGGACCCGACTGGGCGGCTGCTGGGCGATCGATACCGGGTGACCGGGCTGATCGCCCGCGGCGGCATGTCCACGGTCTACTCCGCGCAGGACGAACGGCTAGAACGGCCGGTGGCGGTCAAGGTGCTGGACGCGACGCTGGCCGATGATCCCGCGTTCGTGCGCCGTTTCCGGCGCGAGGCAAGGGCCGCCGCAAAGCTGAGCGATCCGCACGTGGTTGCGGTGTTCGACGAGGGCGACGACGGTGACCTGCTGTACCTGGTCATGGAGTTCGTGCCCGGCCGGACTCTGCGGGCCATCGTGGATGCCGGCGCACCGCTGCCCGCGGCGGAGGCCCTCGCGTTGCTCGATCAGATCCTGGCTGCGCTGGCGGCCGCGCACGGTGCGGGCATCGTGCACCGTGACGTCAAACCCGAGAACGTGCTCGTCACTGCTGGCGGACTGGCGAAGATGACCGACTTCGGCCTGGCCCGGGCGCTGGCCGACCCGCAGGCCAGCGGCGGTGGACCTGGCACGTTCATGGGAACCGCCGCGTACCTCGCACCCGAGCAGGCGCAGACCGGGATCGGCGACGAGCGCAGCGACGTCTACAGCGCGGGTGTCCTGCTTTTCGAGCTGCTCACCGGCGAGTTGCCGTTCGC
>JBIRBF010000147.1:0-6896 GCA_044326505.1 Candidatus Nanopelagicales bacterium | reverse complement strand
GCGTGGGCCAGCCTACCCTGGGGGCCATGGCGGTGACGGTCGTGGTCGCGGAGGACGAGGCGCTCATCCGCACCGATCTGGTCGAGATGCTCGCCGAGGCCGGCTACGAGGTGGTGGGCCAGGCTGCCACGGGTGAGGCGGCGGTCGCACTCGTGGCGCAGTCAGCGCCGGACGTGGTGCTGCTCGACGTCCGGATGCCCGTGATGGACGGCCTCACGGCCGCGGAGTTGATCAGGCAGCAGGGCTCCACCGCCGTGGTCATGCTCACCGCCTACGGCGAGCGCGACCTGGTCGAACGCGCCCGGGACGCCGGGGCAGGGGCATATCTGGTCAAGCCCGTGTCCCCGGGCGACCTGGTCCCGGCCATCGAGATGGCGCTGGCCCGCAGCCGCGATATCGCCGAGTTGAGCTCCCAGGTACGGGACCTGCACACCCGGCTGGCCGAGCGCAAGGTGATCGAGCGCGCCAAGTCCGTCGTCTCGGCACGGCTCGGGTTGGACGAGGAGGCCGCGTTCGCCTGGCTGCGCCGCACGGCAATGGATCGGCGCACGAGCATGGCGGTCGTGGCGGAGGCGATCCTGGCCGAGGGGGACCGCGGCTGAGCCAATTCGTGGCGTCCTTGCGGTGCACATCGCGATGATCTTGTGAACTGGTTTGCGAACACGCCGGGGCCCTTCATCAGTCAAGAGTCCTTGCGGCTGTTAATTTCACCTATCCGCCGCTCATGGCGGGCGGCTCCCACCCAGGGATCCCCATCCACTCAAGGAGGACACATGACCCGGTCCAAGGTCGTTCAGTCCGCCGTGGTGCTCGGTACCGTTGGGCTGGCACTCGCCGCGTGCAGCGGCAACAGCGCCAGTAGCGGCGGTTCGAGCAGTGCATCGGCGGCTTCGTCAGGCGATGGCTCGCTCAAGGTCGGCACCCTGCTGCCGCAGACGGGCTCGCTGGCCTTTCTCGGCCCGCCGGAGTTCGCCGGCGTCGACCTGGCCGTGCAAGAGATCAACGCAGCCGGCGGCGTTAACGGCAAGCCGGTCGAGTCGGTCACCGGTGACTCCGGCGACACGTCCACCAACATCGCCGCCCAGACCGTGGACCGCGAGATCTCGCAGGGCGTCGACGCGATCGTCGGCGCTGCGTCCTCCTCGGTCACGCTGTCGGTCATCGACAAGGTCACCAACGCCGGTGTTGTGATGGTCTCGCCGGCCAACACCTCGACCAAACTGACCGACTACCCGGACGAGGGCCTGTACTTCCGCACCGCGCCGCCGGACACGCTGCAGGGCAAGGTGCTCGCCGACCAGGCGCTTGCCGACGGCAAGCAGAACATCTGCATCATGGCGATGCAGGACGCCTACGGTGAGGGCCTGGCAAAGGTCGTCGACCAGGTGTTCACCGAGAGCGGCGGCAATGTCACCGACACGATCATCTACGACCCGAAGGCTGCGTCCTTCGAGGCCGAGGTGGGCAAGTGCAAGGCCACCAACCCCGACGGCATCGTCCTGATCGGCTTCGACGAGTCGAAGAAGATCCTGCAGGAGCTCATCAAGCAGGGCGTCGGCCCGCAGCAGACGCAGCTCTACCTGGTGGACGGCAACCTGTCCAACACGCTGGCCGAGGGCCTGCCAGAGGGCACGATGACCGGGGTCAAGGGCACTACGCCCGGCGCCAAGCCCTCAGAGGCCTTCCAGGCGCAGCTCAAGACGGTCAACGCCAACCTGCAGGACTTCTCCTACGCTGCCGAGTCCTACGACGCGGTCAACCTGATCGCGCTCGCGGCCATCTTCGGCAAGAACGACTCGGGTACTGCCATCTCGCAGAACATCGCGAAGGTCTCCGGGGCGAACAACGAGGGTGAGGTCTGCAACACCTTCACCGCTTGCCTCGCGTTGCTCAACGCCGGCAAGACCATCAACTACGAAGGCCAGTCGGGTCCGATCAACCTCGACGCCAACGGCGACCCGAGCCGTGCCGCCATGGGCGTGTACGTGTTCGGCCCGGACAACAAGTACACGCTGCAGAACACCGTCGTCGCGGACGTCCCGAAGGCCTCGGGCGGCGCGTCGGGCGGCGCCAGCGCCAGCGCCAGCTGACGCAGAGCGGCGAACCGCCGCAAGCACGTGTGTGGGGCCCCGTCCAATGTGGACGGGGCCCCACACACGTGCCTAGGGGAGCATCTGCGCCCTGCGCGGCCCTGGACTGCCCCCCGGTCTGACCGGTCTGCCGCTGTGGATGCCTGCGGCAGTCGTGGAGCCGATCGCGATGCGCTGCACCCGATGTGCTGCGCCGCGCCGATAGTGCGTGATGATCCTGTTGGTTCCCACCTGGTCGGCGTGGCTTCAACTTGTCGGGCGGCGGACACGGTGTTCCGGCCCTCCCCGGTGCTCGACCGGTGGGCAACCAGCGAAACCGTCGCGGATCGACTAGGCCTTGGCCAGGGTGCCCAGGTAGAGCTCGATGACCTTGGGGTCGTTCGCCAGGGCTCGTCCAGTGCCCGTGTAGGCATTGCGGCCCTGATCCAGCACATACGCTCGGTCGACGATCTGCAGGCAGCGCGCAGCATTCTGCTCCACCATGATCACGGTCACCCCGGTGGCGTTGATCTCCTTGACGCGGACGAAAGCCTCGTCGGTCAGCACCGGCGACAGCCCCGCACTCGGCTCGTCGAGCAGCAGCACCGACGGGTCCATCATGAGCGCGCGCCCCATGGCCACCATCTGCCGCTCGCCGCCCGACAGCGATCCGGCGCGTTGCTTGCGCCGGTCGGACAAGGCAGGGAACAGCCCGGAGACGAACTCGAATCGTTCGGCGAACGCCGCAGGCCGCTGGAAGCAGCCCATCTGCAGGTTCTCCTCGATCGTCAGCGACGGGAACACGTTGTTCGTCTGCGGCACGAAGCCGATCCCGCGGGCGACCAGCTCGTCGGCCCGCATGTTGGTGATGTCCTCGTCGCCCAGTGTCACGCGACCTGAGCTCACCTTGACCAGGCCGAACAGCGCCTTGAGCAGGGTGGACTTGCCGGCGCCGTTAGGGCCGATGATGCCGACGAGCTCGCCCTTCTGGGCGTACAGGTCGGCGCCGTTGATGATGTTCACCCCTGGGATGTACCCGGCCACGATCTCGTCCATGCGCACGACGGCGCCCTTGGACTTCTCCTCGTGCTCTCCGCGATCCTGATGCGCCGTTGAGCCCTCGTGGCGCCGGTGGCCGCCGCGCTGGGATGCATCCAGGTCGATCTCACGTTCGAACTCAGCGGGGTCGTCGGGGGAGACGCTCACGTCACTACTCCATCTCCGAGTACGACAGCGACTCTCCGGTCGCGGTCAAGGCCTTGTCGTGGTGGGTGCCCAGGTAGGCGTCGATGACGGCCGGGTTGCTCATCACGGCGTCCGGCGGACCCTCGGCGATGATCTTCCCCTGGCCCATCACGACCACCCAGTCGCTGATAGTCCGCACCACGTCCATGTCGTGCTCGACGAACACAACGGTCATGCCCTGCTCGCGCAGGTCCATGATGTGGCCGAGCAGCGACTGCGTCAGGGCCGGGTTCACGCCGGCCATGGGCTCGTCGAGCATCACCAGGTCGGGGTCGGTCATGAGCGACCGGGCCATCTCGAGCAGTTTGCGCTGGCCACCCGACAACGAGCCCGCGAATTCGCCCCGCTTGGTGTCGAGCTTGAACTGCTTGAGGATGCCGTCCGCCTTGGCCTCGATCGCACGCTCCTGCCGGCGCCAGAGCCCCGGGATCAGCGCTGTCAGGAAGCGCTCACCTCGCTGGCCCGTCGCGCCGAGGGCCATGTTGTCGATGACCTTCATGCGGCTGAGCGCCTTCGTCAACTGGAAGGTGCGCACCATGCCGAGCCGCGCCACCTTGTACGCGGCCTTGCCCTTGAGCTCGACCCCATTGAACTGCCAGCGGCCCTCGTTGGGCTGGTCGAACCCAGTGAGCAGGTTGAAGAAGGTGGTCTTCCCCGCGCCGTTGGGGCCGATCAGGGCCGTGATGGCCCCGCGCTGCACCTCGAGGTGATCAACGTTGACGGCCACGAGGCCGCCGAACCTGCGCACGATGCCGTCGGCCACCAGGATCGGGTCGGGTTTGCTCGCCCCCGGCTCGTGGGCCACGTCGGCCAGGGCTTCACGGGCCCGCCGTTTGCCGGCGGGCTGGCCGTTGATGAGTTCCGCGGTGGCCAGATCGGCAGCCGCCTGCCTGGCACCGCCAGCCGGTGGGGGCGGCGCCTTCTTGGGTGTGCGCTTATCGGGCATCCAGAGCCAACTCCTTCTTGTCCCCGAGGATCCCTTGCGGGCGGTAGATCATCAAGAGCATGAGCGACAATCCCAGGATCCAGTACCGCACTTGGCCCACCTGGTCGTTGCGGATGAACGTGATGGTGCCGTCTGCGACTGCTCCGGAGAGTGCGCCATCGATGAACACCAGCAGGAACCAGAACACCACGGCGCCCAGCACCGGTCCGAGCACGCGCCCGGCGCCACCGAGGATCAGGACGGCGTAGGCGAAGAAGGTGAGGTCGGTGGAGTACGAGTCCGGCTGCACCGACTGGAAGCCGACGGCGAAGATGAACCCGCCCAGGCAGCCCAGCACGCCGCCGATGATCAGCGCCTGCATCTTGTAGAAGTAGACGTTCTTGCCGAGGCTGCGTACGGCGTCCTCGTCCTCGCGGATCGCCTTGATCACTCGGCCCCAGGGCGAGCGCATGAGCAGCCACACGAGCAGGCAGCTGAGCGCCACGAGCACCCAGCCGACGACGACCACCCAGAGGTCGTTGCGGCTCAGGTCGATGGGGCCGAATCGCACGCCGCCGGAGAACGGAGAGATCGCGAAGAAGTCGTCGGCGAACTCGTTGATGCCGTCGGAGCCGCCGAACAGGTCGCGGAACGTCACGGAGCGGACGAGCAGCCGGATGATCTCGGCGGCGGCGATCGTCACGATGGCCAGGTAGTCCGCACGAAGACGCAGCGTCGGTATGCCGAGCAACAGGGCCAGCAGGATCGCCGCCACGATTCCGACGATCACACCCACCCAGAGCGGCAACTCGAACATCACGATCGTGACGGCCAGGCCGTACGCGGCGACTGCCAGGAACCCGGCTTGGCCGAAGTTGAGCAGGCCCGTGTAGCCGAACTGCACGTTCAGCCCAATCGCGGCCAGGGCGTAGATGACGGCGAGCACCCCGAGACCCTGGGTGATGCTCTGGCTGAGGATATTGCCCCAATCCATGACTGCGCTCCTTCCCTCAGCCCACGCGCTCGCGTCGACCCAGGATGCCCTGTGGCCTGATCAGCAAGATGACGATGAGGATCACAAGTGCCCCGACGTTCTTCAGCTCCGGCGGGACGAACACCGTGGACACCTGAATCATGACGCCCACGATCAGCGAGCCGATGATGGCGCCGAAGGCCGTTCCGAGTCCGCCCAGCGTGACGCCGGCGAAGACGAGCAGCAGCATCTGGAAGCCCTCGATCCATGAGACCCCGTTGCTGAGGCTGTACAGGATGCCGGCGAGCGCAGCCAGGGCGGCGCCGAAGATCCAGACCTGGTTGATGACCCGCTCGACGTCGATGCCCGAGGCGCTGGCCAGGGCAGGGTTGTCCGAGATCGCGCGGCTCGCCTTGCCCGAGCGTGAGCGCAACAGCCAGAAGGCCGTGGCCAGCAGGAACACGATCGCCACCACCGCGCCGATGGCTGCCTTCGGCGTGATCACCACCGGCCCGATCTCGATGCCGGCCTGGCCTCCGTACGCGTCGAACTGCTTGGTCGAGCCGCCGAAGCAGAACAGGAACACGTAGCGCAGCAGGATGCCGAAGCCGATGCTCACCACGAGCATGGCGATCAACCCCGTGCCGCGCTTGCGCAGCTTGCGCCAGAGCAGCCGGTCCTGGATCCCGCCGAGGATGCCGCAGACGAGCACGGACAGTGCGGCGGCCAGGATGAACGGCAGGTGCAGGATCGCGTTGAAGAAGTACGCGGAGATGGCGCCGAGCGTGATGAGCTCGCCGTGCGAGAAGTTCGTCAGGCCAGTCGTGCCGAAGATCAGCGAGAGCCCGATGGCGGCCAGGGCGATGATGAGGCCGAAGAGGATGCCGTCGAGCGTGAGCTGCAGGGCGCGGTTACCGGCGGGTTGGGCGCCCTCATCGGGGGACTGCCCGTCGGAGGTCTTGAATAGGACGGTGCCGGTGTTGCCGGTGAGGACGTCGATGTTGCGTGAGGACTGCGACGTGTTGGCCAGCGAGATCCCCTGCGGCAAGGTGTCCTGCAGCACAGCCACGTCGTAGCGGCCCCCACCCGGGAGCTCCACCCGCCAGGCGCCGTCTGCTCCAGTGCGCGCTTCTTTGACGAACGCGCCGACAGCAATGGTGGTGCCGTCGGGTGACGTGACCGCGCTGGAGTTTATGACCTGAATCCCCACGTTCGGGATGGGCGACCTGTCAGGGGCGAGCATTGCCCCGCGGACAGCGGTCTGGCCGCTGCCATCGGCCATCGGCGAGGTCGCCGAGGCCGGCGACGCGCCGAGACCTATCAACGACAGGAGCGCGGCGACGAGCGCCAGCGCTCCGACTAGTCGTGTGCGCACGAGTGGGTGCTCCCTCCGCAGGCGCCGGAACGGAGCCGAGCATAGGGGCCTCAACGAGTGCGCAGGGTGCGACTCGCGCGTGTGCGCGTCAAGTTACGCGCTGTTAACGTGCGCTGACGATCCGGAAGATCGGCCGCGGCAGGACTTTCATGGTGCCCATCACCGCGCGTAGGACCTTGGGGGAGTAGACGACCTCCTTGCCCGCCTTCCACGCCTTGACGGTGTCTGCGGCGACATCGTCGGCCGTTTCCACGAACAGGTCTGCTCGGTCCTCGAGCACGGCTGCCTCGTGGATCTCGGCGACTTGCT
>JBIRBF010000089.1:0-10801 GCA_044326505.1 Candidatus Nanopelagicales bacterium | reverse complement strand
CACCGAGGCCGACGAGCTTCACGGGCACGCCCAGCTCGCGCTGAACGGACACGACGATGCCGCCCTTGGCCGTGCCGTCGAGCTTGGTCAGCACGATCCCGGTCACGTCCACCACCTCGGCGAACACCCGCGCCTGGGTGAGGCCGTTCTGCCCGGTGGTGGCGTCGAGGACCAGCAGCACCTCGGTGACCGGCGCCTGCTTCTCGGCCACCCGCTTGACCTTGCCGAGCTCGTCCATGAGGCCGACCTTGGTGTGCAGGCGCCCGGCGGTGTCGATGATCACGACGTCGACGCCCTCGTCGAGGCCGTCCTTGACCGCGTCGAAGGCGATCGCGGCGGGGTCGGAGCCCTCGGGGCCGCGCACGACGGTCGCCCCCACCCGGTCGCCCCACGTCTGCAGCTGCTCCGACGCGGCGGCCCGAAAGGTGTCGGCCGCACCCAGAACGACGCTGCGGTCCTCGGCGATCAGCAGTCGAGCGATCTTGCCGGTGGTAGTGGTCTTGCCGGTGCCGTTCACCCCGACCATGAGCATGACCGCCGGCACCCCGTCGGCCCGCACGTGCAGGGTGCGGTCCATCGAGGGGTCCACGATCTCGATCAGGTCCGCGCGCAGCATCGCTTTGACCCGGGCAGGGTCCGACGTCCCCTCGACGCGGACCTGTGTGCGCAGCTTCTCGACCAGTTCCTGGGCCGGTCCGACGCCAAGGTCGCTCATGATCAGCGTGTCCTCGACCTCCTCCCAGGTGGCCTCGTCGATGTCGTCGCCGCTGAGCAGCAGCAGCAGGGCCTTGCCCAAAGCGCTGTTGGAGCGCGCCAGACGGGCCTTGAGCCGGATCCAGCGGCCGGCGGCCGGTGCCGGCACCTCGATGGTCGGGACGACTTCGACGACCTCGGCCTCGACGACCTCACCGGGCTCGAGCAGATCGGTCCCGGCACCGGGCAGGCCGACGTCGGTGACCCCCCGCCGATCGGTGTCACGCGGCGTGCTGGCGTCGTCGCCGACACCAGGGGTGTAGTCAATCCCCGGGCGCGGCGGCGGCGCCGAGATGGAGCGGTTGCGCCGCGAACGGACGATGCCGTAGGTGGCGCCGCCAGCGACGAGCACTACTGCGAGGACGATCAGAACGATGACAAGGGTGTTCACGGACACCTATCCTCCCACCGCCGCACACGCACCTTTCGGGTGCGTCCCCGCGGCTAGACCAACTCGCGCATGCGCTGGCTGATCACCTGCGACACGCCGTCGCGCATTGTCACGCCGTAGAGCGCGTCGGCGATGTCCATCGTCCGCTTCTGGTGGGTGATGACCAGCAGCTGGCTCGTCCCGCGCAATTCCTCCATGATGCCGATGAGTCGACCGAGGTTGACGTCGTCGAGCGCCGCCTCGACCTCGTCGAGCAGGTAGAACGGGCTGGGTCGAGCCTTGAACAGGGACACCAGGAACGCCACCGCGGTCAGCGAGCGCTCGCCGCCGCTGAGCAGGCTGAGTCGCTTGACCCGCTTGCCGGCGGGCCGCGCCTCGACTTCGATGCCGGTGTTGAGCATGTCGTCCGGATCTGTCAGCACCAGCCGGCCCTCGCCGCCCGGAAAGAGCCGCGAGAAGACCCCGGTGAACTGTTCCGCGACGTCTGCGAAGGCCTCTGCGAACACCGTCTTCACCCGCTCGTCCACATCGGACACGATGCCGAGCAGGTCTGCCTTACTGCGCTTGAGGTCCTCGAGCTGCTCGGTGAGGAATGCCTGACGCTCCTGCAGCGCGGCGAACTCCTCCAGCGCCAGCGGGTTCACCCGCCCCAGGGCCGCCAGTTCCCGCTCGGCTTTGCGCAGCCGCGCCTCCTGCTGCTCCCGGATGTACGGCACTGCGGTGGGCTCGGGGGCGTCCGGGTCCAGATCCTCGGCATCGCCCGCCGCCACGCCGGACGGCGGCACCAGCTGCTCCGGACCATACTCGGCAACCAGCGCCGCCGCATCGATGCCGAACTCCCCAAGTGCCTTGTCCTGCGCCGCCTCGATGCGCACCCGCTGCTGGGCTTTGGCCAACTCGTCGCGATGCACGGAATCGTTGAGACGGTCGCTCTCGACGAGGGAATCGCGGATCGCCGCGCGGATTGTGCGCAGTTCCGCGTCTCGCTCGACCTTCACACGCTCAGTGGCAGCGCGGTCGGCCTGTGCCTGCGCCGCTGCCGACGCCACCGACGGCTCCACCCGATCCAAAGTCTCGAGCACCGCCCGCGCCGCCTGGGCCCGCGCCTGTCGCTGCCGCTGCTGCTCTACCGCGCGCGCCCGACGACGGCGCACGCCGGCTGCTCCGGCCGCGATTTCGCCAGCCTTGGCACCCATCACCCGATGGCGCTCCTCGGCGGTCCGCACCGTGAGCCGGGCCTCCACTTCAGCCGTCCGCGCCGCCTCGACGCCGGCCTTGGCCTCGACAATCACGGACTCGTCCGGCTCGGCCGGCGACGGTTCTGCCTCCGCTGCGGCAAGGCGCTGCTGCAACGCCTCTTGCGCGGCTCGATCCGCCTGCACCTGTTCCTGCGCCTGGGCCAAGGCGCGCTCGCTGCGCACGACTTCGTTGCGGGCCGCGGTGGCGGCCGCGCCCAGACCTCCGAGTTCCTTGGCGATCGCGGCCAGCCGGGCATCCTCGATCTGCTTGGCCGATCGTGCTTCCTCCAGGCGGGCCACGGCCGCCGAGTGTCGCTGACCCGCAGCGGCGAGGTTCGCAGCCATTGCCTCGCGCTGGCCGGCGGCGGCGCCCGCCTCCGCCTCGGCGGCGTCCAGCGCAGCCTTCACCTCCAGCAGGCTCTCGGCCGTTCCGGCCGCCGCCCAGCCCAGGCTGAGGACCTCGCCAGCGGCGGTGACTGCCACGACATCCGCCTGGGCGATCAGTCGCCGGGCCGAGGCGACGTCAGAAACGATCGCGACCCGCCGCAACAGCCGCAGCAGCGCCGAGCGCAGCCTCGGCTCGGCCGTCACGACGTCGATCGCGTAGACGGCACCCGGCGGCAAGTCCGGCCACGGTCCGTCGGCGGGGTCGTCCGCCGCCACGAGCAGATGGGTGCGCCCGCCGTCGGCCCGAGTCACCGCCGCGAGAGCCGCCACCGCAGCCGAGGAGTCCGCCACCGCCACGGCATCGGCCACCGCGCCCAGGGCTGCGCCGATGGCGACCTCGTGGCCGTGCTCCACGGAGATGAGCTGGGCGACACGGCCCAGCACCCCGTCGATCCCGGCGCCGTCGGCCAGCAGTGCGGCCGAGCCGTCCTTGCGCGCCAGCCCAGCCCGGAGTGCCTCGGCCCGCGCTGCGGCCGCCGCCGCTTCGCGGCCAGCCGCCGCCTCCGCCGCCCGAGCAGCGGAGAGCTCCGCTTCGACCTCGGCCAAACCTGCGCGGGCAGCCTCGATCGCGGCGGCCAGGTCCGCCACCTTCGGGCACTCGCCATCCTCCGCGAGGGCTTCCCCCGGCTGCTGCTCGCGCTCCCGATGCGCCCGCTCGGCATCGTCCGCGCGCGTTTTGGCCTCGTCGATGACCGCGATCAGCCGAGCGATCTCGGCCGTACGACTGTCCACCTTGGTCTGTGCCGCGGTCACGCTACCCCGCAGTTTCGCGAGCCGTTCCCGCCGCTCCGAGATCGACCTGCGCGCCGCGTGCACGCCCGCCTCGGCCGCCGAGAGCGCGCGCTCGGCGTCGCGTCGCTGCACCCCGCGCCGGGTCAGTTCAGCCGTGCCGCGCTCCAACTCCTCGGCGAGCTGGGCGGTTTCCGCGCGGGCGGCCGCGGCCTGCCGCTCCAACTCCTCGGGGTCCGGTCCTGCCTCGAGCTGCACCGGACCCTCGGCGCCACGCAGGCGCTCGGCCGCGAGCGAGCGCAGGCCGGCAAAGCGCTCCCGCAGAGCGGCAAGCGCGACGTAGGCCTCCTGGCTGCGCACTTGGAGGGGCGCGTCGGCCGTGATGGCCTCTTCCAACTCCGTCTCGCGTTCCCGCGCCGCTGCCAGCGAGGCCTCCACAGTGGCCCGCCGCTGGCGCAGCTCGGCCTCGTCGGCTTCCTCCTTGGCCAGTGCGACGGTCAAGGTGACGACCTCATCGGCGAGCAGCCTGAGGCGGGCGTCGCGCAGGTCAGCCTGGATGACGGCTGCCCGACGGGCCAGCTCCGCCTGCCGGCCCAGGGGTTTGAGCTGCCGGCGCAGCTCTGTGGCCAAGTCCGATACCCGGGTGAGGTTGGCCTGCATGGCATCGAGCTTGCGCAGGGCCTTTTCTTTGCGCTTGCGGTGCTTGAGGACGCCTGCGGCCTCCTCGATGAAGCCGCGCCGCTCCTCGGGGGTGGCCCGCAGGATGGCATCGAGTCGGCCCTGGCCGACGATGACGTGCATCTCGCGCCCGATGCCGGAGTCCGACAACAGTTCTTGGACGTCCAGCAGCCGGCAGGGCTCGCCGTTGATCTGGTAGTCCGAACCACCGCTGCGGAACATCGTCCGCGTGATGGTCACCTCGGCGTAGTCGATCGGCAGGGCCCCGTCGGAGTTGTCGATCGTGAGGGCGACCTCGGCGCGGCCCAGAGGCGCGCGGCCGGAGGTGCCCGCGAAGATGACGTCCTCCATCTTGCCGCCGCGCAGAGTCTTGGCGCCCTGTTCTCCCATCACCCACGCGATGGCATCGACCACATTGGACTTGCCCGAGCCGTTGGGCCCGACGACGCAGGTGATGCCCGGCTCGAAGATCAGGGTCGTTGCCGAGGCGAACGACTTGAACCCGCGCAGGGTGAGGGACTTCAGGTACACGTGCGGGCTCCCGCGAACGACGGCGCTGAACCGTCAGCGTAACTGGGCCGGGCGAGCGGGCCGGCCGCGGCGCGCGGCTTCAGCCGACGACGGCCGGGGCGACCGCCACGAGGCGCAGCTCCTGGTCCAGGTGGCGGGCCAGGAGTTCGGCGCGCAGCTGCTCCACCTCGGCCTCCAACTCCCGCACGCGGCCGCGCAGGGAGGCGAGCTGAGCCGCGGCAACTGCCGGATCGGCATCGGCGGTGTAGAGGACGCGGGCCATCGGACTCCTTGGACGTGGGGGCGGAACTACTCACCCCAATATATCCGTCCGATACAACATTCCGACATGCGACGCCCGTCACACCCGACGCGGGCGGCGCTGGCACTGCGGGCACCGAAAGGACGAACGATTGCCGAAGTGCTCCCGCACGATAGGCGCGCCGCAGCGGTCGCAAGGCTGCCCCTCGCGGCCGTACGCGCGCAGGCTGCGGGCGAAGTAGCCGCTGCTGCCGTTGACGTTCACATAGAGGCTGTCGAAGCTGGTACCGCCAGCGGCCAGCGCCTCAGTCATCACCTCGGTCGCCGCGCCCAGAACTGCGACGGCGTCGGCCTGGCGCAGACGGTCAGACGGCGTCGCCCAGTTGCGCCGCACCCGCCACAGGGCTTCGTCGGCATAGATGTTGCCGATGCCGGACACCAGCTGCTGGTCGAGCAGCGCCGCCTTGACCGGCTGCCGCCGACGACGCAGCGCACGCCCCACGGCGCCCACGTCGAAGGACTCCTCCATCGGATCGGCCGCAATGGCCGCCACAGAGGTGGGGACCAGCCGATCGCCGGCACCGCGGACCAGCGACTCCACTGCCAGCCAGCCGAAGGTCCGCTGGTCGACGAACCGCAGGGCGCGACCCTCATCGGCGAACGTGATCCGAGCCCGCAGGTGCACCTCAGCAGGCGCCTCGTTCGGCGGCAGCACCAGCTGCCCGCTCATCCCGAGGTGGGCGACCAGCGCCTCGTCGCTCTCCTCGGAGCACTGATCCGCCTCACCCAGCGGAAGCCACAGGAACTTGCCGCGGCGCTGGGCGGCAAGGATGGTGCGGCCAGCGATCCTACCGACGAAGTCGGCCGGGCCGCCTTCGTGACGCCGGACAGTTCTGTGGCCGGCTACATCCACCGACCCGACGGTCCGCCCCACCACCCAGCGCTCCAGTCCGCCGCGCACCACCTCGACCTCAGGCAGCTCGGGCATCAGATCGCGCGGTCGGCGAGCGACTCGTAGGCCTGCGCAGCGGCCCCCACCTCGGCCGTCTTCTTGTTGCTGCCGGTACCGCGCCCGAGGGGCTCATCGCCCAGCCAGACGACGGCATCGAACACGCGCTCGTTGTCCGGACCGTCGGCAGACACCTCGTAGCGCGGCGGCGGCAGGCCCAGCTCGCCGGCCCGCTCCTGCAGGCTCGACTTCCAGTCCAGCCCCGGACCCAGCTCGGCGGCCCGGTCCATCAGCGGGGCGAACGCCCCGAGCACGAAGCGGCGCACATCGTCTGGACCGAGGTCCAGGTAGATGGCCGCGATAATCGCCTCCACCGCATCAGCGAGGATCCCCGACTTCTCCGCACCCCCGGTACGCCGTTCGCCATGTCCGAGGCGAAGGCACGACCCCACGCCCAAGGTCCGGCCGACTTCGGCTAGCGCCGAGGTGCACACAACCGCCTGACGCATGCGCGCCAGCGACCGCTCAGGCGCATCCTGATGGCGGGCGAACAATTCGGCAGTGACGACGAAGCCAAGCACGGAGTCGCCGAGCAACTCCAATCGCTCGTAGTCGGCGGAACCCTCGTTCTCAATGGCGTAGGACCTGTGGGTCAGTGCGGTGTCGAGCAGATCAGGAGCGACCTGCACCCCCATCGCCGCGCCGAGGTCGGCCAGCGCCTCCGTTCGTGCAGCCATCATCGCCTGCACGTCGGCGCGGGAATCCCCAGTGTGGTTCTGGCGTTTGCGGCGCGGGCTCAAGCCGATACCTCGGCGGAATCGCCGGACTCGATGGTCGACGCGCTCGCCGACGCCTCAACGGCGTTCATCAACTCGCCGGCCGTGCGCGCGCCCCGCACCGCGTCGGCGACATCCGATGAGTCCACCGCCACAGATACACCTGACTGCCGCAGCGCGTCGACGATCGCGAGCAGCGCGACCGCATCCGCCCCGAGATCGGCCAGCGGGGTGTCGTGGCGCACGACCCCAGGGTCGACGTCCAATACCCGTCCGATTGCTCGGGCAACCTCTGATTCGACCGCCGTCCGCCCCGGCATGCGCGGATCAGACGTCGAGGACCTGGCGCTTCGCGTAAGTCCCGCACTCCGGGCAGGCCGTGTGCGGAAGCTTCGGGGCCTTGCAGCGCTCGCACGCCACCAGCGTCGGCGCGCTCGTCTTCCACTGCGAGCGACGCGAACGGGTGTTGCTGCGCGACATCTTTCGCTTGGGAACGGCCACGATAAGTCCTCTCGTCACGATCATGCGGTCTGTGCTGGCGCGCGTCGGGAGCCGGTGCAGGCTCCCCGCGGGCACGACGGCCCGCGGCGCACATAGACACCTGGGCCAAGTATGACCCATGGACCGTGCTGGCGCGGCGTCGCCCTAGGCCTCAGCGGATCCGGGCGAGTCGGCCGAGTCACCGGGCTCGTCCAACACGCCTGCGAGGCCGGCCCACCTCGGATCCGTCTGCTCGTGGCCATGCTGCGGGTCGTCTGCCAGCCGAATGCCGCATTCCGCGCAGAGGCCGGGGCAGTCCTCGCGGCATACCGGGGCCAGCGGCAGGTCGAGAACGATGGCGTCGCGCACCTCGGGTTCGAGGTCGAGCAGGCCTTCACGCGTGATCACAGGCAGCAGATCATCGTCCTCGCCCTGCTCGGCCGGTTCCCACAGGTACAGCTGCGACACCGGCGCCTCGCGCTGTTCGGCCAGCGGCTCGAGGCAGCGGCTGCACTCCCCCACCGCCCGATAGCGCACGGCACCGTCCACCAGGACACCCTCGACAACGCTCTCGAGGAGCAAGTCGAGGTCAACCTGAGAATCCGGCGGCACAGTGATCACCGGGTTGCCCAACTCCGCCGGCGCAGGCACGACGCGTTCCACCCGCCGGGAGTCACCGGCGCGGCGGAAGTCGTGGACGTCGAGCACGTAGGGGTCGGCTGGATCCTTCATGCCGCGATTCTAGGGTGCCGCTCGATCAGCGGTAACCACCCGGAGCGCCGTCGAGTCCGCCGAGGGCCTCCAGATCGAAGAAGTCGTCGGCGCCGGCCGCGGCCCGGGTCGATCGGGGCGCACGACCACTCTCGCGGCGTGCGTAGCTGGACTCCATCCCCAGGTCGACCACGACCGGCTCGACCGCCACGGCAAGTTCGGCAGATCCCGCCCGCAACTCCTCGAGCGCCGCCGAGGCGGCCTTCTCGGCGCCGCCCAGCAACGCTGCCGCGCGCCGCTTCGCGTGGTTGAGGATCATCTCGGCCTTGCCGCGAGCTTCCGAGACGATCCCCATCGCCTCGTCCTTGGCCGTGGTGACGATGGTGTGACTGGCCACCATGCGCTGGGCGCGGTCCTCGGCATCGCTCACGAGCCGGTCGGCGTGGTCCTCGGCATCGGCAACGGTGCGCACGGCGCGATCCTGAGCATCGGCCACGATGGTGTCGGCATCGGTGCGCGCGGTCTCGAGGGTGGCCTGCGCGTGCCGGCCGGCGGAGTCCGCGACGTTGGTCGCCTGATCCTCGGCGGCGGACATCAACGCTGCAGCATTGCGCTCAGCCTCGGAGACCATCCGCTCGGCCTGGTCCTGCGCGTCGGACACGATCTGATCGCGCCGGATCAGAATCTGCTCGGCTTGCTGCAGACTCTCCGGCAGCGACGCCCTCGCATCCTCGATCAGGTCCAGGAGCTCAGCCCGCGGAATCATGCACGACTGCGACAGGGGCAGGGCCTTGGCGGTCTCCACCAGGTCGGCCACGTCGTCGAGCCGATCGATGATCTCCATCCTCAGGCCTGCGCCTTCCGCGGCGGGATCTGCTCGTTCAGCCGGGCCACGACCAGGTCCGGAACCAGTCCCGTGACGTCGCCGCCATGAGTGGCAACGTCCTTGATCAGACTCGACGAGAGGAACGAATAGAGCGGGTTCGTCGACATGAAGACCGTATCGACGCCAGCCAGCCGCCGATTCATCTGGGCCATCTGCAACTCGTAGTCGAAGTCGCTGACGGCGCGCAGGCCCTTCACGATCGACTTGATTCCGTTGTCGCGGCAGAAATCCACGAGCAGTCCGCGAAAGTCCCCCACAACCACGTTGTCCAGGTCCTTCGTGACTGCTTCCAGGATCTCGATGCGCTCGGGGATGCTGAACAGGCCCTGCTTGTTGGGGTTCACCAACACGGCGACGATGACCTCGTCGAACAACTCCGATGCGCGGGCGATGATGTCCAGGTGGCCGTTGGTGACCGGGTCGAACGAGCCCGGGCATACAGCTCGTCGCATGTCGCTCCTCGCGCGTTGGCCATCGGCGGTGCCGAGGTTCCGTGCTGTCACGGAGACACCAGTTAACCGGACTTTGCCAGGAAACCTAGGAATATCTGCGTGTCGCCGTATCGGCGCTGCGTGTCGGGCACCCAACCAGCGGGCCACGCGAAGGCACTCCGCGCGGACCGTTCGACCACCGCCACTGCCCCGGGGCCGAGCCAGTCGCCGGCCACGAGGTGCGCCAGCAGACCAGCGAGCTGGGTGTCGGAGTCGGCATACGGCGGATCGAGGACGAGCAGCCCCACGGCCGGCAGCCAGGGCGCAACGACGGGGCGCTCCCCGAGCCGCCATGCGTCCAGCGTGGCGACCCGGATCTGCGGCACCGCCTGGACCGTCCCCTGCGCGTCGCCGGCGACGCCGCTCGCCACGATGTCGACGTTGCGCCGCGCGACGGCCGCGGCGCGTTTGTCGCGCTCGACGAGCAGCGCCGCTGGCGCCCCTCGCGACACCGCCTCCAGCGCCATCGCGCCGCTGCCGGCGAAACAGTCCAGGACGGCCGTGTCCGACCAATCGCCCGCGAGGCGGTGCCCAAGCGCCGAGAACACGGCCTCTCGCACTCGATCCGAAGTCGGTCGGGTCCCCTTGCCCGGCGGGACCGCGAGCAGCCTGCCGCGAGCCACGCCGGCGACGATCCTGGTCACGCCTTGTCCAGGTAGTCCGATGCGTCGCTGTCGGCCAGGCGGTCGAGCGCCGAGCGCAGCGCCGCCGCTTGCTCCAGGTCGGGATCGGCCGCCAACAGCCGCTCGGCGGCCTCCCTCGCCTGCTCGATCACAGCGGCGTCGTCGAGCACCGACAGCAGGCGCAGCGAATTCGCCCGGCCGGACTGCGAGACGCCCAGCACGTCGCCCTCCTTGCGCGCCCGCAGGTCGATCTCGCTCAATTCGAAGCCGTCGGTGGTGGCGGCCACGGCCGCCAGGCGCTCGATCGGAGCCGTGTCGGGCTCGGCGGCCGTAACGAGTAGGCACAGGCCCGGGTCCGATCCCCGGCCCACCCGCCCGCGCAACTGGTGCAACGACGATACGCCGAAGCGATCGGCGTCCACGATCACCATCAAGGTGGCTGCGCCCACGTCCACACCCACCTCGATCACCGTCGTGGAGACGAGGACGTCGATGGCACCCGGATCATCTGATGGAGCCGAGAAGGCCGCCATGGCAGCGTCCTTCTCGGCCGCGGAGAGCCGGCCGTGCATCATGCCCAGTCGCAACCCGGCCAACGGGCCCTCGCGCAGATACGCCAGCAGGTCCACCACGGCGTTGGGCGGGTACATCGCCTCCGGCTGCGCGCCGGCCGACCGGCCGTTGCCAGCGGACTCGATCGCCTCGCCTGCGCCTCCCACCCCATCGCCGGCCGCCACAGCCTGCTCCTCCGCCTCCCCGTCGGTGATCCGCGGGCAGACTATGTAGACCTTGTGCCCGGCCGCGACCTCTTCCCGGACGCGCTCCCAAGCGCGTTCGAGGTATGCCGGCCGCGCCACGGCGGGCACCACGTGGGTGGT
>JBIRBF010000208.1:0-4429 GCA_044326505.1 Candidatus Nanopelagicales bacterium | reverse complement strand
GCATGAGCCTCATCCCCGCCACCGAACCCGAGATCGGAGCTGACCACCTACCATCCCTGACCGCCTGACCACCCCACGCAGGAACACGCAGCACTACACCACTCCAAGGGACTTGACCGCGGTGGGGACAAGCCAAGGGGAGCTAATGACGAAGTTCGAAATGCCGCTGCAGCCGGGCAGCCCGTCGGTGGAGATTGACTCGCGCGGGGTGGTTGGCCTTGCGGAGTTCGCTCCCGAGCCGCCGGCTAAGTGGCGACTCTCGGGTGGCGGGCTGTTCTTCGCGCTGCTCGCGCTAGGGGCGGCAAGCATGGTCGTGGGCGCCGGACGACCCTTGTTCATCCTGGCGGCCGTGGCGATCACCTCCCGACGGTTCATGTGACCCTGCGGCGTTTGCCACCGCACACGGCGTGGCCTGCCTGATCGTCAAGCCTTCTTTGCCCATCCCGGTCAACGACCGTCGGCTCGGTGTGATTGTCCGACGCCAGCGTGTGACACGCCGCCGGGTTGCAGGGGTGATCTAAGTCACGTCCATACCTTGTGGACATGCCGTCCGGACTCGCAATCGTCGCGATCGCCGCTATCTGGGTCGCCATCCTCGTTCCGCGCATGGCAGCCGTTTACGAGCGCTCTTCTGCCGGGCGTACGACCCGGCGCTTCCAGCGGGCGATGGCTGCTCTTGGCGCTGGTCGGAAGGCGCTTGGCCCCGCCGACGTCATCCTCGTGCGTCGGGCAGCGCAGGTCGCCCACGATGGCTTCGACGACGCCGTCGATCTGCATCTGGACCACGGTGTCGATCCCTTTGAGGGCGCCGCCGAGGACGAGGCACTCAGCTTCGCCCGGGCCGAGCGCGAGCGTTCGGTGGCCGCCGGCATCGCCGCCTCGCGGCGGCGTCGCACGTTGCTGGGCCTGCTCGGGGTGACCGCGGCCGCACTGGGCGCCGCCATGCTCGGTGCAGCTCCGATCTGGCTGGCGATCCCAGCGGCCGGCGTGTCCTCGGGGGCTGCTGTGGTCATCCTGCTCGTCTCCCGCCAGCACGCTCTGGCAGGGCGGCGACGGCGTGCTGCGCGAGGCCGACGCGAGGCCGCCCGCCGCCAAGCCCACGCGCAGGTGGACCCAATCTCCCCCGCACGCCGCGACATTGAGCCGGAGAGCGGCCACGGCACCGCCCGCGCCAGCAAGGCGGACCTGGGCGGCAGCAACGTTCGACTGCTCTTCCCGGCGGAAGTGGCGCGCATGACCAACGTGGTGCGTGCTGCTAGTCGCGACCGTGTGATGCGACCTGGCGCCTGGGCATCAGCCCGGTTCATTGAGGAGGACGCAGCACTTGCCGCGACCTACGCCGACGATGAAGAGCGCCTGGGCCTAGATGCCTACGCCGACGGCATCAGCCACCGTGGCGGCCTGTTCGTGTCGGGCCCCGCCGACCTGGACGACGAGCCCTACCGGCGAGTCGTCAACGGCTGAGCCGCACGCGCGGCACGGGGGGCAGGACGCTATCCTGTTGCTCCCAAGGGGCTGTAGCGCAGTTGGTAGCGCACCTCGTTCGCATCGAGGGGGTCAGGGGTTCGAATCCCCTCAGCTCCACCATCTTTGCCAGCGCTCTCGGCGACCCATGCAAACCCACCAGACCCACCCGACAAGTCAACCCCCTTCCAGGGGCCGCGACTCGGGCGTAGCGTGGTTGTATGCGCAGCGTTTGGAGCGTGTCGGCGACGGCGGTGGTCGTCGCGACGGTCCTGGTGTCCGGCACGGCCTGCAAGTCCTCGACTTCGACGCCTCTCGGGGAAGTGTCGCCCGTCGCAAGCAGCAGCCCAGCCTCCGGCACCGGCGCCCCTCCAGGTTCTCCCACGGCCGCCGCGGGTGCCGATCCAAGTGCGTCCACGACGGCGTTGCCGGCCGCCTACCTGGCAGCAGTGGCGGATGCCCAGAGTGCTGGTCCAGACCAGCTCGCGCCGCTCGTGGCGCTCGCTCCGGGGTCGGCGAACGTGGTCTTCAGCGCTGACGGCGCTGCCGCCGAGATGGTCACGCTGACCGATTGGACGGGCTACGCCGCCAGCGTCGGCCAGCCCTTGACTCTGTCCCGCGAGGTCTGGCTGACGCCAGCGCCACAACTGCAGGACATGTGCCGGGGCTACGTCGCCGCCGGCGGCACGGATCCGTCGCTGCGCTCACTTCAGTACCTGGGCATGCCGCCGAAGTCCAAGCCAGTCACGATCGTGACCATGATGGTGCCGCTGTCCGGGATGTTCCGGCCCACAGCGAATCCCCAACTCGACTCGGCCACGGCGGTGTTCGACGACGGCACCGTGCAGCCGCCGGACCCGGCCTTTCCCAACCACGCGGACTGGTTCCGGCTGCAGAAGGCTTTGGCGTACGACCCGGCCAACCCCTACCCCTGGACCCGCATGGGCTACACGTACGACTGGGGTGACCCCGCGAACAAGGTAGGCGCCAGCGAGTTCGTGGTTCGCCAAGGCACCACGGTGGACGTCGTCGCGGACCAGACCCCGGCGGAGTACTGCGCCCCGGTCGGTTGAGCTCGGCTGAGCTGAGCCCAGGTCAAGGGCGGCGGCCCGCCGCCGCGCGATGCGGCCTACCGATGCTGGTCGATGAGGATCTGGTTGCCGTCCGGGTCGGTGAGGGTGATGTGGGCCGGCCCGCTGGTCGCCGGGTCTGCCGTGGTCGTCAGCGCCAGGCCCGCTTCCTGCAGGTGGGCCTGGATGGCCCGGACGTCGTCGAACTCCTCGACCGGCCGCGCCTCGGTGTCCCAGCCCGGGTTGAACGTCAGAACGTTGGCCTCGAGGACGCCCTGGAAGAGCCCGATCCGGGCCGGGCCGTTGCGCAGGACCAGCCACCCGGCGTCGGCGTCCCCGCTGATCGGCTCGAACCCGAGGGATCGATAGAAGGCCAGCGAACGATCCAAGTCCGCGACCTTGAGGCAGACGGAGAAGTTACCGAGGTCCATCACCCGACGCTAGGGCACTCACACCCAGCTGGGGAACCACATCCGCAGGTTCCACAGGTCATAGGGGATCGACTGTGCTGTCCAGATGGGATAGAACCACCAGCTCACGACCACGATCGCGGCCAGGAAGACGATGACGGAGGCGACTCCGATGAGGTTGCGGGTCTCGGGGTTGATGCGCACGATCCCGCGAGGCCGCACTGGGAGGCCCGATAAGGCGGCCGCCGGATCCGGCCCCGGACCTCGAATCACGGCCAGCGACAGAGTCAGGGCCATGATCACGTAGGGCAGGAAGACGATCGAGTAGAACTCGAAGACAGTGCGCTCCTGGAACATGAGCCAGGGAGCCCAACCAGCCAGGAAGCCGCAGAGGATCGCGCCCGAGCGCCAGTCCCGCCGCCCGATCCAGCGCCACAACTGGTGGAACATCGCGAGTACACCGGCCCACCAGATGAGCGGGTTGCCCAGTGCCAGCACCTCTGCTGCGCACTTGTCGGCGCCGCAGGGCTCGGTGGTCTCGTAGTAGAACGATGTCGGCCGGGCCTGGAAGGGCCAGCCCCACGGGTTGGCGCCGTAGGAATGCGGTGAGGTGAGGTTCGTGTGAAACCTCAGCGCTTCCAAGTGGTAGTGCACCAGCGACCGCAGGGCGGGCGGCAGCCACGAGGGATCCGCAGCCGCCGTCGCATCGGTGGTGGCCCAATCGCGGTAGTACCCGTTGTCCGTCAGGAACCAGCCGGTCCAGGTCGCCAAGTAGACCGCGACGATCACCACCAGCCACATCAGCGCGGTGGGCGCCGCATCGGCAAACAGCGTCGTGCGCCAGGGGTGGCGGGCCGAGACCGTGCGGCGCAGTCCGTAGTCCCACAGCACCGTCAGCAGTCCGAACGCGACCACGAACCACAGCCCGCTCCACTTGACCCCGCAGGCCAGCCCGAGCATCACGGCGGCGACGAGTCGCCATGGCCGCACCAGTCCCAGCCGGGGTCCGCCGACCGGGTCCCAGGCGTCAGGGTCGGTTGGGTCGGACCCTGACGTCAGCGACGCCAGCACTCTTCGACGGACCCGGTCCCGGTCCAGCAGCAGGGCACCGAATGCGGCCAGGACGCACAGCATCAACACGTTGTCCAGCACGGCTGTTCGGCTCAACACGATGGCCAGGCCGTCCAGGGCCATGAAGAGGCCGGCCACTGTGCCCCACAGGTTCGACCGCAGCAGCCGCCGCACGATCCGTGCCATGAGCACGACGGCGATCAGGCCGCAGACCAGCACGCCCACGCGCCAGCCGGTCGGGGTGGCGCCGAAGACCGCCTCGCCCGCTGCGATCACCCACTTTCCGAGCGGCGGGTGTACGACGTACTCGGGCCCGCCGGCGAACGGGTTGACCGTCCAGGGGTTGCCGTCGGAGTTCAGGATGATGTCGTTGGCGTCCTTGACGAACTGCTGCTCGTTGCCGAACTGCAGCAG
>JBIRBF010000094.1:0-10107 GCA_044326505.1 Candidatus Nanopelagicales bacterium | reverse complement strand
GGCATCGTGCAGGAGTTCCAGTTCGGCATGAACTGGTCGGACTACTCCCGCTTCGTCGGCGACGTGTTCGGAGCGCCGTTGGCCGTCGAGGGCCTGCTGGCGTTCTTCCTCGAGTCGACGTTCCTGGGCCTGTGGATCTTCGGCTGGGACCGTTTGCCGAAGAAGGTCCACCTCGCCACGATCTGGCTCGCCGCCATCGGGACGATGCTGTCGGCCTACTTCATCCTGGCTGCTAACTCGTTCATGCAGCACCCCGTGGGCTACGAGTTCAATCCCGAGACCAACCGCGCCGAGATGACCGACTTCGGCCAGCTGCTGTTCCAAAACACCACGCTGGTCACGTTCGGCCACGTCATCACGTCCTGCTTCCTCGCCTCCGGCGCATTCGTGGCAGGCGTCTCGGCCTACCTGCTGCTCAAGGGCAAGAGCACCGACATGGCCCGCAGCACCATGAAGCTGGGCATGATCACGACCGTCGTGGCTTTCCTGCTGGTCGGCTGGACCGGCGACTCGCAGGCCGTGCTCATGTTCAAGCAGCAGCCGATGAAGATGGCCAGCGCCGAGGCGCTGTACGAGACGTCGGCCCCCGCGCCGTTCTCGATCTTCACTATCGGCACCCTCGACGGCTCCGAGCCGCTCTTCAGCATCGACATCCCGCACGGGCTCTCGCTGCTGGCCACGCACACGCTCGACGGCGAGGTTCCGGGCATCAACAACCTGCAGGAGCAGTACGAGCAGACCTTTGGCCCGGGTGACTACAAGCCGAACATCCCGGTGGCTTACTGGGGCTTCCGGCTCATGATCGGCCTGGGCGGCCTGGCATGCCTGTTCGCCATCTACGCGCTCTGGGCGACCCGCAAGGGCCGCATGCCGGAGTCCAAGTGGTTCAAGTGGGCGGCCATCTTCATGCCCGTCGTGGCGATCCTCGGCATCAGCGCAGGCTGGATCTTCACCGAGATGGGCCGCCAGCCCTGGGTCGTGTTCGGCCTGATGCAGACCCAGTCCGGAGTCTCGCCAGGGATTTCGACCTGGCAGGTCCTCACTACGGTCACGGTGTTCACGCTGCTCTACGCGATCCTGGCGGTGATCGAGATGGGGCTGATGATCCGCGCGATCAAGATCGGTCCACCCGAGGAGGTCGCCGCCGACCCCTACGACATCGACAGCGACGCCAAGCAGCTGTCGGTCACCTACTAGGCCGCGCCGAGACCAGGGAAAAGGATCATGGAACTGACAACTGTCTGGATCATCCTCATCGCGGTCCTGTGGAGCGGCTACTTCGTGCTCGAGGGCTTCGACTTCGGCGTCGGCATGCTGCTGCCCGTGGTGGCCAAGGACGAGGCCGAGCGGCGTGCCGTCATCACCACGCTCGGCCCGGTCTGGGACGGCAACGAAGTCTGGTTGCTCGTCGCCGGCGGCGCCACGTTCGCGGCCTTCCCAGAGTGGTACGCGACGCTGTTCAGCGGCTTCTACCTGCCGCTGTTCCTCATCCTCATCGCGCTCATCGTGCGTGGTGTGGCCTTCGAGTACCGCAGCAAGCGCTCGTCGATGAAGTGGCGCAAGAACTGGGACATCGCCATCGTGGTCGCCTCGTTCCTCCCCTCGCTGCTGTGGGGCGTGGCATTCGCGAACATCGTGCGCGGCGTGCCGCTCATCCCGAACCCGGCCGGCGGCCTCATCTATGACGGCGGCTTCTTCAACCTGCTCAACCCGTACGCCCTGGTGGGCGGGCTGACGACGCTGACGCTGTTCCTCACCCACGGTGCGGTGTTCCTGGCGCTCAAGGCCGGCTCGCCGATCCGGGAGCGAGCACAGCAGTTCGCCATCAAGTCCGGCATCGTGGCCGCGGTATTCGCCGTGGCATTCCTGCTCTGGACCCAGCTGGCGTACTCGACCAAGGCTTGGACGTGGGCGCTCGTCGCCGTCGGGGCGCTGGCCTGGGTCGCCGCCATCTGGTTCAACCTGCAGAAGAAGGAGGGTCTGGCCTTCATCTTCTCGGCCGTCACCCTCGTGGGCGCCGTGACGTTCCTGTTCTGCGTCCTGTACCCCTACGTGATGCCGAACATCGACGGTCGCACGCCGGAGAACTCGCTCACGATCACCAATGCTGCGTCCACCCCCTACACACTGAAGATCATGACCATCGTCGCGATCATTTTCGTGCCGATCGTGCTGGCCTACCAGGCGTGGACGTACTGGGTGTTCCGCAAGCGCGTGTCGCCGGCGGACATCCCCAACCCGCACGAGGGGACGCTGGACTACCCGGAGGAGGCGGCCCAAGCAGCCGCCGCCGCGTCCAAGTAGCCCGAACCCCGCGGCCTGGGCACGACCAGGGACGTGGATCTCTGAGGCGCGAAGTAACGTTGACACGTGCGCCCCATCGATCCCCGTCTGCTGCGCTACGCCCGCACGACGCGGTGGTTCCTGGTGGCCAGCGTCGTCATCGGCACGCTGACCGCGCTGTTGGTGATCGTGCAGGCGTTCTCGCTGGCGCGCATCATCGTCGGGGTGTTCACCGACGATGGTGACCTGGCCAGCGTGATGCCCTCGGTGTGGGTGCTCGTCGGCGTGGTGGTGGGACGTGTCGTGCTCAGCTACGCCGCAGAGCTCACGGCCAACGCCAGCGCCGCACGGGCCAAGAGCGAGCTGCGCACCGCGCTCGTCGAGCACGTCATGGCCCTGGGTCCCGTCTGGCTCGCCCGGCGCGGCGAGGGCGAGCTCGCCACCCTCACGACGCGCGGGATCGACGCCCTGGACGCCTACTTCGCCAGGTACCTGCCGACCCTCGTGCTCGCCGTGACCGTCCCGCTGCTCGGCGGCCTGGCGATCCTCAGCCAAGACCTGCTGGCGGCGGTCATCGTGGCTCTGACCATCCCGCTCATTCCGCTGTTCATGGTCCTCATCGGCCGGTTGACGGAGTCCCGGATGCAGCGCCAGTGGCGCACCCTGGGCGTGCTCAGCGGCCACTTCCTGGACGTGGTGGCGGGCCTGCCCACCCTTGCCGTGTTCGGCCGGGCCAAGGCGCAGGCGGCGAGCATCCGGCGCATCGGCGACCACTACCGAGTGGCAACGCTGCGAGTGCTGCGGGTGTCGTTCCTGTCGTCGTTCGCCCTCGAGCTGCTGGCCACGCTGTCGGTGGCGATGATCGCGGTGTCGATCGGCCTGCGCCTCGTGGACGGCAGCTTCACGCTCTATGCCGGCCTCGCCGTGTTGATCCTGGCGCCGGAGGTGTACCTGCCGCTTCGCATGGTGGGGGCCAACTTCCATGCTGCCGCCGAGGGTCTGGGCGCGGCGGAGCAGGTGTTCGATGTACTGGATGTGCCGCTGCCGGTGCGGGGGACCAGCACCGAGATTCCGAACCCGGCGGCCGTACCGATCGTCGCCGAGCATCTGAGCGTCGCCTATGAGGGGCGCGACGCCCCCGCTCTGGACGACGTGTCGCTGAGCATCGCGCCGGCGACCATCACCGCCATCGTGGGACCGTCCGGCGGCGGCAAGAGCACTCTGCTCGCCGCCCTGCTTGGGTTCGTCGCGCCGACTTCGGGGCGGTTGCTCGTCGGTGGGCGCGATTTGGCGGACCTCGCCCCCGATCTCTGGCGCGCCCACGTGGCCTACGTGCCGCAGAATCCGCGACTCATGTCCATGTCGCTGCGCGAGAACCTGGCGCTCGGCCGACCGGACGCGACCGACGCGCAGCTGCTCGACGCGCTGGTCGCAGCCGGCGCGGGGAATCTGGTGGCCGAATTGCCCGAGGGCCTCGATACCCAGATGGGCGAGGGCGGTCGGGCGCTGAGCGTGGGTCAGCTGCGCCGCGTGGCCCTTGCTCGCGCCTTCGTCCGTGATGCTCCGCTGCTGCTGCTGGACGAGCCGACCGCGGCGCTCGACGTCGATACCGAGGCCGACGTGCTCCGCGCCGTACGCGCCCACGCGTCCGGCAAGACGGTCGTGGTGGTGGCGCACCGAGCTTCGCTGGTGGACCTTGCCGACGCTGTGATCGAGATCGGTGCCGAGCAGGTGGCGCTGTGACCGCTGTTGCCCCCGCCGCCGTGCCCGCCCTCGGCGCCGAAGCCGTGCCGGTAGTCGCCCATCCCGTCCGCCGCCTGCTCGCTCTGTCGCGTCCGGTGTCGGGACGACTGCTGCTGGCCGTGCTCCTGGGCGCCCTGGCGGTGGGCTGCAGCGTCGGACTGCTCGCGACGAGCGCCTGGCTGATCTCGCGCGCGTCGCAGCAGCCGCCGGTGCTGTACCTACAGGTGGCGATCGTGAGCGTGCGCGCGTTCGGCCTGGGCCGTGCGGTGTTCCGCTACGCCGAGCGGCTCGTCAGCCATGACGCCGCCTTCCGCACTCTCACAGATATGCGGGTGTCCTTCTACGACAAGCTCGCGGCGAATGGCCCGGTCGCCCTGCGGCCCTTCCGTCGCGGCGATCTGCTCAGCCGCCTGGTCGGCGACGTCGACGCGGTGCAGGACCTGTCGCTGCGGGTGCTGGTACCAACGCTCTCGGGACTGCTGGTGGGGGCTGGATCGGTGGCGCTGGCGGTGTGGCTGCTGCCCTCGGCGGGGGCGATTCTGGCCGCGGCGCTGCTCGTCGGGGGCCTGGTGGTGCCGTGGATCACGATGCGGGCGGGTGCGCGAGCCGTGCGCCGCATCGGACCTGTGCAGGGCCAGATGTCGGCCGAGGTGGTCGATCTGTTCGCGGGTGCGGCCGACGTCGCGTCCTGCTCCGCGACCGCGCGCATGGTGGACCGCGTACGGACCACCGATGATGCCCTGACCAAGGCCCAGTCGAGCTCTGCGTCGGCGGCCGGCATCGCCGCCGCACTCGGAGCGGCTGCACAGGGTGCGGCTGTGATCGGGGCGATCCTGGTGGCGGTACCGGCGGTGCGCGCAGGGAACCTGGAGGGGGTTAACCTGGCCGTCGTCGTGCTCCTGCCGCTCGCCGCCTACGAGTCGGTAGCGAGCTTCCCCACGGCGGCCCTGGCCCTCCTGCGGGTGCGCACGGCGGCCGAGCGTGTGTTCGAGGTTGTGGACGCCCCACCGGGTGTCACCGAGGCTTCCGATCCCCGTCCGCTGCCAGCCTCAGGTCCGGCGGGACGCAGCGTCGCCGCAACCGGCCTGACTGCCCGCTACCCGGGCGCCGACGCCGACGCGCTGTCGGAGCTGGACCTGCGGCTTGCGCCCGACAGCACGACGGCTCTAGTCGGCCCCAGCGGTTCGGGCAAGTCCACAGTGGCTGCCGCACTGGAGCGATTCCTGGACTATGGCGGATCGCTCCACCTCGACGGCGGGCAGCCGAACGGGGTGGAACTGCGCCAACTGGACTCCGACGACGTGCGCACCGTCATCGGGATGTGCGCCCAGGATGCGCACGTGTTCGATACGAGCATCGGTGAGAACGTACGGCTGGCCCGGCGGTCGGCCGACGACGACCAGCTCATGGCCGTGCTCGACACGGCTCAGCTGGGTGAGTGGGTGCGCTCGCAGCCCGCCGGGCTGGATACCCCGGTCGGTGCTCATGGCGCGGCCCTGTCCGGTGGTCAGCGGCAGCGCCTGGCCCTGGCGCGGGCGCTGCTGGCCGACTTCGACGTGTTGATCCTCGACGAGCCCACCGAGCACCTGGACCCGGCCACCGCCTCCGCGCTGATGATCGACGTGGCGCGAGTGTCCGACGGTCGGGCCACGCTGCTCATCACGCACAACCCGCGCGATGCCGCCGCTGCGGACCGCATCGTCCAGATTGAGGGGAGCGCGCCATGACCGAAGGCCCGCCGGCGAGCGAGGACCACAGCTTCGGGCCGGCCACGTCGGTGACGCGTACCGCCGAGCCCGAAGTAGCGCAGGAGGCGCTGCTCGCTGCCATGGTGGATATCGCCGACGGCTTGGAGCTGGAAGAGACGCTGCACCGGATCGTGACCACCGCCAGCGACCTGCTCGACGCCCGCTTCGGCGCCCTCGGCGTCATCGGCAGCGAAACCGATGTCGCCCGATTCATCCACTACGGCACGGAACCCGGAACAGCCGAGCGCATTGCGCAGCTCCCGCGCGGAGTCGGCATCCTCGGCCTGCTCACCAGCGATCCGCGCCCGATGCGGATGCACGATCTCTCGAGTCACCCCAAGTCGGCGGGGTTCCCGCCGGGGCACCCCAAGATGAAGTCGTTCCTGGGTGTCCCCATCACCGTACGAGGCGAGGTCTTCGGCAACCTCTACCTGACCGAGAAGCGCAGCGGCGACTTCACGGACGGGGATCAGCAACTGCTCGAGACACTGGCTCGTGCCGCAGGCGTGGCCATTCGCAACGCCCGGCTCTTCGAGCGCAGCGAGCGCCGGCAAGCGTGGCAGCAGGGTGTGTCCGCCGTCGATGGCATGGTGCTCGCGGAATTGGACTCTGTCGAGGTGTCCGACGAGATCACCCGTCGGGCCGCTCGGTTGGCCTCCGCGGCTGTGGCGTTGCTGGCGCTGCCGGCCGGCAATGGTGCGTTGAAGGTGACGACGGTGGTAATCGGCGGCGACGTCGCCCACGCGGACATGAGCTACTCAGTGCCACACTCGCGCCTGACGCTGGAGCAGCAGGAGGCCATGGAGGCGCTCGCGGGCCTCGAAGGGTCGGCAGTGCCGCCGGAGTCGGTCACCGGGCGCGCGTTCGCCACGGGCGAGTTGATCAGGACGGAGGATTCCTTGCTCGAGGGGGATCCCTCGGAGGTGTTCGGCACCTCGTTGGCGCTGCCCCTCCGCGCGCGCAACCGCACCTTGGGGGTGCTCGGGCTGCGCCGGCTGGCGGGCGACCTGCCGTTCGATGACGAAGTGGTCCAACTCGCCGACGCCTTCGCCGCCCAGACCGCGCTGGCGCTGTCCTACGGAGCTGAGCGGCGCGAACGCGATCGGTTGGCGGTCTATGAGGAGCGCGACAGGATCGCGCGGGACCTGCACGATCTGGTAATCCAGCGACTCTTCGCCACGGGCATGATGCTCGAGGGGGCAGCCCGGTTGGCGGATTTGCCGCCGGTGCTGGCCAGTCGAATCAGCGCCGCCGTCGACGAGCTCGACGGCACCATCAAGGAGATCCGCACCACCATCTTCGGCCTGAACGAGGTCGGCGACGGGCCGACCTGGGTCGGTCCGCGGGCTCGCGTTCTGGCCGAGGTAGAGCGGGCAGCGGTCGGTGAAGGCCCAAAACCATCGGTCACGTTCGAGGGTCCCGTTGACTCGGTGGTGGACGTCGAGCGCGCGGGACAGTTGGTGGCCGCCGTGCGGGAAGGCCTGAGCAACGCCCTGCGCCACGCGAGCTGTCGCCGTATCGAGGTGCAGGTGGCGGTGACGAACGCTCTGCTGCGGCTAGCGGTGCTCGACGACGGCATTGGTGTCCCGGCCGGTGAGGCCCCGCGGGTGTCCGGCCTGGCCAATCTGGACCAGCGCGCCCGCGCACTGGGCGGTGGCTGCGAACTGCGGGCCCGTTCCGACGCGCCGGGTGCCGAGCTGCGTTGGTGGGTCGAGCTGGGCTAGTCGCCGGTGCTGGCCCATCGCATCAGCGATCTCCCCCAAACGGGGGTACTACTCCCTGTGCTCCTGAATCCGCACCACATAGGCGGCAGCTTGAGTGCGGCGCGCCATGCCGAGCTTGGCGAGCAACGAGCTCACGTAGTTCTTCACCGTCTTCTCGGCCAGGTGCAGGCGATCGCCGATCTGGCGGTTGGTCAGACCCTCGCCGATGAGGTCGAGGATCCGGCGCTCCTGGGCCGTGAGGTTGGCCAGCCGCTCGTCGGGTTCGTTGGTGCCGCGCAGCCGCGCGAGGACCCGCGCGGTCGCCACCGGGTCGAGCAGGCTGCGCCCGGATGCCACGTTGCGGATGGCGCCCACGAGGTCGTGCCCGCGGATGTCCTTGAGGCAGTAGCCGGACGCGCCGGCCATGATGGAGTCGAAGAGGGCTTCGTCGTCGGCATAGGACGTCAGCATCAGGGCATAGATGTGTGGGTTGTCGTTGCGGATCTCGCGGCAGACCTCGACTCCGCTGCCGTCGGGCAACCGCACGTCCAGCACGGCGACATCGGGCCGAGTGGCGTGGATGCGGGTGATCGCGTCATGGGCTGTGCCGGATTCCCCGACCACCTCGATATCGGGTTCCAGGCTCAGCAGTTCGGCCAACCCCCGCCGTACCACCTCGTGATCGTCGAGGAGGAACACTCGGATCGGCGCAGTGGTCTTGTCGGGCATGTCTCCGAGGATAGACCCGCCGTGTCACCGGCGGCGCCCGTCGCGCCTGCCGCTCAGTGCGCTGGCCCCGCGCGGCGCGACGACCGGGCGCGGGTATTGCCTGGTCAGGGGGCGATGTTGAGGGCCGCCAAGAGGCGTTCGCCGAGTTCCCGGTTGCCGACGATTTCGATATCTCCTGGTTCGGCGAGCGGGCGGCCGGTGCTCAGCGCGGCGAACGTCGGCCACCCCAGCGTGACCTCCACCTCGGCTTTCACGCCGGCGTCCATGCCGGTCTCGGAGCCGACCTCGTGCCCGACCTCGACGGCCCGGGCCCGTCCGTCCTCGCCAGTTGCCACCTTGACCCGGAAGGACACCCCGGGACCCGTGACGTTCACCAGCGCCGAACTCCCCTCAGGCGCGCCGACTGCCTTGGCCCACGTCCGCCCCAGTCCTTTGACCATCTGACTCGCGGCCGCCCACGCGGCGTCGGTGCCCAGGCCGCCGGGCTCCCCGGTGGCCGCTCGCAGGTCCTGGCCGTGGGTCCAGATGTCGAAGCAGCGCATCCGGATTACCACCCCGCGCGGCAGTTCCCAGCCGCCCGGCCCGCGCACTGTTTCGCCGAGGTCGTGCGGTTCCGCGGCCATGAACGCGCGTCGCGCGGCGATCGCCTTGCGCAGCTCCGCGCACACCTCCCGCTGGTCCTCGGAACGCCGGGCAGCAACCGCGATCTCGGTGTAGCGGCTGAACAAGTCATCCGCGTGCGGCGCAGCGTCCCAATCGATGTCGACGCTCGGCAGGGGTTCGCCGAGCAGATCCTGCTCGATCCCCACGACGTGCGCGACGATGTCGCCGTTGGTCCACCCGGGCAGGATGCTCGGCGCGGACCACTGCCGGGCGGTGAGAGAGTCGGCGACATCGGCGAACGCTTCGATGGCGCTCTCCCAGGCTGCGACGAGGTCCGGATAGGGGGTGGCCGACGCGGGCAGGCGATCCATAGGGACCACGGTAGCCGTCCTGCTAGTCAGGTCGGCGGTCGCGCAGGACGGGGAACTCGGCGCGGGTGGTCGAAGCGTGCTGCGGGTCCACGTCGGCCGCCAGCACGGTGGGCGCCTCGGGGGCATCTGCGAGCGGCTCGCCCCACGCGTCGAAGACGAGGCTGCGTCCGCCCAGGGCCACACCGCCGGAGCTTCCCGTGGCGTTGCAGGCCAGCACGGCGAGCTGATTCTCGATGGCGCGGGCATGGGCCAGGGCTGCCCAATGGCCGATGCGTGCCGCCGGCCAGCCGGCCGGCACGATCACCGACTCCGCACCGGCGCTGACCAGGGCGCGGAAGTGCTCGGGGAAGCGCAGGTCGTAGCAGGTGGCCAGGCCGGTCGGCCCCAGCGGTGTATCGACGACGACGATGTCGTCGCCGGAGTCGATGAGCGCCGCCTCGCCGGAGTCGAATCCGAACAGGTGACGCTTGCGGTAGGTGGCCGCCAGCGCCCCTTCCGGGTCGAAGACGAGTGAGGTGTTGTACCGGTGGCCGTCTGCGGCGAGCTCCAGGATCGAACCGCCGTGCAGCCAGATGCCCAGTTCGGCAGCGATCGCGGAAAGCGCCGTGGCAGTGGCGCCGTCGAGCGCCTCGGCCGCGCCGAGCGTCTCGGTCAGTTCGAACGGCCCGGTGCGCCAGAGCTCGGGCAGCACCACGAGTTGTGCGCCGGCCTGTGCGGCTTCCTGCACGGCTGCGAGTCCCGCGGCGAGCGGGCGGGGGGCTGTCGCGGGGTCTGTGGCAGCTCTGGTGAGGTCGAGCTGCGCGAGGGCGACGGTGACCATGAGGCAGAGCGTAGTCGCGCGAGAACGGCGGGGGCCCGCAACCATTGGGGCGCCCGCCCCCCCCGGCGGTAGGTCGGGAGTGGGCGGGCGAGAACGAGGCCACGGCG
>JBIRBF010000263.1:0-1766 GCA_044326505.1 Candidatus Nanopelagicales bacterium | reverse complement strand
TGCTCGCCGATCAGGTCGCGGACAACGAGCGCCAGTGCGGCGGCCCCTGCGGCGGCCAGTGCGGCGTCCCATGCGGCGGCCCCTGCGGCGTACCCTGCGGCGTCCCCTGCGACGTCCCCTGCGGCGTCCCCTGCGACGTCCCCTGCGACGTCCCCTGCAACGTACCATGCAACGTACCCTGCGGCGTACCCTGCGGCGGCCAACTTGTCAAGTTCGGCGGGCGTCAACGCTGCGACACGGCGCACAAGGTCGCGGATCGCCTCCCATTGCGGGCCGAACACATCGGCCATGTCGGCCGCCGTCGTCTCGGCAGCGATCAGCGCGAACCGTTCGGCCACCTCTTCGGCGGTCCGGTCCGTCGCGTCGTTCCACTCTTCGGTGAGACCCCCCCGCCGCATGATCTGACGCCACATGTGTTGGTCGCCGGGTGTGCAGTGCTGGCGAAGCACCGCGCCGTGTGCGCAGTAGTGGCCATGGCCGTCGTCGTTGGCGCCCTGAATCCAAACGTCGGGCTCACTGATGAGCGCTGCGGCTTGGGTGATGACGTTGATGTCGAGTGGTGTGGTAGCGGTCATGGCGTCTCCTGGCTGGTTGGGTTGGCGGTTCGGTCGGCGGCGAAGTCCTCGACGATGTGACGCGAGTAGCGGGCGCCGGCGGTGCCGGTAATGGTCTGGTGTTGCGGCACGGTGTCGCGAACCCACTTCTCACTGACGCTGAGGTAGGCGGCGACCTCTTTGGTGGTCATCACGCCTGGCGTCGGGGCGGGTGCGGGCCCGCTGGTGATGTGTGGACCGATCGCTTCGCCGAGTTGACGGAGCGTGTCTGGGTCGTCGAGGTCGAGAACAACGAGGCGGCTCACTGGTCCCCCCAATCGGTGCGGACCAGGTAGGTGCCGAGCACGACACAAGCACCGACGCCGAAGACCAGCAGCACGGCGACGAGAGCGCGCCCGGCGAGTGCTGCGCTCATGCGTCGACCTCCCCGTACTCGGCATATTGCGCTGCCACGGCGGCGATGATGGCGGCTTGTGCGGCGTCCCGGTCCCGCTTGGCCTGGAGCCAGTTGCGGACGGTGCGGCGCTCGTTGGCTGTGGCTTCGACCATCAGATCCGAGTCGGCGCGACATCCGATGATGATGTCCGCTGCCTGTGCAGCCATGGCCACCTCGTCTTCGTGACGGCCGACCCGGTCGTTGGCTTCAGCCCACTCGGCGCGGGCCTGGTCGAGCGCGTCGTTCACGACGTCACCTCGGGGAGTCCGGCACGCTTGCGGCACGCCTTGGCCTCTTCGGGTGTCATGGCGCACACCATCGCTTCGAGTTCGTCGAGGGTGGGCGCCCACTCTTCGAGCCGCTTGATTGCGCTGCTGGCGTAGTGGCGGAAGGTGCTGGCGTTGTTGTTGTGGCTGGCCTGCTCCAGTCCCATGCGGTGGCTGTGGGCGATGGCGACGAAAGTGCGCTCGCTCATGACTTCACCTCGATGTCCACGAGGTCGGAGACGGTGCAGCCGAGTGCGTCGGCAATGGCCCTGATGGTCTCAGGTGGCCCTTGGCGGGTGCCGGACTCGATGCGGGTGATGGCGGTGCGGCCGATCCCGCTGCGTTCGGCGAGGGCTGATTGGCTCAGTCCTGCTTCGACGCGGAGGCGGGTGAGCGCCGCCCGGTTGGTGGTGGTGGTGGTTGGCATGCCGAGACAGTGGCACACTCTGGCACCCCACGTCAACCCCCTCCTCAGGGAAAGTGGAGGGTGGCGAGGTGGCCCCGACCGGG
>JBIRBF010000068.1:0-13177 GCA_044326505.1 Candidatus Nanopelagicales bacterium | reverse complement strand
TCGGATCCCTGACCGCCAGCACCCGATCCCTTGGCCCCGCGCGATGCCGATGGCCGCGGCGCGTCCTCCGGTCCCGAGCGAGACCGGGCCGGACGCGAGGTCGAGGACTTGGTAGCCATAGTGGAATCGATGGTAGCCGCCCGGTCCGACACTTCCGGTCCAGAACACGCGACGCACCCCGCGCCGGACTACTCCTCGATGACGACAGGGATGATCATCGGCCGACGGCGGTGCTGGCCACTCACCCACCGGCCGACAACACGCCGGGTGATCCGCTGCAACTGGTGGCGATCGGCGCCACCGTCGCGCATGGCATCCTCGAGCGCCGAGCGGACTCGATCGGCGACATCGTCGAACACGGCATCGTCCTCACTGAAGCCGCGGGCGTGGAACTCCGGGCCCACCGCGACCTTCCCCTCGACGGCGTCGACCACGAGGAAGACGGAGATGAAGCCCTCTTCGCCCAGGATGCGACGGTCGGTCATGGCCGCCTCGCTGATGTCGCCTACGCTGGAGCCGTCCACGTAGACATATCCGCACGGCACGGCCCCGGCGATGCTCACCCGGCCCTTGCGCAGGTCCACCACCATGCCGTCGTCGACGACCACGATCTGGTCCTCGGGCACACCGGACTTGGCAGCGATACGGGCGTTCGCCCGCAGGTGCCGGGGCTCGCCGTGCACCGGCATGACGGCCCGAGGCTTGACGACGTTGTAGACGTAGAGCAGCTCCCCCGCGGCGGCGTGCCCGGACACGTGCACGAAGGCATTGCCCTGGTGCACCACCCGGGCGCCCAGCCGGGTGAGGCCGTTGATGACGCGGTTGACCGAGTTCTCGTTCCCCGGGATCATCGACGAGGCCAGCACGATCGTGTCGCCCGGACCGACCACGATGCGGTGGTCCCGATGCGCGATGCGGCTGAGCACCGCCATGGGCTCGCCCTGCGACCCGGTGCAGACCAGCACGACCTCATCGTCCGGGAACGAGTCGATCCGGTCGGCGGCGACCAGGGTGTTGCCGGGAATGCGCAGGTAGCCGAGGTCGCGGGCGACGTTCATGTTGCGCACCATCGACCTGCCGATGAACGCCACCTTGCGCCCATGCGCGGCGGCCGCGTTGATGATCTGCTGCACCCGGTGGATGTGCGAGGCGAAGCAGGCGACGATGATCCGGCCGTCGGTCTCGTTGAAGACCTGCTCGAGCACCGGCTGGATGTCGCCCTCGGACCGGATGAAACCGGGCACCTCGGCATTGGTCGAGTCCACCAGCAGCAGATCTACGCCGGCGTCGCCGAGCCGGGCCAGCGCGTTGAGGTCGGTGATCCGGCCGTCGAGCGGCAGCTGGTCCATCTTGAAGTCACCGGTGTGGATCACGGTGCCCGCGCCGGTGGTGATGGCCACGGCGAGCGCATCGGGAATCGAGTGGTTGACCGCGACGAACTCGACCTCGAACGGCCCGAGCCGCTCCTTCTGCCCCTCGCGCACCTCGAGCGTGTACGGCTTGATGCGGTACTCCCGCAGCTTGGCCTCGATGAGCGCGAGCGTCAGCCGCGAGGCGATGATGGGGATGTCCTCGCGTTCCCTGAGCAAATAGGGCACAGCGCCGATGTGGTCCTCGTGGCCGTGGGTGAGGACCACCGCCTCGACGTCGTCCAGCCGATCCCGGATGTAGTCGAAGTCGGGCAGGATCAGGTCGATGCCCGGCTGATCGTCCTCCGGGAACAGCACGCCGCAGTCCACGATCAGCAACCGGCCGTCGAACTCGAAGACCGTCATGTTGCGGCCGATCTCGCCGAGACCGCCCAGCGCCACGATGCGCAGGGTGCCGGCCTCCAGCGGAGCAGGAAGGCCGATGCCGGGGTGCGGGTGCGCGGCGCCGCTCATGCGCCCAGCGCGATTCCGGCCGCGGCCAGGTCCGCCACCAGGCGGGCCGTCTGCTCCTCATCGGCGGGCAGCAGCGGCAGTCGCGGCGGTCCAGCCGGTAGTCCCTGCAGCACCAGCGCGGCCTTGGTAAGGCTCACCGCCGGCGCGCGGAACAGCCCCACCGCTATCGGCTCGGTGTCGTAGAAGATCGACGCGGCCCTCGCCGTGTCGCCGCTGCCGAACGCCTCCAGCATGGCTCGCAGTCGGTCGGCGATCAGGTGCCCGGCGACGCTGACGAACCCCACTGCACCGATCGACAGGAACGGAAGGTTCAACGCGTCGTCGCCGGAGTACCACAGCAGGTCGGACGCCCGAAGGACGGCTGTGGCTGCGGCCAGATCGGCCTTGGCGTCCTTGACCGCGACGATCCGCGGGTGCTCGGCGGAGCGCAGCAGCGTGTCCACGTTGATGGGGATGGCCGAACGCCCCGGGATGTCGTACAGCATGACCGGCAGCTCGGTGGCGTCGGCGATGGCGCAGAAGTGCGCCAGAACGCCGTCCTGCGAGGGCTTGGAGTAGTACGGCGTCACGACCAGCAGGCCGTCGGCGCCGGCAGCCTCGGCCTGCTGCGCGAGCTCGATGCTGTGTCGGGTGTTGTTCGTGCCGACGCCCGCGATGAGCGGCACGTCGGGGCCGACAGCGGCGCGGACCGCGCGCAGCAGTTGCGACTTCTCGTCATCGGTGGTTGTCGGCGCCTCGCCGGTCGTGCCGTTGACCACGAGGCCGTCGTTGCCCAGCTCGATCAGGTGCGTCGCCAGCGTCGCCGCGCCGTCGATGTCGACCTCAAGGTCGGCCGTCATCGGCGTGATCATTGCCGTGTGCACGGCTCCCAGCGGAGGGGTCGAGAGATTCGGCATAGGCACCAGGCTACCTGCGCGGACCCGTAGTGCCGCGCATCGTCACCGCCCGTCGCTCGCCGGCGGCCGTGGTACCGGCTAGGGCTGCACCCGGCCGTGGGCCTCGAACGCCGCATGGGTGAGCGGCATGAGCTCCGCCCAATGCGCCTCCATCTGCTCGGCGACCATCTCGATCTCGCGCTGCGGGAACGAGGGGTTGCGGGAGGTCTCGCGCGCTGTGCGCAGCGAAAGGAAGTTCATGAGGGCGCGCGCGTTCATGGTCACATACATCGACGAGTACGTCGCCACCGGCAGGACCACCCGCGCGACCTCCCGTGCCACACCGGCGGCGAGCATCTGCTGGTAGGCCTCGTAGGCCTGGGTGCAGGACTGCTGGACCGCGGTCGTCGCCAGCTCGTGCTGCTCGGGGCTGCCGTCGACGAACTCGTAGTGTCCCGGTTTGCCCTGCTGGACCAGCTTGCGATCGGGGCCGGGCACGTAGAAGACCGGCTGCAGCTCGCGGTAGCGGCCGGACTCCTCGTTGTAGGAGGCGATCCGGTGGCGCATGAACTCGCGGAACACGAAGATCGGCGCCTGCACGAAGAACGTCATCGAGTTGTGCTCGAAGGGCGAGCCGTGTCGGTCGCGCATGAGGTAGTTGATGAGGCCTGCCGAGCGTGAGGCATCCGACTCCACGTCGTCGAGGGACTGTTCGCCCTTAGTCGATACCCGGGCGGCGAACAAGACATCGGCGTCCGAGGCGGAGGCCTTCACCAGCTCCACTGTCATGTCCGAGCGAAACTCGATCTGGGCGGCGGGCGCTGCGGACGAGCGCTGGGCCGCGACCTGCTCCAGGTCGCTGGGCGGTTCGGAAGTAGACATGTGCCAACCCTAGAGCCCGGCTCATCTCCCGTCCCATCCCCTCGCCATCCCCCTACGAAAGTGCAGGCGTTTGTCAGGCAAGGACCATGCTGGGAGGTCCGTATTGCTTACATATGCCTGCAGTTTGGCACGGGGAGCGGTGGTCCACAGATCGTCGCGGAGGGGTTCCGCGGGACGATCTGTCGGCGCAGGCTCGGGCGGTGCCCAGACTCGTGCGCTGGAGCGCACCAGCAGTGCCGTTCCGCGCGGATCACGTGGGGCCGGGGCGCGAGTTCCTGCGCCGGGCCGAGGCCCGGGGCGATCTCATGCGACTGGCACCCGGTGTCTACATCGCCGCCACGGCCGTCAACGGCGAGCCGGGTCAGCTCCACCTGCTTCGGGCGCTTGCCCGACAGCTGCGCCATGTGAACCCGATCGTCGCCAGCCACGAAACCGCAGGCCTGTTGCACGGCATCCCGCTGCGCCACTCCAATGCGGTTCCCGCTACTCCCCGCTTCGTGCTGGACCCCTCGGCCGGTCGCAATCGGCCGGGCACCCCGCGGATCCGGGTGGTTGCGATCCCGAGCGACCAGGTCATCACCATACGTGCAGGTCAACTCGAGGGCCTGCGTGCCACAGACCCGACGCGCACCGCGCTCGATCTGGCCTCCGAGGCGGCATTGCCGTTCGCGCTTATGGCGCTGGATCACGTGGCCCGGCACGAGGCGCTGCGCACGTCCGCTCCATGGGAACTGCGGGGACCGGCAGTCCCCGAGGAGGTGTTGGCGGCCTCCCGAATGAGGCTGCTGGCGGTTCACGCCACGCTCAGTCGTCGCGGCCGGCGCCGACGTCGCGAGGCTCTGGCACTGGTCGACCCACGACACGAGTCACCCGGCGAGTCCGCCTCGCTGGCGCAGATCTACCTAGCGGGGCTGCCCTTGCCTACCCCCCAAGCACGAATCAATACGGGCAAGGGCCCCTTCTACCCCGACTTCTACTGGTCCGACTTCGGCGTGGTGGGCGAGTGCGACGGCGCGATGAAGTACCTCGGCGGCACGACGCACGCAGGCCAGGCAGCGGCCGACGCTCGCCGAGTGGCCGAGAAGCGCCGGGAATTGGCCATCAGGCGGACCGGTCTGTATCCAGTGCGCTGGATGGCCAGCGAGGCCATGTACGCGCCGGACGACTGGCTGGCCGAGCTCGGCGCCGCTCTGCGAGCAGGCGGCTGGCGCTAACAGGAGCCCGAAACTGCGGGTGTTTGTCAGGCAAGGGATGCCCGGATCGCCCACTTTGGCTGACGAAAGCCTGCAGTTTGGGCGAGGAGAGACGGCAGTGAACGACGATGGGCGCCACTCCCGAGGGAGCGGCGCCCATCGCGCGGGACCGGGTCGGTTAAGACGCCGGAGCCGAGAAGTAGCCGAGCACGTCCACAATCGCGTGGGCGCCCTGGCCGGGGCTGAAGAGGCTGATCTTCAGCTGGCCAGCGTTGCTGTCAACTCCCAGCATCGTGGCGTTCGCACGGTTGTGGCCAGCAGCTGGCCAGTTGATCAGCGAGGAGTCCGGCACGCCGCCAGTACCGGGGAACGCCCGGAAGTGGTCGCGTGTCGTGCCCTGCGCCTCGGTGAGGTTGAACGCGATCGCCTGCGCGTTGGCGGGGACCACGTCGTACTCGTAGATGTTGCCGTTCTCGTCGATCTCGTCGGAGACCACGACGGCCTTGGCCGGATGGCTCACCACGCCGGCCTCGGGGCCGACACGACTGTCGAACGTGCGGGCGGGGTCGATCGGGAAGTAGCGCAGTCCCGTCCCGTCAGTCACGAAGTAGCCCTGGATATCCACCATGACCTTCACCGCACGGGCGCTGCCGTTGTAGACGACGACCTTGCCGTCCTCGCCCGGTCGCACGACCGAGGAGTTGGCCACCACGTCGCCCTCGCCGAACCAGTTGAGTGCGCTGGTCGGGGTCAGCGGACCCGGCGTCGCCGCGAACGGCTGCACCCGAAGGTGACCGGCAGCGGTTCCGTCGGCCGCGGTGAGGTTGTAGACCACGGCATTCACCTTGGTCATGTCCACACCGGGGATAGCGGCACCGCCCTTGTCCTTGCCGAGATCGACCACGACGCCGGAGGCGACGGTGCCGTCACCGGGCTGGACGACCTGCTCGAAGGCGCGAACTGGGTTGGCCAGCGGCGTGAAGGTGCCGGTCGGAGCTCCCTGGACCTGCGGGCCGCTGGTGGGGGCCAGGTGCGACCGGAAGTATCCGACCACATCGACGTAGAAGTCGCCCTGCCCGACCGCCCGCAACTTGAACTTGCCGTCGGCCAGCGACACGTTCACGCCGTTGGCCAGCCGCTCGCCACTGGTCCAGTTCAAGACCGAGGTGGCGTGCTCGGGGTTGTCCGGAACGTTGGCGGGGAATAGCTCGGCGTGACCGGGACCGTTCGGGTTGGCCATCGTCAAGTTGACGGCCAGCGCGGTGGCGTCAACCGGCACCGGGGCACCCGGCAGCGTGCTGACGTCCAAGGTCACCGTCTGCATGTTCAACGGCGTCTTGTCCGCCAGGCGGACGGGTGCATCGAGTGCCGTGAACACCGAGCCGATCGGGCCAGGAGTCACCTCGAACTGCACCGCGGTGCTCACGCCACCGGATGTCCGCTCGCGCAGTTCCATGGCGAGCTTGACGTCGCCCGGCAGGTCGTCGATGAACAGCGGCGACGTGGTGTCGCCGATGACCGTCGTCCAATCCAGCGCGACGCTGGCAGGAGCCACGATGCGGTACTCGTAGGAATCGAGACCAACACCGCCGGTGTCACCCTCAGTGACATCGAGGTCAGCCGAGTACTTGCCCGGGGTCACCGAGTTGATCGTCGGCGGCAGCGGCACGGGCGCCGGAGTGCCGGTCATGACATCCGAGGCGGGGCCGTTACCAGTCGGGTTCACGGCACGCACGTAGATCTGGTAGAGCGAACCGTTGATGAACTCGTTGAAGCCGGGGCCAATTTCGGGACCCTGCACCAGAAGTGCCGGCTGCTCGGGGTTGTCCGGTGTTCCGCCACCCACAGGCACATCGATCCACTCGGCATCCGGGGCGTCGGCCTGGAAGCCGTACTGGTACTTCGTGATACCAGGAGTGCCCGGATCGGTAGGAGCCGTGAAGGACAGCTTCAACGCCTTGTCGGCCGAGCCCACCGCGGTGATGGTGGGCTTGCCCGGAACCGTCTTGAAGACGATGTTGTTGACCGAGGTCAGCTCCATCGCCGGGCGGCCCTTGGCGTCCTGGCTCTTGTCGGCCTTCTGGGCGCAGGTGACAATCTTGTTGTCGCCGGCGGCCAGAGCCGCGTCGTTGCACGCGGCAAGTGCCCGCTGGCCCCAGTAGTTCGGGTGCAGGGGGTTCTGGGTGCGGTCGTTGTTGCCGAGTTGGTCGCCGAGGATGACCGGCGTGGCCCACTCGCTCTTCTGACCGTTGTAGCCCGCGTTAGCCGGAGCCGGCGAACCCTTGGCGTACTCGGCTGAGGTGAGCGCGTTGCTGTGGGCCGGGTCGGCGGAGATGTGGTTGACGGTCTTCATGTTCCAAGCACCGTCGACCACTCCGCCTTCGCACAACTTGTGGCCGGCGAAGGCACCGGTGTTGTCCACGTATGTGACGGGCGTCGCGCCGAGGGCCCCCTTGGACTCCTCGATGGCACCCTTCATGGCACCCGAGAGTCGCGTGAAGACCGTGTCGTAGATCCACTTGAGGTCGTCGTTGTACATGGCACAGCCGCCCTTGTTCTGACGGTCGTACCCGCTCTCTTTGAACGCGGGCACCTCGGCCACGGGCATCGGCACCTGCTGGTAGACGAGCTTCCAGTCCGCACGGGCGTAGCCAGCGGCGTCCATGGCGGTGACGATGTTGGCGACGGCGCCCTTGATCTTGTTCTTGATGACCAGCATGGCCTCCGGCGTCACCTTGTTGGTGTTCTCGGCCTTGGTGTGGCAGTGGTAGCCGAACCAGCCGAGCGTGAAGCCCTTGATGCAGCTGGAGGCGATGTCGGCGAAGCCGGCATCGTTCCCGCCGATCGACAGCGCGACCACCTTGACCCGCTTCGTCTTCGCGAAGTCCTGCAGCAGCTGGGCCTGGCCCACCGTGTTGCCGACGGGCGCGAAGTCGATACCCGGCTTGACGTGTTGGTTGCTGCCGACCTGCGAATTGGTCGTGGCACCGGAACAGGCGAGGTTGGCCATCTTCAGGCCGTCCGCGCCTGCGTTGAGGCCGTTGGTGGCGCCCCAGTAGGAACGGTGGCAGAAGCGGATGGTCTCCTCGGAGTTGATGTCCGCCCAGTCGGCCTTGTCGCCGTAGACCAGACCGGAGTAGCCCCAGCTGGACTTGTCGCCGATAGTTGTGCTGCGGGCGCCGACCTCCCAGTTGGTCCAGTTCCCCGAAGGCGTGGGGTCTGAGTAGCCGCGGTTGGAGGTAATGGCACCCTCACCGGAGATGTACGAGTCGCCCAGGGCGACAACGTAAGGATCCCCACCGGGGATCGACTGCGGCGCGGGGTTGGGCGCTGCCTGTACCGGCAGCGCCGCCGCGCCCAGGGCCGCGGTGGCTGCGATGGCGGGGATACCCACCCATCGCACCCCGCGCCCTACTGACGAGCGTAATGACATCCTGCTTCTCCTCTCCCGCGCACGGCAGCGCCGTGCGGACCCAGCTGATACGTCATAACAGCGACTATTTGAAACTAGCCGCCGGTTCCGACGGTTCTCACATCAGCGGCTGCGGGGGCCAGGAATTATCTAGTCAGACCAAACAGGATCAACCCTTCGGCTGATTGCTTTACAGGATCCTCACACGAGATTCACCGATTTGGCACTTTGCGTCACCACAGACGGTTGAACGCTCAATCGAGACCTAGCACTCCCGGGTTGAGCACTCCCGCCGGATCCAGCTGCGCCTTGATTGCCCGCAGCAGGTGCACCCCGACGGGACCCAGCTCCGCCGCAAGCCAGGGCGCGTGGTCACGCCCGATTGCATGGTGGTGGGTGATCGTCGCGCCCGCCGCGGCTATGGCATCGCTGGCGCGCTCCTTGGCCGCCCGCCACTGCCCCGCGGGGTCGTCGGCAGCCGGCGTCACCACGGTGACGTACAACGACGCCGACGTGTCGTACACGTGCGAGATGTGCGACATCACCCAAGGCGACCGGCCGCCGGTGCTCAGCGCCGAGGTCAATGCCTCGCGCACCGACTGCCGCAGATCCGTCAACCGCGACCAGGTCGTGGCCGTCTCGAGCGTCTCGACCAGGTAGCCGGCGTCCATCAGCGAATCGCGCATGAGGGGACCGTCGAAGCGGTGCCGGTGCCAGGCACCCCCGACGGTCGGGCCGAGGGACACCGCACCGTAGTGGCGCAGCACGCGCAGCGACGCCAACCGCCGAGCCGCCACCGTCGCGCGGTCACCCTCCCAGCCCAGAATGGCCATCGACGGCGTGCTCCGGCGGCGGGCGCGCAGGTAGGCGTCGAGCGCCGCTCCCGCCTTGCCACCGGGCGCACTCATCGCCAGGGTGGCCTGGGTCTCCTCAGGGTCGCTCAGACGCATGACGTCAGCAGTCGTGCGGCGCTGGGCCAGCTCCCTGAAAGCGGCGACGCCTCGGTGGTACTCGCCGAAGACGACAGCCGTGTACGACGTGCTCGAGGGCAGTGGGCGCACCCTGAGCGTGACCCGAGTAATGACGCCGAAGGCGCCCTCCGAGCCGATGACGAGTCCCCTGAGGTCGGGGCCCGCGGCGCTGCGCTCGACCCGACCGGCCTGCAGGGTTCCGCGCGGAGTCACGAGTTCGATGGACTCGATCATCTCGTCGCTGCGGCCGTAGCCGGTCGAGGCCTGCCCGGCGGACCTGGTCGCGGCGTAGCCGCCGATGGTCGCGCGCTGCCACGATTGCGGAAAGTGCCCGAGGGTCAAGCCGCGGGTGGCCAGGATGCGCTCCAGGTCCGGCCCGATGATGCCCGGACCGACCGTCACCAACATCGACTCCGCGTCAATGTCCAGCACGTCGGCCATGCGCCCGGTGTCGAGCGAGATCACGGGACGCTCGATGGCGCCCGTCCGCAGTCCACCCACGACAGAGGTCCCACCGCCGAAGGTCACTACTGCGAGGCCTCGGTCCTCGGCGACGCGCAGAACGGCGGCGACCTCTGCTGCGCTGCCCGGGAGCACGACCACATCGGGGGCGCTGATCGCGTCGGCGCGCCGCGCCACCAGATCCAGGTAGGACAGCCCACCAGCCCGGCGGCGGCGGCCGTCGTCTGAGACGTCCACGTGCGCCGTGCCGACGACGTCGGCGAGCGCCTGCACGTCTTCACCGGAGGCGCGGGTGGCCGGCACCCGAACGTCGTCCCAAACGGGGGCCGACTGCGGGTTACCTGGGCCGACCTGCGCCGACAGGAAGGCGGCGGTCTGCGGCGACAGGCCGCCACCATCGCCTCGACCCCAACGCGTGGGATCGACGTCGAGCTCGAACTCGGCCATGGTGACCTCCGATTCAGCAGTACCAGCGCGTACACGCGGTGTTACTATGTTACACATGCCGTCTACTCGTAACACCCAAGCGGCGACACCCGAGTCCGCCAAACGAGCACCAGGCGCCGTGGGTCCCACTGCCGCCGTGGCCGCAGATACCGTCCTCGCTGCCGCCTACGACGTGTTGCTCGACGTTGGACCGGGCAAGGCGACGATGGCCGAGGTAGCCCGCCGGGCCGGAATCTCGCGGATGACGCTCTACCGGCGCCATGACCAGATGCGCACGCTCATCAGCGAGGTCCTCACGTCCGAGCTCGCCGTCGTCATGGACGATGCGGTCGCGGCGGCCAGCGCTGAGCCCGGCCCGGCCCGGATCGCCGACATCGCCACGGCCGCGACCAGGGCCATCGCTGAGCACCCGTTGATGCTCCGGCTCCTCGAACTGGACCCCGCAACGCTGCTGCCGCTGCTTGTAACCCGCCGCGGCTCCACCCAGCGCGCAGCCGAGAGCATCTTGGCCGACGTGCTGGCGTGCGAGCCCGGCCTCACGCTCGACGCCGCTGCCGATGTGGTGGCCCGAACCATCGTGACCGCCGCATCCGCGTTCGTGTTCACCGAGGCCCTGGCGCGCACCGAAGGCGCCGCCGAAGTCCGCTGGCCGCAGTTCCACCGCATGATTGAGGGGTACCTCGCATGACCGCCAAGCTCCCCCACGTCCCGCCGGCCGACCCGGCCAGCATGCTCAGCGCTGATCGTCGCCTGCGAGATATCGACAGGGCCTCAGGCCGACCCGTCGACGTCCTGGTGATCGGCGGCGGTATCACCGGGGTCGGCGTCGCCCTCGACGCCGCCACTCGCGGACTCTCGGTGGCCCTGGTCGAGCGAGAGGACCTGGCCTACGGAACCAGCCGCTGGTCGTCCAAACTGGTCCACGGCGGTCTGCGCTACCTGGCCAAGTTGCAGGTGGGCGTGGCCTGGGAGTCCGCCGTGGAGCGCGAGCGCATCATGGCCTCGATCGCGCCGCATCTGGTGCGGCCAATGCCGCAGGTGCTGCCCGACATCGAAGGTGTGCATCCGCGACTCGTGCATGCCGGCCTACGCGCGGCGGATTCGTTGCGGCGGGCGACAGGCAGCACCCTGCAGGGGCCCAGCCGCCTCGACGCGGACGAATTGCAGGCCTACGTGCCCGGGGTCCACCCGGATGCTGACGGCGGCTGGCTCAGCTGGGACGGCCAGCTCCTCGACGATGCCCGCCTGGTGGTGGCCGTCGCCCGCACCGCCGCGGCCTACGGGGCGCGGATCCTCACGCATACCCGCGTGGTCGCTGCCGCCGAAGGTGCTGCATCCGCGGCCGGTACGGTGCAGTTGGCCGACACACTGACCGACGAGCGCTGGACCCTGCAGGCGCGCCACGTGGTGAACGCCACCGGCGCATGGGCCGAGGGCCTGGATCCAAGGGTGACGCTCGTGCGCTCCCGCGGCACGCACCTCGTGGTCGCCACCGATTCGATCGGCGGCGGCGATGCTGCGCTGATGGCCCCAGTCGCAGGCTCCACTTCACGGTTCGTGTTCGCTCTACCTCAACCTGAAGGTCTGACTTTCATCGGGCTCACGGACGTCGCCACCGACGAACCGCTCGACTCGCCACAGTCCTCCGAAGACGAGGTGACCTTCCTTCTCGACACCTTCAACCGGGCGCTGGCCACCCCGCTGACGCGTGCCGACGTCATCACCACGTACTCGGGCTACCGGCCCCTGCTGGCCGGCGAGGCCGGCAGCAGCGCGGACCTCTCCCGTCGCCATGCGGTGCTCCCCGAGGACGCCGACGAGGGCCTGCCGCTCAGCATCGTGGGAGGCAAGCTCACCACCTACCGCCGCATGGCGGAGGATGCGGTCGACCTGCTCACCGATCGTCCGTGCCGCACCCGCCGCCTGCCACTGGTCGGTGCGCAGCCATGGGATGCCCAGGCCGACCGGCTCACGCGGCGCTTCGGCGCCGAGGCTGCCCGCGTGGCAGCTCTGGCGCACGGCCGGCCCAGTGCAATGGTGCCGATCGCTGGCACCCCTGTGCTGCCCGTCGAGCTCACCTGGGCCATGGCGGCCGAGGGGGCGGTGACCGACTCCGACGTGCTCGAGCGTCGGCTTCGCCTAGACCTGGCCCCGCAGTGGCGCGATGCAGTCGCAGCCGAGTTGGCCGCCCGGTGGGAGTCGGCTGCGGCCTGACGCCGGAGCGCCAGCGGGCGGAACCGTCCGGGCACCCCTGCGCCAGCTCTAGAATCCTGCCGTGATCGATGCGGAGACCTGGGTGGCGCAGCGCCGCCGCATCGTGCGCGACTCGGCCGCGATCGGCCTGGCAGTGGGCATCTACGGGCTGTCTTTCGGCGCCATCGCGGTCGCCGGCGGATTCAGCGTCTGGCAGACCATGGTGCTGTCGCTGCTGATGTTCACGGGCGGGTCGCAGTTCGCCTACATCGGCGTCGTCGCCGCGGGTGGCAGCGCGATCGCAGCGGCGGCCGCGGCGCTGTTGCTGGGCGCCCGGAACACGCTGTACGGCGTGGCTCTGCGACCGCTCGTGCCAAGCCGTGGGTTGGCCCGCCTCGGCGCCGCCCAGCTGACTATCGACGAGTCCACCGCGATGGCGCTCGCACACGAGGACGCAGCGGATCCCCGACCTGCCCGCACGGCCTTCTGGGCAACGGGACTGTCGGTCTTCGTCGGCTGGAACCTCGCCACCCTGGTCGGAGCGCTGGGGGCGGCTTCGCTTGGCGACCCCGCCATCTGGGGGCTCGACGCCATGGTTCCCGCGGCCTTCCTGGCGCTGCTCTGGCCACGGCTGAAGGGCCGCAGATCCGTTGCCACCGCCTTAGCGGCCGCGGCGGTGGCCATCGTCACGGGCCTGTTCGCGCCACCCGGGCTGCCGGTCCTGCTGGGCGGGCTCGTGGCCGTGGCCGCCGCACTGATGCCGAGCCATCGCGAATCCTCCGATCCGAGCGCGCCCGAGCCGAGCCAGGCCTCCCCGTGAACTCGGTCATCCTGGTCGTCACGTCGCTGTTGGCGTGGG
>JBIRBF010000027.1:0-19625 GCA_044326505.1 Candidatus Nanopelagicales bacterium | reverse complement strand
TTGTCGGTGGCTAGCCTATCGCCGCCTAAAGTTGGTCCATGACCAGCGCCCATCGGCCTTCCCGCCGGACCGTCCTGGTCACGGCTGCGCTGGCGCTCCCTGCGCTGGCCTTCCTGGACGGCTGTGCCAGCGAGGGAGCGGACGGCGCTTATGGCGACGTTGATCCGGTCCGGGTGCAGACCCTGGGCGACGAACTGGCACTTGTTGCTGCCTACCGGCAGGCGATCGGCGCACACCCGACGCTGGCCGCGCAACTGCAGCCGATCCTGGATCAGCACCTCGCCCACGCGGACGCGCTGCGCGATTCATCCACAGTCCCGTCCGGCCAGGCGAATCCGCTGGCATCGGCCAGCCCTTCGGGCACCCCTGTGGCCGTTGCCGGTGCATCCGACGCCGAGGTGCTGGCGTCGCTGCAGGAGGCTGAGCGGGCTGCTGCCGCGCTCCGGGCCGGCGCCTGCGTGCGCGCCTCTGCGCAGCCTCTGGCCTCGCTGCTCGTACTCATCGGCGCCTCCGAGGCCCAGCACGTGGTGGCCCTGGGAGGGAGCGCGGCATGACGGCCAGCAACGATGACTTGGCCGCAGCGCTGACGGCCGAGTACGCCGCCGTCTTCGCGTGGGGCCTCATCGGCGCGCAGACCACCGAGGACCGCCGGGCTCTCGCGCGCACCGCGTTGGCCCGCCACGAAGCGGCCCGCACCTGGCTGCGCCAGCAGTATGCCGACGCCGGGCAGGAGGCCCCGGGCGCCGCGTCGGCCTATGACACCGGTCGAGTGACGACGCCGGAGCAGGCCGCTGCCCTAGCGGTGCAGGTCGAGTTGGCGTGCATCCCGGCGTGGTCCAAGGTCGCTGCGTCCGGTGGTGCGGCGCAGCGTGCGTACGCCGCGGCCCAGGCCCAGGCCGACGCTACTCGAGCCATGACCTGGGGTGCAGTGGCCGCGGCGTTCCCCGGAATGTCCGGGGACGGCGCTGCGGCAACCGGCTCGGCGTCGCCGAGCACCGACCAAGCCACGCCAGCTGCAGGTGCGGTTCAGCCCCCGTCCACAGGTTCGAACGCGCCGGGGCCGGGAGCGCCGACCCCCGGCGCGGAGTCTGGCGAGACGTCCGGCACCGGGCCGACGCCCACCGACGGGTAGGCAGCGGCAAACAGGCGGGCGAACTGCAAGAGCTCAGATCTGGTCCCGCGGTTGCGCCAGTCGTGCACGCAAATGACTGTGGGGCTCGAGTGCAGCGAGCGGGCCAGTGGGACGACCGCGATCGCGCGCGGGCAATCGCCGTCGTCGAGTTGACGCAGATGCGCCGCGCTCGGCCCCATGATGCGCATCAGCCAGTCCTCGACGCTCGCCGCATCGGGCTGGCGCTCGACCACGATCTCGCCCGCGATGGCGACCATCATCCGGGATCGACGGTTGATCCCCGCCGTATCGACCACGAGCAGCAGCGTGCGGGCAGCGATGATTCCCGTGAGCGCAAGCGCTGCAACCACCGGCGCCGTGCTGTGTGCCAGGGCCAGCATCACCGGCAGCGCCACAAGCAGGCCCAGGGCCGGTCGAACCAGGCCGCTGGCCGGCGCCTCGCGTCGGCGGCGCAGGGCATCCGCGGTCGGCAACAGCGCGCCCGCGGCCACCATCGCCCAACCCAACATGTACAGGTAGTCCCAACCGGCGGCATCGAACTCGCCGGACGAGTTCCAACCCGCCGCCGCACCCTGGAACCAGAACGACACGTCCGCCACGATGACGAACCCCACGCCCGCGGTGAGCAGCAGCAGCGGCAGCTTGCGATAGGTGTGGGCGGCCATGATGTTGCGCAGCACCAGCGTGGCCAAGCCGACCATCGTCGCGAGGGTAAAGGCGTTGGAGCGCAGCGTGGCCGAGTCCAGGCCCAACCGCGCGGTCGGCAGCCAGAGCCAGAGGTACGCGGCGCCGCCGAGCGCGGCAGCCCACAGGACAGTGTCAGCTAAGTCCTCGAGGCCGGCGTCCTCCTCCCGACCGCCGAGCAACCACAGCCCGATGCCCAGGGTGACGTAGGCGACTTGGTAGAGGATGTCTCCGACCGTGTTGACGTTGGAGGCCCCCTCGAGGCTGTTGAGGTCCCACGAGATGTCGCCAGCCGTGTATAGGAACACCCCGCAGGCGAGCCATACCCAACCGAAGCGCAGCGTCGAGGAGCGCGTGGCGCGCCACATGCAGGCGGCCGCAGCGGCCAGATTGAAGGCCCACCAGATCGCCATCTGTGCCAGCGTCTCGGGAGGGGCAACCGCATACGCAGCGAGTCCCGCGGCCGTCGCGACGGCGACAGCGACGAGCACCCGGACCGTCCCGGGCGCCACTGCGACCTGCGCCCTCATGTTCGCAGCGTATCGCCGAGCGACGGTCGCGGACACGCTGTGACGATCATCGTCGGTGGCCTTGGGCCACTCGGGTGAGGCGATCGGCGAAAATGGCTCCATGACGACGGTGGTGCTGTTCCCGACAGAGCTCGAGGCCCGCGGCTTCCGCCGCTCGGGGGTCGTGACCCTCGTCAGCGGCGTCGGGCTCGTCGCAACGGCCCGCAGCACGGTCGCGGCTATCGCCGGCGGCGCTCCCTTTGGCGATGCTGGGGCCCCCGACTGGATCATCCTCGCCGGCCTGGCCGGCTGCTACCCGGAAGCGGGGCTCGGGATCGGCGATGCGGCCCTGGTGGCGCGGGAGGTCGAGGCCGATCTCGGAGTGTTCGGTCCCTCCGGATTCATCCACCTGAGCCAAGCTGACCTGGGCTTCCAGACCGACGCCGGGCGACCGCTGGACTGCCCGCACCTGCCGTCCGGTGTGCCGCTGCCAGCCGTGGCCTCAGCCACGGTGTCCGGGGCGCAGGCGCCGCACATCGACACCGATGGACTGTCGCTGGAGAACATGGAGGGCGCGGCCTTCTTCGAAGTGTGCCTGGCCGCCGGCCAGCGCTTCCTGGAGCTTCGCGCTGTATCGAACGTGGCGCACCCGCACGCCGATTGGCACGTCGAGCGCGGGACCGCGGGGCTGCATGCGGGCCTGCACCTGCTGCTCGATCATCTGACGCCGTCGGGGACGGCTCACAGCTAGCGCAGCGCGTCGTCGGTGAGTGCGGCCGCGAGTACATAGGCGGCATGGGTGCCCACGGATGTCGCCAGCACGTCGGCTGGCCAGCGCCACGGTGGTGGCGTGTGCCCGAGGAGCGGGAACATCGACAGCGTCACGACCATGAGCGCCCCGCCGAACAGGGCGCTGGCCCGCGGCTCGGGCATGCGGTGCCGCAGCACCACGTGAGCGAGTCCGAACGCGGAGCCGTAGCCCCAGCGCAGCGCAATGGCGACGTCGCCCGGGTGACGGCCGATGGCCGCCGGCAGATGGAGCACGTTGACGACGATCTGGCCGGGCACCACCGTGTCGTCGTAGTCGAGCCCGGCATCAGAGGCCAATCCGCGCACCGGCTCACCGTGGGCCAGGACTTCGGCGCCCTGGTAGTGACCCCGACGCAGCGTGCGCTCGGCGTAGTAGGCCAGCGACATTGCCAGCGTGCCCATGGCGCCGGCGAGGACGCCGCGGGCGGGCCAGGGCAGGAGCGGCGGCCGATCCGGGTGGCTCACGCCGAGGATTCTGGCCCATCTCGGCGCTTGTCGCGCGTCACGTATTCCTCGGCCGACTCCGCGGGGTAGTCGTCCTCCAGTTCCGCTGCCGCCGCCAGGGCCTCGGCCTCGGTGTGCCGCGCGATGTCGTGCACGGTGCCCGCCTCGTGCTGCTCGGGGGCCTGCGCGGGATGGGCCTGCGGCGGTGCGATCCGCGGGAGCAGGAAGCCCACCACGGCCGCCGCGAGCAGAACGATCAGCGCCGACACCAGCGAAGTCAGGTGCGAGGCCTGCAGGAACGCGTCGTAGGCGTGCTGCAGGGCGTCGTCCACCACCGGGGCTGGCAGTCCGGCCTCGGCGGCTCGCTCGATGACCCTGGCCGAACCTCCGACGGACTGCAGGGCGGCATCCTTCGCCGGTTGCGGCAGGGCTCCCAGGGCGCCGTCCACGGTGGACTTCATCGACGCCGCGTACTGGGTGGCGAGCAGGGTCGAGATCACCGCGACCCCGAGGGCCCCGGCCACCTGCCGGACGGTGTTCTGCACCGCCGAGCCGGCCCCCGCCCGGGCCAACGGCAGGACGTTCTGCATCACCGTCGAGGCCGGCGCCACCACTGCACCCATTCCCAGGCCGAACAGGAAGAAGTACACCAGCGCCAGCCAGGCGGGGGTGGTCAGGCTCAGAGTGCTCACGCCGAACAGCGCGCCGGCCACGACGAGCAGGCCGACGGTCATCACCACCTTGTACCCGAATCGGTTGACGAGCGCCGCGCTGCGCGGGGCGGACAAGAGCTGGCCGACGGCGAAGGGGAGGAAGCTCAAGCCAGCCTGCAGCGTCGAGTAGCCGCGCAGGATCTGCAGGAAGAAGGGCAGGGTGAACGTGATGCCGCTCAGCGCGAAGAACGCCAGACTGACTGCAGTGAGGCTCACCGCGTATCCGCGGTTGCGGAACAGCGAGACGTCGAAACTGCGGTGATCGCTGCGCGCCTCGATAGTGATGAAGGCCGCGATGATCAATGCGCCGAGCAGCATCGGCCCCCACACCGACGGATCGGCGAAGGAACGCGTCTCGGAGGCATGGATGATGCCGTAGACCAGCAGCACCAGGCCGACGAAGGACATCAGCAGGCCAGGGATGTCGAGCCGCTGCGGATGCGGGTTGCGGGTCTCGGGGACCACCCGGACGATGAAGAACAGCCCGATGGCCACGATCGGCACGTTGACCAGGAACACCGACCCCCAGTCGTTGCCGGTGAGCCAGTTCGACCACTCAGGGTGCTCCAGCAGCAATCCGCCGAGCACCGGGCCGAGGGCCACTGCTCCGCCGACCGCTGCGGCCCACAGGCCGATCGCCTTACCGCGCTCGTGCGGCGGGAATACCACCGTGATGATCGCCAGGGTCACCGGAAGCACCGCGGCGCCACCCACGCCCATGAGGCCGCGGAAGCCGATGAGCATCTGGGCACTGGTCGCGAAGGCGCAGGCCGCGGAGGCCAACCCGAACACCGACAAGCCGATGATGAGGACGCGCTTGCGGCCGAACTTGTCGCCCAGGACGCCCCACGTGAACAGCAGCGCGGCGAACACCAGGATGTAGGAGTCCACCGCCCACACCAGCTCGCTCTGGCTCGCGTCCAGGTCTTGCTGGAGGGTGGGTAGCGCGATGTTCAGGATGGTGTTGTCGAGCACCACCACCAGCAGACTGGTGACGAGGACGGCCAGGATCGACCACCGCCGCGGATGGCCGACGCCGGATGTGCTCCAGTCGGCCTCGGCCGGTGCGGCCGGAGAGGAAGGGGTGGTCATGGGGGCCAATCAGATCGGAGACCGCCAGCCTACGGGCAATCAGCGACTGTTCCTCGCGCTGTTCCCGCCCGCGGGTGGAGTCGACCACCTGCGCCGCCGCCTCGATCAGGTGCCCGCCGTCCCCGCTGAGCGCCGGATCGTTCCCGAGCACCTGCACGTCACGCTGGCCTTCCTGCGATCCACTCCCCCCTCCGGTTCCCCCGGTCGCAACCGGGGTCTAGAGCAGACCGTGGTGGACAGCGAGCGTCCTCGCGTACTCCTCGCCCGCATCGCGCAAATCGTCCGGCTCGAGCACAAAGGCATCCGGCCCCGCCTGGACGAGCAGCAGGCCGACACGTTGACGATGCGGTTCGAGCAGGTCGACCTCGAGCAGCAGGTCGTCGTCGCGGCGTTGTTCCTCGACGCGTTCGGCGAGCAGTTCCACCACCCACTCGCGGTCGCTCGGCACCACGATCCGCGCCCGCGTCGTACTGCGATGGGCCCGGCACAGGTCCGCGGCGTCGGCGGGCCGCTCGAACGTCTCGTCGAGCACCTCGAGCCGTCTGATGAACGGCACCAGGTATGTCCGCACACTGCCGTCCTCGCCGACCAGTCCGGCATCGACTTCGAAGCCCCGCCGGGTGCGCTCCAGCGCAAAGGGCTCGATGACCCGGTCAATCGTGCCTGGCTCCCACACCCGCTCGTAGCCGATGCGCACCCGCCGACGCTGTTCGATCGCATCGCTGAGCTCCGACACGAAGCCGTGCTCACGGCTCGACACACCAGGCTCGGCCACCCCCGGCAGCCAGCGCGAGCGCAGCGTCGCCACCACGGCGGCAAGGGCCTGGTTGTCCGGCTCGGCTGTGAGCAGGTCCTCGGCCGCCATCAGAATTGTGCCCAGATCGGCGAGCGAGAGACCGCCCGCCGCACGGGTCGGATCGGCGCCGCTGAGCCGGACGGCAGTGGCCTCGTCGGGCGTGACGAAGAACTCGTCGGTCAGTTCTGCTGTTGTGGGCATGGCGGCGAGGAACTCCACGAACGCGACACCGTCCCCGGGGCCGAGCTCGCTGCCCTCGTTGTAGAGCTTGAGTTCGTCGCGCAACTCCTCGACGTCACAACCAAGGTAGGAAGCGAGGTCAGCGATCTCCACGCCGGCCGGGAACAAGTCGAGCAGCTGCAGGGCCTCGAACGTTCGGCCGAGCCGCTCGATGTAATACGCCATGTCAACGGCCTCCAAGCTGGGCGGTGAGCTCGTCGCGCAGTTGGTCGCGCAGGTCGGCAGGGCCCTCGACTCGTACTCGGGTGCCGAGCCGATAGACCCGGCTGATGAATGTGCGCCGGCTCGTGACCGGGATGGTGAGGCGCAGCTGGTCGCCGCTGCGCTGCACCTGCGAAGGCTGCCCGAGGGCGGACTGCACCAGTTCGCGATGGCCTTCCTCACAGGACACGACGGCTTCGAAGGGTGGGCCCTGGACGAACTTCAGCGGGTCGACGGCCAGGTCCCCGGCCGCAGCGGCCGGGCCCGCGCTGCCGGCCGGACCGAGCGACAGGTCGCGCACACGGCTGATCCGGAAGTGCTTGTCCAAGCCGGGCAGCGGCACATCGGACTCACCCGAAGCCGCCGCGGACACCTCGCGGCCCAGCAGGTACCAGTGACCCTGCGCGTGGAACACGGCGTCGCTGCTCACGAGGCGGCGCACGTCGCGGTACTCGAAGTGCAGCAGGCACCGGAAACGGTGGCCGTGCGCCGCCTGGCTGAGGCGATACGCAGTTGAGTCCTCAGCTCCGACCTGCCAGCCGAGCTCGCCGGATGGGACCAGGCTCTGGCTCACTCGGGCCGATGCCACGCCGGCCAGCACGGCAGCGCGCTGGAACTCCCGCAACCGATCGCCCTGGAAGGCCAGCCGCACTCGCGGGTCGCCGCCGGCCAACCGGTACCTGGCACGTTCGCCGGCGCGTCCGATGGACTCGATCACCCAGCCCTGGGCCTGCAGGTGGTTGATATCTCGCTTGAGCATCTCGCGCTGGCTCTCGGGCGTGCCGCGCAAATCGAGCTCGGCGACCAGAGCATCGGCGTCCATCCCCGACCCGCCCGCGTCCAGGAGCAGCGTGAGCAGCCGCACTGTTCGTCGCAGCGCTGGTCCGGAACTGCGCCCTGGGCGACCCGCCATCGAACTCCCTCTCGCTGATTCGCTGGCCATTATCACCCGATGCCGCCTCGATGGGCGGGCCATTACGCTGCTGGCATGCCCAGTTCCAGCGACCCGAACGGTCGGCACAGCTTCGCGATCGCCACCGTCTGTCTGGGGAACATCTGCCGGTCGCCGATGGCCGCAGCGGTGCTGCGCACCAGGCTGGCCGACGCCGGATTGGCCGATCAGGTGGCGGTGGAGTCCTTCGGCACCGCCGGCTGGCACGCAGGTGAGGGTGCGGACCCGCGAGCCGTGCAGGTTCTGCAGGACCGCGGCTACGACGGTCGCCACAGCGCGCGACGAGTCACTACCGATGCCGCCAAGCAGGTCGACCTGATCCTGGCCATGGACTCCTCGAACTACGTTGACCTGAGAGCGATCCTGGGCGCCGACCTGCGGCTGCGGATGTTCCTGGAGTTCCACCCGGACCTCGCCGGCATCGCCCCGCCGAGTGTCCGGCTGGACACCCCGGATCCCTACTACGGTTCGCTGGCGGGCTTTGTGGACGTCCTCGAGCTCCTCGAACCGGCCACTGACGGGATCGTGGAGTTCGTCCAGTCGAGGCTGGGATGAGCCGATCCGCCCCCGAACTGTTCGCTAAGCGCCGCCCGGGGGCGCCGGCGCCGTACTTCCGCTGGGAGGCGGCGGGGCTGGAATGGCTGGCGGCCGCCGGTGGCTGCCCGGTCCCCTCCGTTCGCAAGGTCGGGACGGACACCCTGATCATCGATCGTATCGAGCCCGCCGTCCCGGATGCCGCAGCCGCCGCTCGCTTCGGCCGTGATCTTGCGACCACGCACGCGGCGGGTGCGGGATGCTTCGGCGCTCCCCCGGACGGGTGGCCGACGAACGAGCCCGGATTCATCGCGGACCTACCGCTGCCGGTGGGCCGATGGGCCGACTTCGGCCCGTTCTACGCGGAGGCGCGCATCGAGCCCTACCTGCGCCGCCTGAACGACGTCGGCACCGCTCGGCGAGGTGTGTTCGATGCTCTCCTGCGAGCACTCGCAGATCGCGCTTCCGGCATCACCGGCCCTCCCTGCGCGCCGGCTCGACTGCACGGCGACCTGTGGTCGGGAAATGTGGTCTTCGGCCGGGCCGGCGACGAGGGCGAGGTTCGGGGGTGGCTCATCGACCCGGCCGCCCACGGAGGTCACCCGGAGACCGATCTTGCGATGCTTGCGCTGTTTGGCCTCCGAGGGTGGCCGGACGTCGTGGCCGGCTACGGCGAGATCGGACCCTTGCCCGAGGGGTGGCGCTCGCGGGTGCCGCTGCACCAGGTGCACCCGCTGTTGGTGCACGCCGTCCTCTTCGGTGGGGGCTACCTGGACCAGGCCGTGTCGGCGGCACGCGACGCGCTGCGCCGCGGCTGAGCCTGCTGCTTGATCGACCCTCGGTCACTCCGTCGCCGATTGCTGCGGCTCGGCCGCCTCGACGGCGGCGTCGGCGAACGGTGCGGGATCGGCGGGCACCGCGTCCGTCGCCGAAGGCGACTCCACTGCCCGGGCGGCCGCGCCTGGTGGCTTGGGCTCCGTCAGCGCGAGGCCGAAGACGTGCGCGGACCACCAGGTTCGCAGGGGTGCCACCCGCCGCTCCCAGGCCGCGTCGCGCGCGCGGGCACGGGCGAACTTCAGCGGTCGCGTCCGATAGCGCAGGTGCGCATACGGTGAACCGGGCTTGGCCAACCGCACGGCGCCGACCCAGCCGAAGACCGGATTGATCACCGCCAGCGCCGCCGTGATGAGCTTGCCCTTGAGCACGGTGACCGCAACCGGCAGCATCCAAAAGACGAAGAACATGACTGGAGCCAGCGCTTTGACGTGCGGGTCGGTCCGGTCCGGACCGGGCGGGTTCTCCGGGGCAGCGACGAACAGCACGGACGCGAGCACCACGGTGGCCACGGTGATGGCGTCCACCGACAGCGCGCCCTCCTTGCTCCAGTAGACGTCGTCGAGGTGCAGGATGAGCGCGAACTCATCGAGCACCAGCGCCGCGCCGATGCCGAACAGCACCGCACCGACCGAGTGCCAGGGGCCATACCTCGACGACGACAGGAGCAGCACCCCGCCGATCATGAGGGTCACCACCCCCGGCACCACGTGGTGGATATGAACGTCGCCGGTGCTGACGTTCGAGAACGGGCCCCTGCCCGAGCGGATGAGCCTGGTGATGATGCGAGTGATCACGAAGGTGCCGACGAAAGCCACCAACGCGAACAGCAGCGGCTGGCGGCCATGGGACACGATCGAGGAGTGGTACCAGAGCCAGAGGTCGTGCCACATCGTGACCTCCTCCTCGCCGAGCGTCCTCGGTACCTCGATCCTAGGCCTGCGGGTCCGGGGGTTGGCCAGAAGCGGGTGCTCCGTCCTCGTCGGCCGCCGCCTCGGGTCCGGCGTCCACGCCGCTCAGCGCGGCATTCAGGGTGACGCCCCAGAAGGCCACCAGGCACGCGACCAGTGCGTAGAGGATGACCGCGATCGGCGCCGCCAGGACGCCATAGACCGACGTATCCGCGAAGAGTCGCCGGACGTAGTAGGACAGGTACACGGCACCGGCACCCCAGCCGACGACCATCAGCAACGCCCCCGGCAGCAGTGATTTCAGCGAGGGCCGATCCGTGAGCGAGTAGAACTGCACAGCGACAATGATCACGACGAGCAGCAGCACCGTGACGGCACCGCCGACGATCGGCATGAGAGGTCCATCGACGCCGGTCAAGCCGGTGAACAGACGCGGGCCGAACGACAGCAGCGGCAGGAGGATCGCCAGCAGGAGCCCGCCGGCGATCAGCAGCCCCACCGACATGAGCCGGATCCGCAGCCATCCGCGCTGCCGGAACTGGCCGTTGATGATCATGTGCGCCTCGATGAACGTCTGGATGCAGCGGGACCCGGCCCACAGCGCGACGATGAAGCTGACAACGCCCACCCCGGCCGCGCCCTTCGAGAACAGATCCGTCACCAAGGGCTCGGCGTAGGCCTGCACCACCTCCGGGGTGAGCCAGCGCTCGGCCTGGGCCAGCAGCCGGTCCTGCAGCTCGGCGATGCTCTGCGCGGGCAGGAACTTGTCGACGATGCCGATGACGCTCACCACGCCGAGCAGCAGCCACGGCAGCGAGAAGACCAACCAGAACGCAGCCTCGGCGCTCAGGCCGGACACCCGTCGATAGACCAGCAGGTGCCAGAAGCGCACTGCGCATCTGCCCGCGGGGTGCGCTTGGAGCCTGGTGAGCACCGGCCTAACGTAGCCGCATGACCACCCCGTCCCCGTCCTTCTCGACCCCCTTCATGCCCTCAGGGCCCGCTGACGCCGACTCCGGCGCGTATGCCTCGGCACTCCTCGGACCCACCCACGAGGTACTCAACCAGCCGCGACCGGTACCCGACTACGACGCCGTGACAGACGACCCGGTGCTGGTCGAGGGAGTGGCGGCGTTCGGCGGCGACCCTGCCAAGCTGGCCCGGATCGGAGCCGCGGCAGGGTCGCAGCGGGCCCGGGAATCAGGGCGGCTGGCCGATACCTACACGCCGGTCCTGCGCACGCACGATCGATTCGGCAACCGCATCGACGAAGTGGAGTTCCACCCGGCCTGGCACGACCTCATGGGGACGGCCGTCGGGGCCGGCCTGCACGCCGCGCCGTGGGTCGCCCAGAGCCCCAGCGCCCACGTTGAGCGGGCCGCCGGCTTCATGGCCTGGTATCAGGTCGAGGCCGGCCACGGGTGCCCGATCTCCATGACCTACGCGGCGGTACCCGCCCTGCAAGTCGATCCGGAGATCGGCGAGACCTACATACCCGGGCTGGCAAGCAACACATACGACTTCGGCCTGCGCCCGCCGGCGGACAAGGCGGGCCTGATCGCCGGCATGGCGATGACCGAGAAGCAGGGCGGCTCGGACGTGCGGGCGAACACGACGCGGGCGTTGCTGGACCCCGCCACCGGCTGGTACCGCTTGATCGGTCACAAGTTCTTCTGCTCGGCGCCGATGTCCGATCTGTTCCTGGTGCTGGCCCAGGAGGGCGAGGCTGGGCTCAGCTGCTTCGTCGTCCCGCGCGTCCTGCCCGACGGCACGCGCAATCCGTTCGCGATCCAGCGGTTGAAGGACAAGCTCGGCAACCGCTCCAACGCCTCCTCCGAGATCGAGTTCGCCGGCACCTGGGCGCAACGCCTCGGTGAGCCAGGCCGCGGGGTGCGGACCATTGTCGAGATGGTGTCGGCGACTCGGCTGGACTGCGTGCTGGGGTCCGCCGCCCTCATGCGGCGCGCGTTGACCGACGCCGGCTGGCACGCCGTGCACCGCAGCGCGTTCGGGCGCTCTCTGGTCGACCAGCCGCTCATGCGCACCGTGCTGACCGACCTGGCCGTGGAGGTGGAGGCCGCGCAGTGGCTGGGACTGCGCCTGGCCGCCGCCGTCGATTCCGGTGAGGACGCCTTGCGGCGCATCGCACTACCGATGAGCAAGTACTACGTCTGCAAGCGCGCGCCGGGGCAGATCTTCGAAGCAATGGAGGCTCTGGGCGGCTCCGGGTACGTCGAGGATTCGGGCCTGCCACGGCTCTACCGCGAAGCACCGGTGAACTCGATCTGGGAGGGGTCCGGCAGCATCAACGCTCTCGACCTGCTGCGCGCCCTAGCCCGGGAGCCAGAGACGGTCGATGCCTGGCTGACCGAGATCGCCGATGTCCGGGGCACCGACGCTGTCGTGGACGCCGCGCTCGTCGGGGTGCTCGACGCATTGGCCATGGCGCCGGACCAACTGGAGCCCAGGGCCCGCTGGCTGGCCGAGCAGATGGTCACCCTGCTGCAGACCTCGGTGCTGCAGCGCTACGCCCCCGCGGCCGTCGCCGAGGCCTTCGTCGCGCGCCGGTTCAGCCGCACTCCCGCGACGGTGGGAGCCACGCTGGCGACCGGCGATGACGAGGTGCTGGCGCGCGCATTGATCGTCAGCTGACCGCCGGCGACGCTGCCCGGGGGCACCGACCTATGACACCCGCCTGTGACGTCGCCCTGCTACGGCTGGACCGACAGGGCGCCCAGCCGCGAGAGCGTGCGGTAGTACTTCTTCCGGTAACCGCCGGCGAGCATGTCCGGCGGGAAGATCTCGGTCAGCGAGTGGCCGCTGCCAGCGACCGCCACCTGACCGTCGTACAGCCGGTCGGCCAGCACGACCATGCGCAGCGCGTCGGCCTGGTCCGACAACGGATGAACCCCGCGCAGGCAGACGAGCGAAAGTTCGCGGACGAGCGCGCCGTAGGCCGACGGGTGGATCGTGCGCAGGTGGTCGAGCACGGCATCGAAATCGTCGATGCTTGAGTCCGGCGACGTGGCCGCCAGGTCCTCCAGGTCGGCCTGCGACCAGACCGGCGCTGACGAGAAGCGGCCCCGATGGCGGTAGTCCTCCCCTTCGATCCGCAGCACCTCGAAGTGCGCCGAGAGCCCCTGGATCTCGCGCAGGAAGTCCTCGGCGGCGAACCGACCCTCGCCCAGCCGGTCCGGCAGCGTATTGCTAGTCGCCGCCAACCGAACCCCCCGGTCCACCAGCTTGCCCAGGAACGTCGCCATCAGGACGGTGTCGCCGGGATCGTCGAGCTCGAACTCGTCGATGCAGATCAGGCGCCGGTCCGCGAAAGCAGCCACCGCCGCGTTGAAGCCGAGCGCGCCGATGAGGTTCGTGTACTCCACGAAGGTGCCGAACGACTTCGGCCCGGGCACCTCATGCCACAGCGCCGCCAGCAGGTGGGTCTTGCCGACCCCGAAACCGCCGTCCAGGTACACCCCCGGACGCGCTTCCGGAGGTGCCGTCCGCCGCCGACCCCAGCGCCTCGCCGTGGTCGCCCCCGGACCCGCGGCGAAGGCGCGCAGCGCCGCCACGGCTGCCCCCTGGGTCGGTTCCGCCGGATCGGCCAGGTAGGAGTCGAAGCTCACATGGGCGAACTGCGGCGGCGGCACCAGCCCGGCGAGCAGTTCCGGCGTCGGGACCGAAGGTCGGCGCGCCACGAGGCTGGGACGAGTCACTGCGCCAGCCTAGCGACGCAGGCGCGGCCCGCCCGTCACACTGAAGCCATGCAACTGCTCTATCACGAGTCCGCTGCCCGTGCCGGACTGACGGTCGGGGAGCCCGACGGGCTCGGCGAGGACGACCTGCGCGAGCTCTACGCGTGGCCGACCGATCGGCGGTGGCTGCGGGCGAACATGGTTGCCTCATTGGACGGCATGGCACGCGGCCCGGACGGTCGATCCGGTTCGATGTCCGGAGATGCCGACAAGCTCGTGTTCGCGATGCTGCGCCAGACGGCCGACGCCGTGCTCGTCGGCGCTGGAACGGCCACTGCCGAGGACTACGGCCCGGTCAAGGTGCGGCCCGCCTGGGCCGGGTGGCGACGCGAGGCCGGCCAGGTACCTTCGCCGACGATCGTGGTCGTCACCAACAGGGCTCGGCTCGATCCGTCCGCGCGGCTCTTCAACGGGGCCAGGGGGTCGGTGTGCGTGGTGGTCGGGCAGGCCGCTCCCGCCGACCGGGTGGCGGCGCTGCGCGACGTGGCCGACGTGATGGTCGTCCCTACTGCCCGAGTGCAGGCGAGCGCGCTTCCGGAAATGCTCGCCGACCGGGGGTGGCTGAGGGTCCTCACCGAAGGCGGCCCGACACTACTGGGCGACCTGCTGGGGGTGGTGGACGACCTCTGCCTCACGACGGCGCCGCTGGTGGTGGGAGGCTCCTCGGCGGCCCGCCCGGCGCCGGACCTGCTCCACGGTCGGGTCCTGGCCCATGAGCGCGACGCCAAGCTGGCCCACGTGATCCTGGCCGAAGGAGCGATGCTCCAAAGGTGGCAGTTTGGGATTGGGACAGTCTAGCCACCGGCGGCCAGAACAAAGCCTGCGCTCACCCCACCATCAGGGCACCGATGCCTGGCATGATGGGGGTATCGGCGGTGCGGCAGGTGCCCGCCCAACAACACGGAGGTGCCTATGACTAACGCTGACGACGTCAAGAGCAAGGTGACGGACACTGCGGCCGACCTTAAGGACAAGGCGACCGAGGTCGTCGAGACCGTCAAGGATGCCGTGTCCGGCGTCGCCGACAAGCACGCCGACAAGGTGACCGACTCGGTCAAAGCGGCGACGACTTTCGTCGACGACAAGACCGGCGGCAAGACCGCACCTCTCTCCGACAAGGTGAACCAGGCCACCACGACCGCTGCGGATGCGCTCAAGAGCGACACCACGGCGGAGAAGGTGGCCGACGCTGCCAGCGACGCGGGCGACAAGGTCGCCGATGCCGCGAAGCAGGCCACCGACAAGGTCTCGGAGTAGCTCTTCGACGCACACCATCCACCTGATCCGCTCGAGTAGCCGCCTTCCGGCGGCGGATGCGGATCCCGACATGCGCGGCGGGCGCATCCCAGGCAAGGATCAAGCATGAGCGATCCCCTGGCGGTGCGCCCGCCGTGTTCGGTAATGCTGGCCAAGCCGCTCGGGTCGACGGTGCCGGCCGGCGCTTTCCTCTACGAGCCCAAGTGGGATGGGTTCCGCTGCGTGGTGTTCCGCGGTGCCGACTCGGTAGTGCTCCAGTCGCGCTCCGAGGAAGACATCGCCTACGCGTTCCCCGAGGTCGTGGCGGCCGCCCTGAGCCTGCAGCCCGGTACGGTGCTCGACGGCGAGCTCGCCGTCCTCGCCGACGGACGGGTCGACTTCGGGATCCTGCAGCAGCGACTGCGCCCCCGCAGCGAAGCCGGCGGGAACATTGATCGCCTCGCTGGCCATTTCCCGGCTACCTTCATCGCTTTCGATCTCATCGGGCTGCCCGGCCGAGACGTCCGCGACCTCCCGGTGCGGGATCGCAGGGCGCTGTTGACGCAGGTGGAACTCCCGGCGAGCTTCCATTTGACGCCAGCCACCACCGACCACGCCACGGCCGAGCGGTGGTTCGTCGACGTCATCGGCGCGGGTCTCGACGGGCTCATCGCTAAGCCACTCGACGGCCATTACCGCCCCGGGGTTCGGGCGTTGGGCAAGGTGAAGCCGTCCCACACGGCCGACGTCGTGGTCGCCGCCTGGCGCCCGCACAAGACGCCGGGGGCAGACGGGCGGGCCGAGGTGGGTTCACTCGTGCTTGGCGTGTACGACGACCAGGGACACCTTCACCACGTGGGGTCGGCCTCGAGCTTCTCGGCCAAGGCGCGAGCCGAGCTGACCGACGAGTTGGAGCCGCTTGCGCTCACCGATGCGGAGCACCCGTGGGTGGACGCCCCCGGCGGGGTGCGCGTACCTGACACCCCCAACCGATGGCGGCGCGGCGCTGACCGCGACCTGGTGCTGCTGAGACCGGAGCGCGTGGCCGAGGTCAAGTACGACGGTCTGACCGATGGCCGATTCCGGCACGTCGCCCGGCTGCTGCGCTGGCGCCCTGATCGTCGTGCCGACTCATGCAGCTTCGACCAATTCCCCCAGCCGGATCCGCTGGCCGTTGACGAGCTGCTGACCTGGTAAGGCCGACCGCCATGATCATTGAGGTAGACGGACCCACTGAACGACTGTCTACCTCAATGATCATGAGCGTCCGAGGCATCGGGGTCCACCCGGGCATCGTCGGGCTGCTTGCGGGCCCGGCTTGGTTGCACCCTGAGCGGCTCCCCCGGCATCTTCGGGTAGTCCGGCGGGTACGGCAGGTCGGTCAGGCCTCGATCCGCGTCGGCCTGCCACAGATCGAGTGCGGGCTGCAGATCGAAGGCCTGGGCCGCCATGGACGCCCAGGGGTCGGCCATTGCTAGCCGCTCCGGCGCGGTAAAGATGTCGAACGTGGCCGGGTCGACGCTGGCGAGCTCGTCCCACCCCACCGGGACTGACACCGGTGCTCCGGCCCGAGCGCGGATCGACCATGCCGAGGCCATGGTCCGGTCACGCGCCGCCTGGTTGAAGTCCACGAAGACGCGCGCGCCTCGGTCCTCCTTCCACCACGAGGTCGTCACCCTGTCAGGCTGGCGCCGCTCGAGCTCGCGGGCGATTCCGATCACCGCATGCCGCACCTCGACAAAGGTCCACCGCGGCTGCAGCGGCACGAACACATGCACCCCGCGCCCACCGGACGTCTTGACGTAGGCCGTCCAACCGAGCTCACCGAGCAGGTCGCGGGCTGCCAACGCCACGGCCACCGCGTCCGAGAACCCCGTCCCGGGCGACGGGTCGAAATCCAGCCGCAGCTGGTCGGGATGGTCCACGTCGGGCCGGCGCACCGGCCACGGATGAAACGTGATCGTCCCCATCTGGGCAGCCCAGACGGCCACGGCCGGTGCGGTCGGGCACACCTCGTCGGCCGACCGGCCTGAGGGAAAGGTGATGCGAACCGACTCCACCCACTCGGGGGCGCCGCGCGGGGTCCGCTTGGAGTAGAACCCCTCGTCGCCCAGCGTCATGCCGGGCAGCACGCCTTTGGGCCAGCGTTCCAGCGTCGTCGGTCGATCGCCGAGCGCCGTCAGGAGCCGTTCGCCGACCATCGCGTAGTAGCGGGCCACGTCTGCCTTCGTGGCCCCGATGTCGGGAAAGACGACGCGGTCGGGGCTCGACACGCGCACCGAGCGCCCCGCGACGTCGAGTGTGAGTGCGGGCGTGGGTGCCATCGGGTCAGACTATGGTCCGCAGCTGCTACCTGCGGCCGGAACTGGCGTAGGACTGCAGCTCGGCCGCCCCCATGCCCACCAGCCCGCAGCGCTGCAGGGTGCGCCCCTCCGCGACGAAGTCGCGGCTGAGCAGCGCACCGCTCAGGGTGATGACGGACTCCATGATCGGTGTGGGAACTCCCAGTTGACGACCCAGCTGGGAGTAGATCGTCAACCCGATCGGCACATCCTCGGTCAGGTACCGGCTGTCCACGGCCGCCGGCCCCTTGATGCCGTTAAGGGCACGCACTCCCCGGATCACCGACCAGAAGGAATCACCCTTCGGGCCGTACCCCATCCGGTAGTAGGTGTCCCGCAGGCTGAGCACCTCGACCCCGAGGGCCGCGCCGATGGCCACGCGCTCGGCGTCGATCGCCTCGATGGCGTCGCACACGTGCGGCGTCATGCCCTCCTCGTAGTAGTAGAACTCGCCGTGGCTGTACTCAATCCGACTCGCCGACAACAGCACGCCCAGACAGTGCAGTGTCGGATTCGGGTTGTTCAGCCCGGCGGCCAGCACGCTGGGCAACTCCTCGAAGCCCGGGAAGAGATCGACCAAGATAGGTAAGGCGCGGTCGGCCTGTGACCCCGGGAACACGCCAGCGGACACGTACCTGCGGCGCCCGAACACATGCACCTGCGTCGGGCCCGTGATGCGCGTGGCATAGGGCAGCGCCGCGACCTCCGAAACCGTGACGTCGGGCAGCGCGTCGCGCGATCGCAGTCGCTCCACGAATTCCAGCGAACCCAACGATCCGGGCATCAGAGCGATGTTCATGCCGTCGGACAGGTGCGGCGCGAGCAGGTCGGCGAGGTCCATCTGATGCATGGTGGGGACCACCATCATGATCATGTCGGCACCGTCGATTGCGCGCCCCAGATCGGCCTCGACCCTGACCTTGCCGTGGCCACTGATGACACCACTTGCGGTGATCTCGCCTGCCTCGGCTATTCCTGCGAGCCCGCCGACGTACTGCGGCACGTCGTAGATCGTCACCCGATGCCCGGCCAGCGCGAAGTCAACAGCGGCCGTGCGCCCACCGTTCCCGCCGCCAAGTACCGCAACACGACGTTCCGCCATGGCCTCGCCCCTCTCGTCCAGCCGCCGGTTGGCTCCTCACCCTACGGCTGGGGCGGCGCCCCTGGCGCGGACGGTTCAAAGGTCAGCGAGATCGAATTGATGCAGAAGCGCTCGTCGGTGGGCGTCGGGTAGCCCTCGCCGCGGAACACGTGGCCCAGATGCGAGCCGCAGGCCGCGCAGCGCACCTCGGTGCGCACCATCCCGAGGGTCCGGTCGTCGAGCAGCACTACGGCGTCACCTGCGAGCGGGGTGTAGAACGACGGCCACCCGCAGTGGGAAGCGAACTTGTGATCACTGCGGAATAACTCGGCCGAACAGGCCCGGCAGCGGTAGACGCCGGTGTCGGTCGTGGACTCGTACTCCCCTGTGAACGGGCGCTCGGTGCCCGCCTTCCGCAGCACCTGATACTCCGAGGGCGAGAGCACCGACCGCCACTGGTCTTCTGGACGGGCTGCCGGGTAGGGCGTGCCGTCGGGACGGGCGGGACCGTCGGCGGCCGGAGTCGAAGAGCTCATGCCCGAGGGTAGATCAGCCCCACCAGATCGGCCAGTTCGTGGCGGCGGCCGGTGTAGAAGGGGATCTCCTCGCGCACGTGTCGCCGGGCCGTGGAACTGCGCAGGTGCCGCATCAGGTCGACGATCCGGTGGAGTTCGTCGGCCTCGAAGGCCAGGATCCACTCATAGTCGCCGAGCGCGAAACTCGCGACGGTGTTGGCCCGCACGTCGGGGTAGTCCCGACCCATCATGCCGTGTTCCACCAGCATGGCGCGGCGCTCCTCGTCAGGCAGCAGGTACCACTCGTAGGAGCGCACGAAGGGGTACACGCACACGTAGGGTCGAGCTCGCTCGTCGGCCAGGAACGCCGGGACGTGGCTCTTGTTGAACTCCGCTGGGCGGTGCAGCGCCACCTGCGACCACACCGGCTCCAGGGTCAGCCCCAAGTCGGTGCGCAGCAGCGCGTGGTAGGCCTGCTGCAGGGCCTCGCTCGTGGGCGCATGGGCCCAGAGCATCACGTCGGCGTCGCCTCGCAGGCCACCCACGTCGTACCAGCCCCGCACGGTGAGGTCCGGCACCGCCGCCAGTGCCGCGAGCGCCTCGGTCACAGCAGTCGGCTCATCGACCAGTTGCGTGCGTCGGCACCGGAAGACTGACCACATGGCGTAGGCGATGGTCTCGTTGATCTGCCTTGCGGACTTGCCCTGGTCCGGGCGCTTGCCCGGGCGGCCGGCATCGACGGCACCGGCACCCGGTTGTTGCGGTTCCTCAGCCATGGGCCTGCACTCCGTTCTCGACGAGGTCCCGGACTACCTTCCGGGCGGCCTGCCGCCCGGAAGCGATG
>JBIRBF010000249.1:0-2312 GCA_044326505.1 Candidatus Nanopelagicales bacterium | reverse complement strand
TGCAGTTCCACCCCGAGGTGCTGCACAGCGCCCACGGCCAGGCGGTCCTGGCCAACTTCCTGCACGGCCTGGCGGGGCTGGCCTCGGACTGGAACGCAGAGTCGGTCATCGACGCGCAGGTGGCGGCCATCCGGGACCAGGTCGGCGACCACCGCGTGGTGTGCGGGCTGAGCGGGGGCGTGGACTCGGCGGTCGCCGCGGCACTGGTGCAGCGGGCGGTGGGGGAGCAGTTGACCTGCGTCTTCGTTGATCACGGACTGCTGCGGGCCGGTGAGGCCGAGCAGGTGGAGCAGGACTTCGTGGCTGCGACCGGCGTCGCGCTGAAGGTCGTGGACGCCCGTGAGCGCTTCGCCTCGGCACTTTCGGGCGTCACGGATCCGGAGGCGAAGCGCAAGATCATCGGCCGGGAGTTCATCCGCGTCTTCGAAGACGCCGCAGCCGAGGTCGTGGCCGAGGCGGGAGCACATGGCGAGCAGGTGGACTTCTTGGTCCAGGGAACGCTCTATCCGGACGTCGTCGAGTCCGGCGGTGGCGCCGGCACGGCGAATATCAAAAGCCACCACAACGTCGGCGGCCTGCCGGAGGACCTGCAGTTCACACTGGTCGAGCCGTTGCGGGCGCTGTTCAAGGACGAGGTGCGCGCAGTAGGCCTGGAGCTTGGGCTGCCGCCGGAGATCGTCTGGCGCCACCCCTTCCCAGGTCCCGGCCTGGCCATCCGCATCATCGGTGAAGTCACGCCCGAGCGGCTGGAACTGCTGCGCGCGGCCGACCTGATCGCCCGCGAGGAGCTCACCGCGGCCGGCCTCGACCGCGAGGTGTGGCAATTCCCCGTGGTGCTGCTCGCCGACGTGCGCTCCGTCGGAGTGCAGGGCGACGGCCGGACCTACGGCCACCCGGTCGTGCTGCGCCCCGTGTCCAGCGAGGACGCGATGACGGCCGACTGGTCCCGGCTGCCGTTCGACGTGATCGCCCGGATCTCGAACCGCATCACCAACGAGGTGCCCGGCATCAACCGGGTGGTGCTCGATGTGACGAGCAAGCCGCCGGGCACCATCGAGTGGGAGTAGTGGCGCAGCGGCCTTGCCGCCACCGCGTCACGGCGCGGCTATCGCCGCCTGCAGGCGCTGCGTCAACAGGGCCTCGAATCGCGGCCGGTCGGTGTTCCACTCCGCCGTATGCGGCGCCTCGGGGAAGACCTGCAGGTCGACCAGCCCCGGATGGGCCTCGTTGGCCCGAGCGGCGAAGTCCTCGGTTATGGCGGGCGGCACGACCAGGTCGCTCGTCCCCACGACGACCGTCATGGGAGTCGTGAACGTCGCCGCGCGGGCGTTGTAGTCGATCGCGGGCCAGTCCAGGCCGGTGATCGCCGTCGCGATCGGCTTGGCCAGACCGCGCGCCCACGCCGGACGAGCCTTGATGGTCGTCTGCTCCAGCAGTGCGCCGAAACTGGTCACCGGGTCATCCAGGAACGCGCTGGATACCTTGCCCGTCAGGCCGGAGTTGGCCAGGAAGCCCAACGTCACTGCGCCGCCATGGGAGTTGCCCACCAGCACGACGTTGCGCGCGCCGTGATCGACGGCGTAGCCGACCGCAGCCTCGAGGTCGCGCCACTCTTCGGCGCCGAACTGCACGTAGCCGTTGCCGGCTGTTGCGCCGGGGTCGTTGCGGTAGCTGATGAGCAGGGTGGTGCAGCCCTGACCGTGGGCCACGGAGAGCGTCCGCAGCCCCTCCGCCCGCACACCGCCCAGTCCGTGCACGAAGATCACCCAGGTGGCGATGGCCGGATCCCCGGGGACCAGCCAGGCGCCTCCCGCGCCGTAGTCGACATCGGAGTAGGGCAGGCTGAGTCCCTGCTGCGGGTCGCCGAAGAAGTAGGTCACATCGCCCCACGCCTCCTGGCCCGCAGCCAGGTCCGGCGGTCGTGCCTGCCGCACGATGTTGCGCAGGACCGGATCGGTGCCGAGCGGAGAGGCCGTCTCGGCCCAACCGCCGACGCTGGTGTGCAGCGCAATGTAGTCAGGCAGCGGTCCGCCGCCGGTGGTGTCGCGATAGGCCACGGCGCCGTCTGCGGCGCCGAGGATCTGCAGCGTCGGGGGGAGGCCGAAGGCCTTGTGGACCTGCGCGAAGTCCGCCACCTGCCTGGCGGTCTGCCAGGTCTGCCAGCCCACAAAGGCCGCGGTGCCGAGCACGAGCGCGACCAGGACCGCCGCCAGCACCCGCCAGCCGGTCCTCATAGTCACTCCTTCGTCACTTTCCGTATTGCCAACACTGCCAGTCTCACGGGTGCCAGCCACGCGGGCAAGCCGGCCGGT
>JBIRBF010000127.1:0-8046 GCA_044326505.1 Candidatus Nanopelagicales bacterium | reverse complement strand
TCGATGAGCTCGTGGCGCAGACCGTCGTCGGGCAGAGCGTCGAGCTCGGCGCGCGTGAGCAGGTTGTTGACTGGCATGACTGCCATATTGCCTCCCCCGGTTCCATGCCGCCAGCCTCTGCCGGAGGCGTCAAGGCGTCAAACGGCAATCCACAGGTGGCCGTCGGCGCGCAGCGTCAGAGCCGCAGCCTTCAGTCGGCAATATCTCCCTCGATCAGGTCCAGCACCTCATCCAGAGTCCAGTCCCCCCGGGGCCGCCGCAGCACCTGCACCGGGACCGCGTTCGACAACTGGGTCATGAGTTCGAAGTACCGGGCCTGGCCGAGGATGAGCGGGGCGATCCCGTCACGGCGGGTATGGCCCAGCAGCGTTGCGAGCTTCTGGCCGCCGCGAGCCTCGGCCAGGGTCACCTCTTCAACGTTCGGACCCGGCGCCAGCACCACAACGCGATCGATGCGGTGCGGCTGCTCGTCGGGCGCTTCTGCCCGGAAAGCCACCTTCGTCCTGCCGCCGGCCAGCATGGGCAGCGCGTCGAAGTCCACCCCAAGCGCCTCGGCGGCGTCTGGCAGCAGGTGCACGTTGCGGGCGTACGGCGTGGTCCAGGCCTCGTCGCCGCGGAACTCGATCAGAGTGACATCGTCGACCAGCAGGCGGTGGCCGCGCTTGCGCAGTGCCATGGACGTGGTCGATTTGCCGGCGCCGCGGTGGCCTGCGATGGCGACGATCTGGTCGCCGATCTGCACCGTTGCGGCGTGCAGACTCAAATCGCCGCGCTGCAGCATCGCCAGCGTGACCCCCCATCCCTGCACGAGCCAGGAGGGATCATCCAGCGGGCGGTCCGGATCCGGCGTCCAATCCACGGTGAGGGTCTTGCCGTCCTCCACCAGCAACCGCGTTCCGCCGGAGAACACCACCAGCACCTGACGGTCGTTGACGTGGATCCATGGCCGGGGCTGCTTGGCGTCCGCGATCTCGTCCGGTACGGAGTCGTGGCGCACGTCGAGTGCCATGGCCTCGGGCAGGCGCATCCAGTCGAACCGCTCCGCGCGGCGCCGCGAGGCACGGGACTCGGCCAGCGCCGACCGGGCAGCCGGTTCGGTGGTGAGGTCGTAGCCCAGGCGCACCATCATGTCGTCGTGGTCGGCCTCGACCGCGGCCACCTGTGCCTCGGAGAGCTCGTCGGCCCACCCCCCGGCCTTGCCCTTGCGGAAGAACGTTCGAGTCTGCTTGGAGGTCTCGCGGAAGCCTCGCTCCGCCTCGGACTTCTGCAGCCGGTCGAAGCGGCTCTGCTCGGCGGCGGCGGCGAGCTGCTCGGGGGTGCATTCCAGGCCGATCGCCTCGAAGACCGGCCTCAGCGTCCCGACGGTGTCGGCCTTGAGGTCCTCGTAGCGCACCAGGTGCACGGGGAAGGGGACGTCATCGGCCAACCACGAAGCAGCGTGGCTCGACCACGTTCCCCACGGCTGTTCGGTCTGGGCCATGGCCGGCGAGGGAGCCCCGCCGAACCCTTCCCGCGCCATCGCGTTGATTGCGCCGTCAAGGTCCACCCCGAAGAACGGGGCATACGAGCACGCGACGTCGCGAGGATCGCGCACCACCAGAATGGCGCCCCGGGTGGCCGCCAACGGGAAGGGTTCGCGGCCGGCGGCGCCGGGACGGTACACCTCATGGGTCTTGCGCAGCACGGGACGCAGCGGGGGCGGGGGAGCGTCGTCAGCGGTGTCGGTGTCGGTGTCGGTGTCGGAGTCGGCGGCGTCGGGTGGGGCACCCCAGCGATTGGTCAGCACGGTGCGCATCCGGTCGATCTCATCCCGGCTGAGCCAGCGCGGATCGATGCCGAAGACCCCCTGGATGCCCCCCACATGGTTCGGTTGCGCACCAGAGCCCAGCTGGTTCACGCCGAAGAGGTGCCGGTGGGTGCCGAGCGCGGTGACGATGGCCCGCATCCAGGTGTTGCCCGACTTCGGGTAGGACGCGAGCCAGACGGTCGTGCCCGGTCCGTTGGGCCGGGCAGACGTCGGGGGCTGCTCTGGGGTCATGGCGCGTCCTGCTCGGGTTGGGCGGCCGGGCTGTCGCCCGAATAGTGTCCGACGAGCGTGTCCCACCAGGCGATCAGGCGCCCCGCGTCGTCCTCGGCGGTGGCACTGTCGATCGAGAGACGCAGGTGCGGGATCGCCGCCAGGCGCAGATGCTCGGCCATGGACTCGGCGGTGAGTCGCGCGCGCTCGGCAGCAAGGCGGGCGTCGGCCTCCTCTTGGGACTCGTCGGCGGCCGCCTCCTCCTGCTTCCCGGCGTCGGCGGCCGCGTCGCCGGCATCCTCGTCCGCGGCGTCGTCGAGCGCAGGTGTCAAGGCACCGCCGGTCATCGTCGTGGCGGCTGCCTCGAACCGCTCCGAACCTGTCAGCACTTCGAGCACGTCCTCGTCCGGCTTGCGCATCCGCAATCCGCAGAACGCCGTGACCACCCGCGTACCCATCGCCCGCGGGAGTTCGACCGCGCGGGAATCGGTATGCGCGCGCACCTTGGTGCCTTCGAGGCTGGCCTTGGCCAATCGGCGCGCCGATATGAGAACCGGAGCCGACCGAGCCGAGGCTACGAGCACGCCGTCGTCCCACTTGGTGGGCGTGTACTTGTCGCCCATCACCGTCCAGCCCCGGTTCACCAGCTGAATCAAGACGATCGCCACGTCGTGCGGATCGCCCGAAAGGACCAGGCACGACAGAGCGTCCGCCGGGGGACACACCGCGGCGCCGCCGGCCATCCGGAAACCGCGCCGCGCCCAGGACAGCCCCTCGGCCCAACCATGCCGCAGGGCTGCTTCGCGCAGTTCGGGGCCCTCGCCGGCATCGGGGTGGTCGTCCTCGGCGTCGGTCTGGGGAGGTGCGGATTCGACGGTGATCGAGGTGGCGCCGTCGGGCGCGACCTCCACTCGGCCCAGCCCGGGGAACTCCCCGACCCAGACCTCGCCGGAGCGGTCCAGCGTCGGAGCCTCGGCGTCCCCATCAGCAGCCGAAGGCGCCGCTGGCCGCGTGATCATAGGCAGATGTTAGGCCCAGGGCCGGGCGTCGTCGGGCTGCGGTGGCACGAACTGCTCGGCGCGCGTCGTCGCCGTGGTCGTTCCAAGGACCCGACCCTCGTCGAAGTGCACGACATGCGTGGCTGCGTCGATCGTCGATTGCCGGTGGGCGATCATCAGGACCGTGACCGACGGGGCCAGACTCGTCATGAGCCCGATCACGGCGGACTCCGCCAGGTCGTCCAGACTGCTGGTGGCCTCGTCGAGGACCAGCAGCGCCGGGCCGCGCAGCAGCGCGCGTGCGATCGCCACCCGCTGGCGCTCGCCGCCGGAGAGCCGCACACCCCTGTCGCCCAGCACCGTGTCGAGACCATCGGGCAGGTCCCTGGCGAAGTCAGCGGCCGCTCGCAGCAGAGCGTCCCAGCATTCGTCGTCGCTGGCGCCGCCGGGCACCGACCAGATCAGGTTCTCGCGCAGCGTCCCCGGCACCAGGACCGTCTCCTGCGGGACGTAGGCGACGTGCGAGCGCCACCAGGGAAGATCGCCCGGCGTCAGCGGCGTCCCGTCCACGTTGATGCTCCCCGCGGCCGGTTCCAGCAGCCCGAGGGCAAGGTCAGCCGTCGTCGACTTGCCCGCGCCGGACGGTCCGACAAGCACGGTGATGTCGCCCCGCGGCACGTCGAAGGAGATCCCCTGCACCCCGTTGTCGCTGTTCGGGTAGGTGTAGCTGACGCCTCGGAACGCTATGAGCGGGAGTTCGAGCGAGGTCGAGAGCGGACCTCGCTCGCTGCTCGAGTTGGACGGAACCTCCACCGACGCCCGAGCCTGCGTGGTCAGTTCGGCGAGCTCCTGTACCGCCGGCAGCGAGTTAGCCAGCTGCGCCCCGGTGCCCACCAGTGACTGGACCTGCCGTGCCAGCCGGGCCACGAGCAGCAGGATCACGACGATGGAGGTTGCCGGCACGTTCATCCACACCGAGACCTGCACCAGCGCGGCGGCCGCGGCGGCCAGGGCCACCGACGAGAACACGCTGATCGTCGAGTTCCGTTTGACCTGCTCGACCTGCACCTCGCGCGTCTCGGTGAAGGCGTTGGCCAGCTGCTCGACCCACACCGCCGAGGCATGGTGGGCCCGCACTAGGCGCAGCGAGTCCAACGAGTCCTGCATGACTGCCTGCAGGTTCCGGCTCTGGCCGGAGAACTGGATTCCCAGGTAGTACGAGGGTCGAATACTGGCCGCCTGGATACCCGCCAGAATCAGCACGCCCACCAGGGCGATCGCGGTGACTCCCGGCGACACCCAGAACGCCACGGCGGCAGTGATCACGGCTGTGACGATGCCCACGGCGCCAGTGATGAGTTGCTGCAGCGCTGCACCGCACCTGCTGGCGCCTGCCGTCACCACCGAGATGATGTCGGTCTTGCGCCGCCCGAGGACGAACGTCCACTTGGCGTCGAGGACCGCGACGAAGGCCTGGTGGCGCAGAGTGTCCACGAGCATCGGCTGGAAGCGGGCCGAGTTGATGGCACCGGCGCGCTGGATGAGCGCCTGCGCCAGCGCGAGGAGCACGAACGCCGCCAGCAGCGCCCAGAGCGGGATCCCGCCGACGGACACCGAACCGACGCCGGGCACCTCGATCTTGCCGTCGGGTTGGGCCACCGAGTTGATGATGGGGATGAGCAGCAGCAGGCTCACTCCGCCCAGGACGCCGCCGAACACCAAGAACAGCCCTTGCAGGCTGAAGCGCCCGGGGCTGAGCCGCCACGCGGCCCGCGTGAGCGCCTTCGCGTCCGACACCAGACCGCGAGGCGTGCCGCTGAGCACGACCTCGTCGGCGTTGGCGATCGCGTCGGCGGTCGGTTGCACGCCACGACGGTAGCAACCGACCACCGCACGTAGGCTGTCGCCGTGACCGAGCAGCGCACCCTGGCCGTCGTGATGGTCGCCGATCCGACGCCGCTCACGGTGACGAATCTGCGGCGCCTGGCCGAGTGGTGCGACCTGCTGCTCACAGAGGGCACCGAGACCATCTCCGGCCAACCCAGGCAGCCGCTGCGCTCGGCCTGGCGCGACCTGCTCGATCTGCAGAAACCCCAGCTGCGGGTCATCACCACCGACCTGGCCGGCGAGCAGATGTGGCAGCGGGAGCGCATCCAGCGCGACTCCTGCCTGCCGGTCATCGCCTTCGAGGACCCCCAGCGGGTCGTGCTCATGGTCGACGCCGACGAGTTCCTGGATCCCGAGGCCGTGCTGGCGCTCCTCGGCGACGGCATCGACGAACCCGCGCGGCTCGGGCTCGTGCCGCTGTACGGCGGGATCGATCGGCGCGCGCCCAGCATCCATTGCTGCTGGCACGAATCTTTGGCGGGTCTGCGCGATTCCGCGATGAGGCGCAAGCGGCCCTACGTCGTCGCCGCCCCGTCGGTGGCCACGGTCGAGCAGATGCGCGGCCGGTCGCCCAGCGGGGTGCGCTTTCGCTCGCCGCTGCTCGACCAGCAGCGCACCTTCGGCGTCCACGTCACGATGACGGGTACCGGCGAGCAGACCGAGTGGAAGCTGCGGAACATGCGGGAGGTCTGGGACGCCCGCGTGATGTCCGCGCCGCACCTCGACGTGATGCTGGCCGCGGGGGTGCACCACGCTGGCTGGTGGATCGCCGACTACCGCGAGCCGGAGCCGTGGCTGGTGGACCTCGCCGGGGACTGCGACCTGCGGGTGTGCGGGCCGCTGCTGCCGGCGGAGCATCTGCGTGCCCTGCGCGCGTGGTCCGAGGCCCGACTCGATCCGCTGGTGCCGGACGCGTTCGTGGCCGCGGGCGATGCCTACGTCGCCGCCCGCCAACCGGACGCCGAGGACTTCCTGCCGGCGCTCGATGCCTGGCTGCGCGACCGCGACGTGGCGCACACCGGCCGGCAGCGGGACAAGGAACCCAACGTCGAGCACGATCATGGTGACGGTGCCAAGGAGGATGCTGGTTAAATGCCCCACATGGCTGAAGCAACCGACATTGTTGTTCTGGGATCCAACGTTCCCACCCTGACCCGCGGGACCGTCGCAGCTGAGGTGGATGAAGACACCATCCTGCTCAGCCCGTCGGACTTCTCGTACTACGGGCTGCAGGGCTCGGGCGATCCGGTGTGGGCGCTCATCGACGGCGAGCGCACGGTCGACCAGATGATCGCGCAGCTCCAGGCAGACCACGCCGAGACCGATCCCGAGCAGATCCGCTCGGAGTCCCTCGAGTTCATCGAGGCACTCGCCGTCGCGGGACTCATCGAACTGAAGTAGCGGCGGTTAGGGCCCCGCAGCCGGCACCACCCGGCCGGAGTCGAGCCGCACGACATGGTCGGCCAACTGCAGAGTCGAGGCGCGGTGGGCGATCACCAGCACCGTGACTGCCGGCGTCAGGGACGCCAGCAACTCGAGCACCTGCGCCTCGGTCGCGTCGTCCAGCGACGACGTCGCCTCGTCGAGCACCAACAGCGACGGGTCGCGCAGCAATGCCCGGGCGATGGCCACCCGCTGGCGCTCGCCGCCGGATAGCCGCACTCCCCGATCGCCCAGAACGGTTTCGAGCCCTTGCGGCATCGACTGGGCGAACCCGGCGGCGGCGCGGTCCAGGGCCTGCCAGCAGCGCTCGTCGGTCACCTCGCCGGACACCGACCACACCAGGTTGTCCCGCAGCGTGCCAGGGATCAGGACGGTCTCCTGCGGCACATATGCCACATGACTTCGCCACCATCGATAGTCGCTGGGCGCCAGCGGCTCACCATCGACAAGTACCCGGCCGGCGTCCGGCCGGATGAGGCCGAGCACCAGGTCCGCTGTGGTCGACTTTCCGGAGCCGGAGTGGCCGGTCAGGGCGGTGATGTCGCCGCGCGGGACCTCGAAGGACACCTCCTCCACGCCGCGTTCGCTGGCCGGGTAGCGGAACGTCACGTCGCGGAACTCCACGAGCGCGAGGGCGCCGCTGCGGGCGAGGGTGCCCTGTCGGCCAGCGCTGGCCTCGGTGGCTGCGTCAGACTCCGCTGCTGAGCGCGCCGCCCGAGTGAGCGAGGTCAGGTCCCCCACGGCCGGCAGGGCGTTGGCGAGTACCACCGCGGTCGTGGCGCCGGCCTGCACCTGGCTGGCCATCCGCGCCACCAGCACCAGGATCAGTGCGATCCCGGCCGGTTCCACTCCGGCCCACACCGACACGAGGATGAGCGCCGCGGCCGCCGCGGCCAGACCCACCGACGAGGTTGCCGACACCGTCGCGCTGCGCCGGGCGTTGGCGATCTGGATCTGCCGGGTGTCGCTGAACGCTTCCGCCAACCGCATCGCCCACACCTCGTCGGCATCGTGGGCTCGCACAAGCCGCAGCGAGTCCATGGAGTCCGTCAGAACCGCTTGCAGGTCGCGGTTGCGCTCGCCGAAGGCGCGACCCATTCGGTGCGACGGCGCGATTGCGCGCGATTGGGCCAGGCCCAGCACCGCCATCCCGACGAGCGCGATGGCGGTCACCTGCGGCGACACGATGAGGGCAACGACGGTGGTGCTTGCGAAGATCACGACCGACACCGATAGGCGCAAGAGTTGCTGATAGGCCAACCCAGCGCGGGACGCACCCACGGTGACGACCTCGATGATGTCGCTGCGCCGCCGCGACAGCACGAACGTCCAGCGCGCCCGCAGGATCGCGGCGAACGCCTGTTCGCGCAGCTGGTCCACGATCACCTGCTGCTGCGCGACGGCGTTGATCGACGATGCCCGCTGCACCAGCGCCGACAGCGCGGTGAACCCCACGAACACCGCGAGCAGCACCCACAGCGGCAAACCGGTCACGTCGACGTCGCCCAGCCCCGGCAGGCTGATGCGCGAGTTCGGGCTCGCCAGCGAGTTGACGATGGGGATGAGCAGCAGCAGCGAGGCGCCGCCGACGATCCCGGCGACGAGCAGCAGTGCCACTTGAACGATCAGATTGCGGGGGCTCAGCCGCCAGGCCGTGCCAACCAGGATGCGCAGGTCCGCCGCCAGCGACGACGACTGCTC
>JBIRBF010000026.1:0-20206 GCA_044326505.1 Candidatus Nanopelagicales bacterium | reverse complement strand
ATGATCGGGCTGATGGCGACGGGCGCCGGCGCCGCCGCGGCACCTCCACGGGTGTGGCGGCGGGCCGGCGTGCCCGGTCGTCGATACACGCACCTGGGGGCGCTCGACCTCGAGCTCGGGGGTCACCTGCCGGAGGTCACGGTCGCCTACGAGACCTACGGCACCCTCAATCGGGCTGGGGACAATGCCGTCCTGGTGCTGCATGCCCTGACCGGCGATGCCCACGCTGTGGGTGACGCCGATGCGGCGCACGCCTCGCCCGGCTGGTGGGACTCGGTCGTCGGACCTGGCAAAGCGATCGACACGGATCGCTGGTTCGTCGTGTCCAGCAATGTGTTGGGTGGTTGCCAGGGCACCACCGGACCCTCGTCGATCGCGCCGGATGGCCGCGCTTTCGGCTCGCGATTCCCGCGCGTCACCATTCGCGACCAGGTCCGGGTAGAGGCGCTGCTCGCCGACTATCTGGGGATCGAGCGGTTCGCCCTCGTGGCCGGCGGGTCGATGGGCGGCATGCGGGCGCTGGAGTGGTGCCTGCTCTACCCCGACCGGGTCGAGGCGGCCTGGGTGTCGGCGACCTCGGCCTTCGCCACGGCCGACCAGATCGGGCTGCAGACCGCCCAGATCCAGATAATCGCCAATGACCCCGATTGGCACGGCGGGGACTACGCCGAGCGCGGCGTGACCCCGCTGGCAGGCATGGCAGTGGCCCGGCAGGTGGCGCACCTGAGCTATCGGACCGAGCAGGAGCTCGCCGTGCGCTTCGGCCGCAAGGAGCAGGACGGCGAGGCGCCGCTGGCGGCCACCTCTGTGGGGGAGGCCTACTCAGCCGGCGCCGGGCACCGGTATGCAGTCCAGAGCTACCTCGACCACCACGGCCAGAAGATCGGTCGGCGGTTCGACCCGGGGACCTACGTCACCCTCACCGATGCCATGAACACCCACGACGTGGGCCGCGGTCGCGGGGGCGTGGAGGCCGCGCTGGCGTCGATCTCGGTGCCGATGGTCGTGTCCGGGATCGATTCCGACCGGCTGTACCCGCTCTACCTGCAGCAGCAGATCGCCGACCTCGTGCCGAGCGCCGGACCGTTGTGCGTCATCGAGTCGTCCTTCGGCCACGATGGGTTCCTGCTCGAGTCCGACACCATCGGACGGCAGTTGGGCGAGGCGCTCGACCTGGCCGTGGGCCATCGACAGGCCGACGCGCACTGCGCCTGAGCTGCCGCGTCTGCGTCCCTACTTCACGGACGTGAGGGCGGCCACGATCTGATCGCCGATGGGGTCGCCCTGCTTGACGAAGGCCGCCGGGGTGCCTATAGGCGCCTGCACGACGGTCGCCCGATCGCCCTCGAACGTCTCGCCCGTGAGGACATGGATCCACGTTCCCGGGGGGAAGGTGACCGGCACCTGCGTCGCGTCGTTCGAGGTCACCGGGGCCATGAGCAGGTGCTCACCGAGGAAGAACTGCATGTCGGCGGTGGCCGCCTTGGTCCCGGGGTAGACCAGCCAGCCGTGCCGCATGGCCGGGAGGCCTTCGGCCTGCGCCTCGGCCAGCACCGTGGCTCGGTACGGCTGCAGCGCCGCGTAGATCTGGCTGGCGCGCGCGAACTGGGCCCGCGTCTCCGGGGTGTCGTACACCTGCTGGTTCTCCTGCGGGCGGTTGGTCTCGTGCGTGCGCAACCACACGCCGAATGCCTGCAGCTCGGCCCAGCGGGCGTTGAGGTTCGGCGGCCGGACGTAGTTCTTGACTACGGCGTTGACGCTCGTATAGCCGCCCACGTCGCTGTGCCACAGCGGCGCACCGGAGATTCCCCCTGCGTTCATGCCGAGCACGACGCTGGCCAGGCCGTCCTGGTCGGCGAAGTCCACCATCTGGTCGCCGGCCCACATGAGTGCATTCGCCTGCGGGGTACCCAGGTAGGACGAGCGCATGAAGGCGGCGCAGTCGGGCTGGCCGGCGAGCTCACAGGCCTTGCGGACCGTATCGGCCCACAACTGCGGGTACCTGTTGTGCTGGTCGGCCGCCGTGCCCGCATAGACCACGGCGTCCATCGGCAGCGCCTCGCCGAAGTCGGCCATGAAGCCCTTTGCGCCGACGCCGAACACGTCTGACGCGATCACTGCGGCGTACCAGTCCTGGGCCGCCGGGTTGGTCAGGTCCATGAGCCCGACGGGAAAGCCCACGGTCTCGATGACGTAGGGCTGGCCCTCGGTGTTCTTCACCAGGAACCCCTGGGCCGCAGCCTCGGCGTACAGGTTGCGCAGGCCGGGGACACCCTTTTCCGAAGCGTCGGCCAAGAACGGGTTGACGTAGGTGAGCACCTCGATCCCCTGGGCGGCGAAGTCGGCCACCATCTGGTCCCAGCCCGGGTACTGCTGCTGGTCGAGCTCCCAGGTCCACCAGAGCTGGGAGCCGAACGATGTCTGCCGCTTGCCCACCCAGTCCTGCAGCCAGACGCCTGAGATCTTGGCACCGGCGGCCTGCATCTCGGCGACGATGTCGCGCACCCTCGCGGTGCCGCCCTGCAGGCCGAGCACGGCGCCGTCCTGGGTGGCTGCGCTCAGCGCTGGCCGCGTGACGCCGGCAGCTCGGGCTTTGACCAGCTCGGCGGGGGTGTCCGCCGCTGTGGCCTCAGCCACGACGTGCGGACCCCACGACTCGTAGGAGACCTGCCCGGATCGACTCAGGTCCGCCACACCGAAAGCGCCGGAGGATTCGACGTCGGCCAGCGCGAACGAGCGGTTGGCGCTGGTGACGTAGGTCGGCCATGCCCCGTAGGTGGTGTACTTGTTGCCGCCGCCCCAGTTGCTGATGTCGGCCAAGAAGGTGATCGGCTGCTCGCCGCGGCCGATGCCCTGTTCCTGCACGAGGACGGGGAACACCGCGCCGGACAGGTTCAACGCGCGGAACTGCTCGCCGAACCCGTACACCTGGTCGTCCTTCCCGCGGCCCGCCGTCACGAGTGCGCTCGTCGGCGTCTGGCCGTTGGAGGCCTGTCCAAGGTTGAGGTCCATGCCCAGCACGGTGACGGAGGGAGATTTGGCGACGGGCGCCAGCGTGAGGGTGTACGGGGCGGTGACACCGTCCCCGCTCACCTCGCCCTTGAGCTGCACTGTGCCGGCGGAGGCAGTCGCCGATGTGACGGTCTGCTCGACCAGGCGGGCCGACCGGCTCACCCGGGCCCAGAAGTAGCCGAACTTCTCGGTCCAGGAGACCTCGCCGACGCTGCCCCCCACGAACGCCCGTCCAGGATCGCTGGCCCACACCACCCGACCGCGCTCGTCGGCCACCGTCAGGGCGGCCTCGTCGTTCTGGACCGTAACCGTGAAGGGCCCGGCCCGCATGGCCCCGCCCGCGGTGGCGTCTCCCACGATGCTGGCGGCCCCCGGGCGCAACGGGTCGAGGTGATCGTGCGGCACGCGGTACCAGAGGTAGCCCACGTAGCCGACCGCGATGAGCACGAGCGCCAGGACCACGGCCCCGGCTCCCAGCAGGATGCGCCGCAGCGGTGAACGGTGCCGGCGAGGTTCGTCGGAGTCAGCGGCAACGTCAGCGTCGGCCATGCCATACAACTAACCGCTTTGTGGCGTCCGCGGCCACTCGATTCGCAATTCCGGACGAATGGGCGGTCAGGGCCGCCGACCATCGTCAATTCGCCGCACAATCGGTCCCCGTTTGTGATAGCAAGTCTTCGGAGATGGGCACACATGCGCCCTCGAAGGGAGAAACAGTGTCTTCAGCACTGACACGCAGAGGGTTCCTCGGCCTTAGCGCCGCCCTCGCGGCGTCGTTCGGGCTGCCGCGGGATGCGCTTGCTCGAACACTCGCCGAGCCCGCTGCGCCCGCCGATGTGCCCACCACCCTGCGGCAGACGATCCTGCAGCGGTCGGTCGCCCAGAAGAACAACTACCGCACGCTGACCACCGGTCCCGGGGAGGCCACGGTGGTCCGGCCGGACCTGGTCGCTGCCGACCCGGCGGCCGCGCGCGTCGCGGCTCGGCGTTCGCTGGCGTACCTCGGCCACACGTCGGATATCCACATCATCGACGCCCAGACGCCGGCATGGCTGGACCCGATCGCGGCGTTCGACTTCACCTTGCTCCCGGGTGTGTGCCGGCCGCAGGAGACTATGTCGGTGCACGTCCAGGGCGCCATGATTCAGGCGCTCAACGATGTCGCCCTCAGCCCGATCACGGGTGCTCCGATGCTGGCACTGCTCAACACCGGCGACAACTCCGACCGGCTCAGCAACCTGGAGCTGCGCTGGTACATCGACCTGTTCGACGGCAAGTCCGTCACCCCGAACAGCGGCGCACCCGACAAGTACGAGGGGCCGCAGGCCTGGTCCGAGACCACCTACGCCTATCACCCCGACGACCCCAGCAACGACCCCTACGGCACCTACGGCTTCCCGACCATCCCCGGCCTGCTCGAAGCCGTCATCACCAGCAGCGTGAAGTCGCCCGGCAGCCCCGCGCCCTGGTACACCGTCTACGGCAACCACGACACGACGCTCAACGGCACCTTCGAGATCGACTCCTCCGTGCGCAACCTGGCCACGGGCAGCCAGAAGGGGTACGCCTTCCCCGGCTTCACCTCGAGCCTGTTCCGCGGCATGGCCAGCGACATCAGCGCCACGACCCGGCTGATCGACAGCCTGCGCCAGCAATTCGGCAACAACCCGGGATTCAAGACCGTCACCGCCGACCCGGCCCGCAAGATGCTCGGCGGCGTGGAGTTCATGCAGCAGCACCTGGACACCCCCGACGTGCCGGGGCCCGTCGGCCATGGCTTCACGCAGGAGAACGTCGATAACAAGACGACCTACTGGAAGGCCGATGTCGGTCCGGCGCTGCGCCTGTTCGGCCTCGACACCTGCAACCAAGTTGTCGGCGCCGACGGTGCGGTCCCGCAGTCGCAGTTCGACTGGCTGCAGGGCCAGCTCAAGCAGGCGCAGAGCGACGGCAAGCTCGCCATCGTGCTCAGCCACCACAACAGCCTCACGCTTGAGAACACCGCGCACAATGTGTTCGACCCGGGCGAGACGCTGATCCACGGCGAGGAGTTCGTGGACATGCTGCTGCAGTACCCCAACCTGGTGGCCTGGCTCAACGGCCACACCCACATCAACACCATCCAGGCACACCCCAAGAAGGGCGGGGTGGGGGGCTTCTGGGAGATCACCACGGCCTCCTGCATCGACTACCCGCAGCAGGCGCAGGTGGTCGAGCTGGTGGATAACAAGGACGGCACGATGTCGATCTTCTGCGTCGTGCTGGATCACGCCTCGGCGCCCACCTGGACGCCGGGCGACTTCTCGCAGGTGGGTCTGGCCTCGCTGAGTCGCGAGCTCGCCTCCAACGACTGGTCCGCGGATCCGCTCATGCGGCGCGGCTCGCCGCTGGATCGCAACACCGAACTGCTCCTGCCGGCGCCGTTCGACCTGTCATCGATCACGGACGCCGCCCTGGAGACCGAGTTCGCAACGCGTAAGGCGCAGGCTGCGGCCAGCAAGGGAGGAGCCCAATGAGAAGGCTGACGATCGTTGCGGCGGCTGGTCTGGCCGTTGCGGGATTGGCAGGCTGCTCGCAGGTTGCGCAGTTGCAGCCAGTCGCGGGTGACGCCGAGATCACGGTGCGCGCCGCCACTATCGATGTGGCGCTGAGCCAGGGGCTGACGTTCAAGTCCGCGCCCACGTGTGAGTACTCCGGAACGCACTTCACCTGTCAGGGTCTGGCCACCGACGGGCGGGCGGTGATCGGCGAGGCCGATCAGTACACCACCCCCGAGGTGCCCCAGCAGTTCCAGGCCGATCTGCCCAAGGATGCCGCCGCGGCCGACAAGTTCATCGTCATCAAGGTCACCGCTGGCGATGCCACCCTGTACCAGGGTCTGACCGGCAAGATCATGGAGCAGAACGCGAGGACAGCGCAATGAGCGACGTGGCAACCAAACCCGAGAGCGCCGCGCCGCAGGCGGGCAAGCCGGACAAGAAGTACGGCTTCTCCGCCCTGCTCACCGGGCTGGCCCGGATGTGGCGAGGCACCGCGCCGGCGCTGATCGTGATCATCGTCAACGCGCTCGTGCAGTCAGTGCTGGTCTTCTGGAACGCCCAGGTGGGCCTGAACGCGGCCTTCATCATCTCGTTCATCGTGTCGTTCGCGGTGCTGCTGGTGTCGTTCGCGGTGCTGAGCCGGACGTCGCTCGAGGCTGTGGACGGCAAGGTGTCGCTCTCCGGGGCGATTTCGGGGACCACACCGGTCTTGGGCACCTTCGTGCTGTGGGCCTTCGTGTTGTTCGTCTTGGTCACGCTGGGCTTCATGATCTACCCGTTCCTGGGTCTGCTGGTCTGCTGGCTGCTGGCCTTTCTTGCCCCAGCGGCGGCCGATGGCCAGAAGAACGCGATCGGGGCCAACTTCCGGGCGCTCAAGGACCGCTGGGGCCGTTGGCTCATCACCTCGATCCTGCTCTCCATCGGCGGACTGATCATGTTCCTGCTCATGGCCGTGAACGTGTTCTTCATTCACGGATTCATGGCGTCGCTCATTGGCTGGCTGGTGTTGGGCCTGGTCGCATGGTGGCTGCTCACCGCCTGGTCGGCCATCTACCGCAGCACCAAGGTCGGCGCCGCGGGTAACTCAGAGGTGCACACTGCCTGACGCAAAGTAACCGCAGCGTAAGTCTTTATGGTACGGAGGGGTGGCCGATGGCCATCCCTCCGTGTTGTTCACTACACTTAGTCACAGGCCGCCCGAGTCGGGGCTGCAGGAGGCGAGTGCAGACATGACAGGCAAGCGAAGCCGGGCCGAGACCCGCACCCGGATGATCGATGCCGCGATCGGAGTGTTCTCCGAGCGCGGCTACGCGGGGGCATCGATCGAGGCAATCGCGCGCGAGTCTGGCATGACGATCGGGGCGCTCTACTCCAACTTCAGCGGCAAGCGCGAGCTTTTCCTCGCCGCTCTGCGGGTGAGCACCGGGCAGGGAGTCGAGGCAGGGCCGCAGGAACTGGACACGGACCTGGTGGGCGACGCCCGCGACCGACTGCTCGCAGATGGCACGGGCTTCATGACGCAGGTGCGGGCGCAGCCGCAGCGATTCCGCCTGCTGGTGTGGTCGATGATGGACGCTGCCAACGACCCCGAGGTCCGCTCGGTGGTCACCGAGGTGCTGCGCGAGCAGCGGCAGGTGCAGCGCGATCTGCTGGCCGAGTGCAACATCGAGGCCTCGTCCGGGCTGACGCCCGAGCAGGGGGCCGTTGCGCTCAACAGCATGGCTATCGGCTTCGCTCTCCAGCAGATGGTGGACCCCGAACTGGTCAACTCCGCCGAAGGAGCCGAGGCTCTGCGCGCGTTCGTCACGGCCATCGCCGAACCGGCTGAACTGGCACCGAGCGGGCAAGCTAGCGGGGCAGCCGCGTCAGTGTGACGGTGACGCCGATGGCCTCGGACGAGCCGCCGGCGTAGATACCCTTCAAGGGGCTCACGTCGGTGTAGTCCCGGCCGCGTGCCACCACGATGTGTCCCTCGCCGACCATGCGGCCGTTGGTTGGATCGAGTCCGTGCCAGTCCCCGTCCCACACCTCCACCCAGGCATGGGACTCACCCGTGACCTGCTCGCCGACCTCGCCGCTGCCGGTGTACAGGTAGCCCGACACATAGCGCGCCGGAATGCCCAGGGCCCGCAGCAGCGACAGTGTGACGTGGGTGAAGTCCTGGCACACACCGACGCCGTTCGCCCACGCCTCCGCGGCGGTGGTGAAGACCGTGGTGGCGCCGGAGATGTAGCTCATCCTGGCTTCCACCGCGCCCACGGCGGCGGCGATCGCTTCCGCGGGGGAGCTCAAAGCCCGTAGCTCGGCCACCAGCGGGCCGCGCTCGACGCCGGCCGTGGCGTCGTCCACGTACGTGCTGGGGCGCAGGTACTCGCACCAGCGATCCTTCACGCCCGGGTCGGCGAGCTCTTCCCAGGTGGTCGTGGTCGCCGGCGGGGTGGTCTGCGATGTCTCGACCACGCTGCTCGCGGTGACGTCCAGCAGGGTGTGCAGCTCGTGCAGGTCGAACGCCTCCACCAAGGTTCCCCAGTAGTCCGTGTAGGCCTGGATGCGTGCCGAGGGGGACGCACGCAGCTCGTGCGCGATAAGCAGCTGCCCCCCGCCATCTGCTGGCGTCATGCGGGCCTCGTTGAACGACGCCGAGACCGCCTCCGAATAGCGCAGTCCGGTGTGGTGCAGGACTTTCAGCCGCCAACTCATCAGTGGCTCCAGACGATCGTGCCGGCCTGGCGGAAGAAGGCCTCGGACACTTCAGCCCCGGCGGCGCCCGCCGCGCCCATCGCACTCTCGGCCATGTCGTCGATAGTTTGCGGCGACGGCGCGGAGGACGAGAACTCGAGTTCGCTGCGCAGCATTCCGACCGTGCGGAGCAGCTTGCCGCTGGTATCCAGCGATCCCTGCGCCTCGAGTTCGCGCACGGTCTCCACCGCTGCTCGGGCCGAGCCCAACATGGAGCGGGGGAACAGCGGATCGAGCACCAGGAAGCCGCGGACCTGTTCGGCGTTCATCGGATTGCGCCCGCGCAGGAAGGCATGCAACCCGCCGGAGGCCCGCAGCATGGCCACGGGCCCTGACTCCGGCCAGAGCGCCTCGTGGTGCACGGTCAGCAGTCGTGCTGTCATGTCGATGCGTTCGATCGTCCGCCCGAGCCGCAGGAAGAGGTAGCCCTCGTCCCTCGGTGAGGTCCAGTCGATCACCCCGTGCACGATCGCGAGCCGCTCGAGAACTCCGTGCAGCAGCACACCGGGGCTGCGGATGTCGGGTTTGGATACCGCCAGCGCCAGGCGCATGTCCACGCTGTTGAGCGCCTCGAATACTTCGCCGGACAGCGCGTCGCGGATGGCTCGGGCATTCTCCCGCGCCGCGTGCACGGACCCGCTGATCGTGCCGGTGTCATCGGCCGAGCCGAGCACCTGTCGCACGAGCGCGCTCGGCGTCGAGGCTGGCTCCTCCGGGGTGAGCATGAGCGCCTCGAGCAAGGCGTGGGCGCCGCGCTCGGGGGTGACCCGCTTGTCCTCGATGATGAGTTGGTGGTGCTCGGCAAGCAGTCGGGCGCTGGCCTCGGACCGCTCGATGTAGCGGCCGATCCAGTAGAAGCTCTCGGCCAACCGGCTCAGCATGATGCGCCGCCCTGTTGTTGCTGCTCGGACTGCTGCCTCATCCGCTCTTCGGTGAGCGTGGGTCCCTGTGCCCGCCAGGTGGGCCGGCGCCGGTAGCGCCGCTCGATGTCGATGAACCCGGCCGACGTGCCGTCGGCAACAGCGGCGGAAGGCTCGGAGCTGATCCCGCCGAGGCCGTCGTCGAGCACCCAGGTGTCCTTCGAGCCCCCGCCCTGGGAGGAGTTGACCACCAGGCTGCCGCGGCGCAGCGCCACCCGGGTCAGGCCGCCGGGCAGCACCCAGACCTGTTCGCCGTCGTTGACTGCGAACGGTCGCAGGTCCACGTGGCGCGGCTCGACGATCCCGTCGCCGACGGCAGTCGGAGACGTGCTCAACGTCAGAACCGGCTGGGCGATCCACGCTCGGGGCTCGGCCTGGATCGCCTCGGCGACGCGCGACAGGTCTTCCTCGTCAGCCTGATGGCCCATCACCAGGCCGTAGCCGCCGGATCCGTCCACCGGTTTGAGCACCATGGTGTCGAGCCGCTCGAGGACGAACTCCCGCACCTCGTCGTCCTGCAGGTCGTAAGTAGGCACGTTGGGCAGGATCGGCTTCTCGCCCAGGTAGTACTCGATGATCTGTGGGACGTAGGGGTACAGCGCCTTGTCGTCGGCGACGCCGTTACCCACCGCATTGGCCAGCGACACCGTCCCGGCGCGGGCAGCGTTGAGGATGCCGGGGATGCCGAGGATGCTGTCGGGCCGGAAGTGCACCGGATCCAAGTAGTCGTCGTCGATGCGGCGATAGATGACGTGGACCTGTCGAGGCCCCTTGGTGGTGCGGACAAACACGCTGCCATCGCGGCAGAACAGGTCGCGGCCCTCGACCAGCTCCACGCCCATACGACGGGCCAGGAAGGCGTGCTCGAAGTGCGCGGAGTTGTGCACCCCGGGGGTGAGCACCACGACGGTCGGATCGGGCACGCCGCGCGGTGCTGCGGCGACCAGCGAGGCCAGCAGTTTCTCGGGGTACTCCGAGATCGCCCGCACTCTCTGGGTGGGGAACAGCTCTGGCACCACGTGGGCGAGGGTGCGGCGATTCTCGAGCACATAGGACACGCCTGATGGGTTGCGCAGATTGTCCTCCAGCACCCGAATGGTGCCTTCCTGATCGCGGATCAAGTCCACTCCGGCGACGTGGATGCGGACGCCGTTCGGCGGCGAGAAGCCGTGCGCGGCCCGGTGGTAGTGGGCGGAGGAAGTCACCAGTGCTCGGGGCACCACGTGCTCGGAGAGGATCTGGCCGGCGCCGTACACGTCTGCCAGGAACATCTCCAGGGCCCTGATGCGCTGCCCCACGCCCTGGTCGATCGTGCGCCACTCGGACGCGGCGATGACCCGCGGGATCAGGTCCATCGGCAAGGGGCGCTCGCGGCCGCTCAGGGTGAACGTGATGCCTTGCGCGGTCAGGTGGCTGTCGCGGACTCGTCCGCGCTCGCGCAGCCCCTCGGGCCCTAGCGCGGTCAAGGCCGATTCCAGCTGCTCTAGTCCGAGGCGGGGGCGGCCGGCGTCGTCGAAGATCTCGTCGTAGGCGCCGGGGGTGGGTGCGTAGCCGCGCCGGGCCGCGCTCGTCCTTGTCAGCAGCTCGTCCGTGGACGGGGCTGCGACGAAGTCATCGGCGGTCATCAGCGGCTCCCAACTTGCCGTCACTTTAGCGGCGGCTGCCGGATTCACCGAATTCGGGCGCGGGCAAGCACCGACGCACTACCCTGAGCGACACTTGTGGGCCGTCGTCGATACTGAGAGGTAGAGCTCGTGGCTGGTGCACCGCAGCTGCCCCTCGGGGCGACGCTGCCCGTGGGCGTGGCCGACGACTACCGCGGCCGGGTGGATCGGCTGCTGTCCGGCTACGCCGCACTCCCTCCCGGCTCGCCCGTGCGGTTGGCGAAGAAGACGTCCAACCTTTTCCGCATCCGGGAAGAAGCCGCCGCACCCGGCATCGATGTGTCCGAGTTCTCAGGTGTGCTGTGGGTTGACGCTGCGAGTCGCACTGCGGACGTGCTGGGCATGACGACCTACGAGGACCTGGTCGACGCCACCCTCGCGCACAGACTCATGCCATTGGTCGTGCCGCAGCTCAAGACGATCACCCTGGGCGGCGCGGTCACCGGGCTCGGTATCGAGTCCACATCGTTCCGCGCGGGCTTGCCGCACGAGTCCGTCCTCGAGATGGACGTGCTCACGGGGTCCGGCGAGGTCGTCACGGCTCGGCCCGAGGGCGAGCATGCGGACCTGTTCTTCGGTTTCCCGAACTCCTACGGCACCTTGGGCTACGCGCTGCGGCTGCGCATCGAGCTGACCCCCGTGCACCCCTTCGTCGAGCTGCAGCACGTGCGCTTCGACTCGGCTGCCGCGGCCGCGGAGGCGCTCGAGCGGATCACCGTGGAGCAAGCCTTCGACGGCCGGGCGGTCGACTTCTGCGACGGCACCGTGTTCGCGTCGGACGAGGTGTACTTGACGTTGGGCCGGTGGGCTGACGCGGCGCCCTACCGGTCGGACTACACCGGTCGGAACATCTACTACAAGTCGATCGCGGAGCGCACCGGCGACTATCTGACAGTCAGGGACTACATCTGGCGCTGGGACGCCGACTGGTTCTGGTGCTCCGCGGGCGTTGGGGCGCAGAACGCCTACATCCGGCCGCTCATCCCGCGGCGCTACCTGCGCTCGGACGTGTACTTCAAGGCCATCGCCGCCAGCCGTCGATCGGGCCTCGTCGACCGCTGGGACGCCGTACGCCGCCGTCCGCAGCGCGAATTCGTGATCCAGGACGTCGAAGTGCCGGTGGAGCGGCTGGCCGAGTTCATGGGCTTCTTCGCCGCGGAAGTCGGGATCTCGCCGGTGTGGCTGTGTCCGCTGCGACAGCGCAACCCGGACCACCGCTGGGACCTCTACGCCCTGCAGCCCGATCAGACATACGTCAATGTGGGTTTTTGGTCCAGCGTCGAGGTGCGCCCCGGTGCAGCCCTCGGCGACGTCAACCGGGCCATCGAGATCGAGGTGGAGCGGCTCGGCGGTCGAAAGTCGCTCTACTCGTCGGCCTACTACCCTGTCGATGATTTCTGGCGTATCTACAACGGTCGGACCTACGAGCAGCTGCGCAGGCGCTACGACCCCGACTCGCGGCTGCTGGACCTCTACGACAAATGCGTGAGCGGAAGGTGAATCGATGAAGATCGCAGACATGTTTGCCACCCTCTTGGGCCCCAAGTCGCGGGTGGCGGTCGCCGCCTACGACGGCACCTCGGCGGGTCCGGCGGACCCGGTCGCCACAATCGAGATCAAGTCGCCGGCAGCTGTGCAGTACATCGCGACCGCGCCCGGCGATCTGGGCCTGGCGCGGGCCTACATCTCCGGCGAACTCGATGTCACCGGCGACCTGCACGCAGCTGTGGTGAACCTCGCGGCCTTCAAGATCGGCGATGTGCCGATGGCCGACAAGGTTGAGTTCGCCAAGTCGCTGGGCTGGCGGAGCTTCCGACGCCCCCCCATCCCTGCTCAGGAGGTGCGCGGCCTGGGTGGCCGCCGGCACTCCAAGAAGCGCGACGCCGAGGCGATCTCGCATCACTACGACGTGTCCAACGAGTTCTACCGAATGGTGCTGGGGCCCTCGATGGCCTACACCTGCGCAGTGTTCCCCACGCCGGAGTCGACGCTGGAGGAGGCGCAGGAGTACAAGTTCGACTTGGTCTGCCGCAAGTTGGGACTCGAGCCGGGCATGCGGCTGTTGGACGTCGGCTGCGGCTGGGGCGGCATGGTGGTCCACGCCGCGGAGAACTACGGAGTGCAGGCGATCGGCGTCACGCTGTCCCGCCAGCAGGCTGACTACGCGGGCAAGCTCATCGCCGAGCGCGGCCTGTCGGATCGAGCTGAGGTGCGTTTCCTGGACTACCGGGACGTGCCCGAGACCGGATTCGACCGGATCTCGTCCATCGGGCTGACGGAGCACATCGGCAAGCGCAACTACCCGGCCTACTTCGGCTTCCTGCTGGACAAGCTCAAGGGCGAGGGAAGGCTGCTCAACCACACGATCACCCGCGACAACGGCCAACGCCGCGTCCGCGCCAAGGGCTTCATCGATCGCTACATTTTCCCCGACGGGGAGCTGTGCGGCCCCGGCCAGGTGATGGACGCGATGAACAACGCCGGTTTCGAAATCCAGCACGAGGAGAACTTCCGCCGGCACTACGCGATGACCCTGGCCCGCTGGAGCGCCAACCTGGACGACAACTGGGACGCTGCCGTCGCTGAAGTCGGCTTGCCGAAAGCCCGCACCTGGCGGCTCTACCTGGCCGTGTCGCGCGCCGGTTTCGACATCAACCGCATCGAGCTCCACCAGTACCTGGGCACGAAGACCACCGCCGACGGCGCCTCCGGCTATCCCTGGCGGCATTCGTTCTGATGGGGGTGAGCCGGAGGGGGGTGGTAGCCCCCTTCCTGGCCATCGCGGCCCACCCGGTGGCGCTGGCGAGCTTCGAGTACATGGTCGTGGCCCTGCAGACCGAGATGGGCTTCTCGTCCGACCAGGCCAATGCGCTCACTCTTGTGCCGGCCGCGGCATCGCTGCTCGTCATGTTCGTCGCCGGCTCATTGGGCGATCACCTGGGTCACCGCCGGGTGATGGTGGCTGGCGCGGTGCTCTACTGCGCCGGGGCCGTGCTGGCCGCGGTGGCGCCGAACCTGGTGGCAATCCTGGCGGCGCGGGCACTGGGGGGCATCGGTGCCTCGGTGCTGACCATCATCGGCCTTGCGGTCGTGAACGAGGCTTTCACCGAGCCGGCTGCGCGCGCTCGGGTCTACGGCGCGTTCGCCGCCCTGACCCCGGCGGTCTTCATCCTCACGCCGCCGGTTGCCGCGGCTCTGGCCGACTCCGTGGGATGGCGCGCCGTCCCGGTGCTGTGGCTCGTGCTCGGTGTGGCGACTTCCCTTCTGGCCCTGCGAGTTGTGCCTGGCGGCACGTCAGCGCGCAAGGGTCGCGAGGAGTTGCTCACCCCCATCCTGGCAGGGTTGGCGCTCACCGGCATTGCTATGGCGGTCGTCCTGTGGGCTTCCGACGCCGCGCTTGCGCTGGCGTCTCTGGCCATCGGGATGGTGGCGCTGGCCGTACTCGTCGTACTCCTGCGGCGAGCGGCAGCCGGGCACGGCCGCCCTCCCTCGCTGGATCTGCGCATTGTGCGCAAGCCTTGGGTGTGGCTGCTGCTCGTGGCGCTCCTCGTGGCCACCATGCCGAATCTGTTCTTCTTCACCAACCTCTTGTTGCAGTACCGCTACGCCGAGTCCCTGACCACCATCGCCCTGCTGCTCATCGTGCCGCAGTTGGCGGCAGTCGCGGGAGGATTGGCTTCCGGCCAGATCAGCGCGCGCATCGGGGCGCGGGCAACCGCCGTGTTGGCGCTCGGGATGGCGGCGGCGACCTCGCTGGGGACGCTGCTGGTGCGCCCGGAGTCGCCGGTGTGGGTGCCGGTGGCGGCGTTGGCGCTTTGCGCGGCACCCATCGCAGGGGCGGCCGGCCCGCTCACGGAGTCGGTCATGGACCTGGCGCCGGCCGACGGCTCGGGTGCGGCCTCGTCGCTGCGGGACGCCCTATGGAACCTCGGCGGCACCATCGGCTCGGTGCTGATCGGCACGCTGGGCTTCGTCACCTTCGAGAAGCGGCTGGCGGCGCTGTTGAATAGCACCTCACTCGACACCGGGCAGGCCGATGCGATCGCGGCGGAGATCCGCAATGGTGCGGTAGTGGCCGACCTCGCCGCTGGGCCGCAGGTCAGCGATCCAGCGGTGCGCGAAATGCTGACCGGGGGGGCCCAGGGCCTGCTCGAGGCGCAGTCTCTCGGGTTCTCCGTGGTGGGTGTGGTCTCGTCGGCGGTGTACGCGCTGGCGGCCGTGCTGCTGGTGGTGTTCATCCGGCGCAGCAGGGCGGCCGGAGTCCAGCGGTCACTGGCAGGCCAGTGACCGCGCAGCGAGGTCGCAGGCGCCCATCGGCGAACCGTCGAAGCGGTACTGATCGATCGTCCAGCCGCCCGCTGTGGCGGCTGGACGGGCGACCGCATAGCCGTACTCGACCTTGGTCCAGAGCATCGTGGCGTTGGGGTAGGGCGCCAGATCCGCCACCAGCGGCTGGCCGTCGGCGCGCGTGAGGGGACCGTACGGCGGGATGAAGTAGTCCCCCGCCGGATCGAGCAGGGCGCCGCCGTTGCCCATGATCAGGCTGCCCGCCTGGCCCGGGATCTGGGTCGCCTGCAGGTAGTGGTTGTGGCTGGACAGCAGCAGCGAATAGTTGCCCAGCAGCCCGTAGGAGGCGACCATCTGCCCGTCGGAGCTCCAGGTCTCCGCCAGCGGGTCGTCCTTGGGCAGGTTCACGTCGGCGATCACGGCGAACAAGGGGCGGTGGGTGAGCAGCCATGACTCCCGCCCGGGCACGGGCGCTGTGAGCGCGTCGGCCTCTTGGTAGCTGACGCGTTGCTTGTCCACCCAGTCAGTTAGCTCCCGGTCGGTGCCGTAGGCCGAGTCCACCATCGCCACCCGCAGGTCGCGGTCGGCGGTGATGGGCAGGTCGAAGGCCCAGGTCGGGGTGGTCTGCGGTTGGTGGGCCTTCAGGCCCCCGGGGGTCTGTTGGGGGGCGCACAGGTCCTCGACGCCGTCGCGCGGGTCGAGGTACAGGAAGAACCCGTTGCCGGCTCGGCCGCAGTCCTCGTGGTTGCCACGCAGGAAGGCGATAGGCGCCACTGGAAACATCGGCGACATCGGTTCGATCGCCTCGTAGAGCCAGCCCTGGTCGTTCTCGTCGAACGGCATCCCGGGGGTTGGCGCGGGTCCTGGGGCGCATTTGGCGGCATCTTCGGCCGGGCAAGGGATCTCGCGGTAGTAGTAGTCGCCGGGGTCGAGGATCACGTCGGGCTGCTCGGCGGCGATGCGCTCGGCGATCTGCTCGAGGGGCCACGTGTCGCGGTTGTTGCAGTCCTGGATCCGCTTCTCGTCCACCCGGCAGCCGGAGTCGGCGAAGATTGCGACCTCGTCCACCTGCTCCGGCAGTGCGGCGGGGATCGTCAGGCCGGCCACGCTAGCGCTGGTCAGTCCTGCGGGAAGCGGCGCGCTGCAGGCGAGCACGGTGGCGAAGGCCGGCGCCGCAGTCGCACCCGCGCGGCGGGGGGCCATGTCGATCTTGCGACCGCCGTCGGCATCGGTGGCCCGCACCTGCGGGCACGGCGCCCCGGCCGGGACGAGGGCGCGAGCCACCAGCTGGGACTCCGATACGTCCTTCGGCGCCACGATGGTGAAGGCCGCGATGGGTGCGTTGCGATTGTCCCGGGCGGCGATCGCAAGCACCGACAGCAGGCCGATGACCGCGACGAACAGCAGAGCGCCGACGAGCCAGCGCGACCTTCCCACGGTGAGGGGTCAGGCCTGGGCGTGCGTCGGCGCAGGGGCCTCGCCGTAGTGCGCCGCCGCGTCCAAGTAGCGCGCCGTGGCGGACTTCTGCTTGGCATGCGCCAATGGCGCACCGATCTTGGTGAACCAAACTGCGGGCTTGGACACCGCGCGCACGGTGAGCGCCACGGAGTCATCGGGGCGGTGGGTGAGCACGAACGATTCCTCGCCGCTCACCGGGTGCCCCGGGAGCGAGCCGTAGGCGAAGCCGGTCCGATCCCCCTCGGCCACGACTGCGACCACCTCGCAGATCGCGGAAACCCCCATGACCCCCAGGAACGGCATCACGAGTCCCACCCGCTCGCCGGTGCGCACCGAGTTGTGCTCCGGTTGTACCTGGAAGCCGGCACGCCGGTTGATCTCCCAGTGCATCAGGGCGTAGCCGATCTTGCGGTAGGCCTCCTCGCCGTGCCCGACGACGCGCTCTGTGACGACGTCGCGAAAGCCGTCGGGAACCGGCTGCCAGCCGAGGCTGATCCCCACCGGAGCATAGGTGAGCTGGGCATTCCGAGTGCGTTGGACGAGCGCCCGGGCGGCGGTGCCGTCGACTTTGCGGCGAGTGAAGTGCACGGTGGATCCTCCAGCGGTCAGCGGGCAGCGCCCGGTGCCACGAATCTACTCCAGATCCGGGCGGGCGCGTGCGCCAAGCGGCTCCGAACGCTCAGTGGTCCTCGTCGCGCTCCCGGGCGGCGAGGAAGCGCTCGACCTGGTCGACGAAGTCCTTCGGGTCCAGGTCGGAGATGTCCGTCGCCTGATCGTCCGCGTGCTCGAGCCGCGCCATGAAGTCGTCGTACTGCTGCTCAAGCATATGGACGGCCTCGAGATTCTCGGGCTCGGCTGAGAGTTGGCCGGCGATCTCGTCGTCGGCCTCCTGCGCCTGGTCGCGCAGGGCGTCCAGCGGCAACTGCAGCCCGGTCTGCACCGCGAGCGAGGACAGCAGCGCGATCGACGCCCGCGGATACCGGGCGCCGGACAGGTAGTGCGGCACATGGGCGGCGAACCCGAGGGCTGTCTGCCCGCCTGCCCCGAGCGTCAGTTCCAGCAGCCCGGCCGCATGCGCTGGCACCTCGAGGTCGCCGACGAACTGACGGGGATCGACGAGCAACTCCGGGTTGGTCCCGTGCGATGTGACGTTGACCGGCCGGGTGTGCGGTGCAGGCCACGGAACGGCGTGGAGGCCGATCGTGAGCCCGATGCCCAGTTGCTCGACGAGCCACAGCGCGTCCTCGGAGAACGCCCGCCAGCGGAAGTCCGGTTCGGGACCGTGCAGCACCAGGAACTCCGTGTCGGCCAGGTCAGTCAGCCGGTCCACTCGCAGCGAGGGCATGTCGATCTCGCCGTAGTGATCGGTCAGGAACGTCATCCGCGGTCGGCGTGCCCGGTAGTCGTAGATGGTGTCGATGTCGAACTCCGCCACGGGCTCAGAGGGCAGCGTCGCGAGCAGTGAGTCCACGGCGATCTTGCCCGCCGCGCCCGCGTCCAGGAAGCCAGTCAGATTGTGCAGCAGCACTGATGCGCCCTGCCCCGGCTCCGGCTCGCCGACCATGGTCACCAAGCCGTTAGGACTGCCCATCGTCGGTGTTCCTCTCGTATGTGCCGCTCTGCCGCGCGCGTGGTCCTAGTGTGCGGCCGTCATGCGTCCGAGCCCAAGGTATGCGTGCGCATGTTCGCCCAACGGCGAAAAAGCCGACCCTACGTGCCACAGTTGTGCCGTGATCGAGCTGTCCGAGCCTGGCGAGCCAGCCGACGACGTCGCGCCCGCGGAGAACTCCGCGGACCGCCGCCGGCTGCTGCGCTACGTGTGGCTATCCATCGGCGCCGCGCTTGCCACGGTGACGCTGAAGTACATCGCCTACCTGCTCACCGGCTCGGTGGGTCTGCTCTCCGATGCCATCGAGTCCATCGTGAACGTGGTCGCCGCCTTCGTGGCGCTGATGGCGCTGCGTGCGGCCGCCAAGCCCGCGGACGAACTCCACCACTTCGGCCGCGGTAAGGCCGAGTACCTGTCCAGCGGCATCGAGGGCTTCATGATCTTCGGGGCCGCCACGGCGATCCTGGTGACATCGGTGCCCAAGCTGTTCGAGCCCGAGGATCTCGAGCGCCTCGGGCTTGGCCTGCTCGTGACGGCGGTGGCGACGGTCATCAATGCCGTAGTCGGGTTCATCCTGGTGCGGGCCGGGCGCCGGCATCGTTCGGCCACGCTGCGCGCCGACGGCCACCACCTGCTCACCGACGTGTGGACATCGGTCGGGGTCATCGTCGGTGTCTTCTTGGTCATGCTCACCGGCTGGGCCATCCTCGACCCGCTGATCGCGATCGCCGTGGCTATCAACATCCTGATCGTTGGCTGGCGGTTGATCCGCGAAGCCATGCGCGGGTTGCTCGATGTGGCCCTGCCGGAGGGGGAGCAGGCGCTGCTGCTCGGCGTCTTGGCCGGTCACACCCATGACGGCGTCAAGTTCCACGGGTTGAAGACCCGCGAGAGTGGCAAGGACCGGTTCATGGCGGTGCACATGCTCGTCCCGGGCGAATGGACGGTGCAGGAGGCGCACGACGAGGTCGAGGACGTCGAGGCCGACCTGCGGGCGGCGGTGAGCGACCTGACGATCTTCACGCACTTGGAACCCGCCGAGGATCCGCGGGCCTACGGCGACTACGTCGGGGGCGTGGCGATCGACGAGGCACCCGGACCGATCGGCTCGGACGGCGAGGCAGTCGGGCTGCAGTAGCCGGCTGCTGGTGGGGTCAGGCCGCGAAGGGCGGTCGCGCGTCGAATCGAAGCGAAGCCTTGCCGGCTGCGCGCCACATCCGCGCCACCGTGTCGGCGTCCTCGTCGGTGACGAGGTTGCCCATGAGGCGCAGCGCGATCTTCATCAGGCTGCGCGACCGCATCCCCCAGGGTCCGGCCGCGGGCAGCAGCCCGGGGACCGTGAGCATTCCGGCCAGCCGTCGCGCGATGGAGAAGGCCGAGCCGTAGTGCTCGCGCAGCAAGCTCGGCCACAGAAGCGGGTCGGCATCGTCGATCAGCAGCTCGGCAGCCAGCCTGCCGGTCTCCATTCCGTAGTCGATGCCCTCGCCGTTGAGCGGATTCACGCAGCCGGCCGCGTCGCCGATCAGGACCCAGTTGGGGCCGGCGACCCCGCTCACGGCGCCGCCCATCGGCAGCAGCGCCGACCACGGCCGGTCCACGTCGCCGGACAGCTCCCACTCTGCCCGCCGGCTGTCGGTGTAGTGCTGCAGGAGCCGGCGCAGATTCAGGTCGGCTGGATGGCGGGCCGTCGCGAGGGTTCCCACGCCGATGTTCACGGTGCCGTCGGCAAGCGGGAACACCCACCCGTAGCCGCTGAGCACCTCGCCCTGCTCGCCGCGGAGCTCCAAGTGCGACGAGATCCAGGGGTCGTCGCTGCGCTCGCTGCGTACGTAGCCGCGCGCCGCGACGCCGTAGGCGGTGTCCCGATGCCACTCGCGCCCGAGCATCCGCCCCAACTGGGAGCGGGCGCCGTCAGCGACGACCAGGCGGGTGCACGCCACGTCGAAGGGTCCGTCGGGGCCGGTGAACCGGACGGCT
>JBIRBF010000096.1:0-10083 GCA_044326505.1 Candidatus Nanopelagicales bacterium | reverse complement strand
TCCTCGATGGCCAGCGTCGAGATCGGGTCGAGCGCCGAGGCCGGCTCGTCCATCAGCAGGACCTCGGGCTCGACGGCGATCGCCCGGGCGATGCATAGGCGCTGCTGCTGACCGCCCGAGAGGCCGGCTCCGGGCTTCTTGAGCCGGTCCTTCACCTCGTTCCAGAGGTTGGCTCCCCGCAGCGACTTCTCGACCACGTCGTCGAGCGCCGTGCCCTTCGGCTTGCGCTTGCGGTCGAGCTTGAGGCCGGCGACGACGTTGTCGTAGATGGACATGGTCGGGAACGGGTTGGGCCGCTGGAAGACCATGCCCACGACGCGGCGGACATTGACCGGGTCGACGTTGTCGGCGTAGATGTCCAGGCCGTCGAGCAGCACCGAACCCTCTACCCGGGCTCCCGGGATGACCTCGTGCATGCGGTTGAGCGTGCGCAGCACAGTGGATTTGCCGCAGCCCGAAGGGCCGATGAACGCAGTCACCGACCTGGAGGCGATGGGCAGCGAGACGTCTGCGACGGCTAGGAACTTGCCGTAGTAGATGTCGACCGCGTCGAGGTCCATGCTCTTGGCGGGGGCGGATCCAACGTTGTGCACAGTCTGGTGCTCCACTGCCGCACCTGCGGCGCTAGGGGATCTATCGCGGCCAGCCGAGGCGAGCGCGTTGGCCGAGGTGGCCGTGGGCGCCGGTGCCGGGCGTGCGGGTGACTCCATGGGTTACTCCTTTGCGCCGCCGACGAAGCGGGCAATGACCCGAGCGCCGAGGTAGAGGACGACAACGAGGATGATCAGCACCAGCGCACCGGCCCAGGCACGGTCCAGCGACGCGTTAGTACCGCTTGAGATCTGGTCCCACACGAAAGTCGGCAGCGAAGCCTGCGGACCGGAGAAGGGGTTCCAGTTCATGGACTGCGACAGGAAGGTGGTAAGGAGCAGCGGCGCGGTCTCGCCCGCGACGCGCGCGACGGCGAGCATGACGCCGGTGATGATTCCGCCCAGGGCGGTCGGCAGCACGATGCGCAGAATCGTGACCCACTTGGGGATTCCGAGCGCGAGGGATGCCTCGCGCAAGTCCATGGGCACGATGCGCAGCATCTCCTCGGTGGTGCGCACGATTACCGGGACCATCAGGATCGTCAGGGCGAGCGAGGCGGCGAAGCCCGACCGCTCGAAGCCCAGGGTCAGCACCCAGAAGGTGTAGATGAACAGACCCGCGATGATCGACGGGATGCCGGTCATGACGTCGACGAAGAAGCTGATGGCCTTGCCGAGGCGGTTCCCGCGCGCGTACTCCACCAGGTAGATGGCCGTGAGGATCGCGATCGGAACGGCGATGGCCGCCGCGATGGCCACTTGCTCCAATGTGCCCACGAGGGCATGTGCGATGCCGCCGCCGGGCTTCTTGGCGCTGACGTTGCGCATCGTGGACGTCAGGAACTCGGCGCTGAGTGCCTGAGCGCCCTTGATGATCGTCACCGTGAGGATGGCCGCCAGTGCGACGAACGCGGCGACCAGACTCGTGTAGATGAGCGTGCTCGCGAGCCGGTCGACCGCGTGCCGCCGACCCTCCACAGCGAAGGACCATCCGGTCTGTCCCACGAGGAAGCACAGCGCAGCGACGACCGCCGTCCCGGCCACCCCCGCGACGCCGGTCGTCAGGTTGAGCACCACTGCGACGGCCACGGCCGCTGCGGCGGTGTAGAGCGGCGAGAGTCGCGGCAGCGTCTTTCCGGTCAGCTGGGGCGTGCCGGAGGCGTCGCGGGAAGAGACCGAGTCGTCCGCGGTCTTGGTGGCGCTCATACGCCGGATCCGCTGAATGCGGCGCGGCGGGCGATGATCGCGCGCGCGATCATGTTGACGGCCATGGTGATGATGAACAGCATCAGACCCGAGGCGACCAGAGCGGACAGGCCCATCGGGCCGGCCTCGTTCCACTTCAGCGCGATGTTGGCGGCGAAGGTGTTGCCGCCGGGTTCGGTGATGTGCCAGTTGATGTCGAAGGCTGCCGACAGGATCAGTGCGACGGCGATGGTCTCGCCCAAGGCGCGTCCGAGCGCCAGCATCGAGGCGCTGATCATGCCCGGTCGGCTGAAGGGCAGCACGGCCATCCGGATCATCTCCCAGCGGGTCGCACCCAGTGCCAGGGCGGCTTCGCGGTGCGAGCGCGGCACTTGGGTGAACACCTCGCGGGTGATCGCCGACATGGTGGGAAGCACCATGATCGCGAGGACGACCGAAGCGATCAGGATCGACTTGGTGTAGATGCCCTGGGTGTTCTCGAACAGCGGGATGAAACCTAGGTAGTCGTTGAGCCACTCGGTCAGGCCGAGCATGTTCGGCATGAGGAACTCCAGGCCCCAGAGCCCGAAGATGATGGAGGGCACGGCGGCGAGCACGTCGACGACGAATGCCATCGGGCTCGCGAGCCGGCGGGGGGTGTAGAAGGCGATGGCCAGAGCCGTCCCGACTCCGACTGGCACCGCGATGACCATTGCGATGAGGGCGGTCATGAATGTGCCGAATGCGAGCGCGGCGAAACCGAACGCCGGCGGGTTGGCGTCCGGCGACCACTTCTCGTAGGTGAAGAAGTTGACGGAATCCGAGGTGAGCGCCGGGATCGACCGCCAGATCAGGAAGGCCGCGATCGCCGCCATGATGATCAGCACCGAGGCACCCGCGTAGCGGCTCAGCCCGGCGAAGTTGCGGTCCCCGCGGCGCACAGCTCGGCCGCTGATGGACGGGGCCTCCCCCTGGCCCGAAACATCGGGCGCAGGGGGAGGCTTCGTGGTGGCAGACATGTCAGGGTCGAGTTAGGACAGGGATCCGACCGCGGTCTGAACCTTGCCGATCAAGTCGCTCGGAAGCGGGACGTAGCCCAGGTCGGGCAGCATGTTCTGTGCGTCCGCGGACGAGGTGTACTCCAGGAAGCTCTTGGTGAGCGGTGCCTGGTCGCTGGGCAGCCCCTTCGAGCAGGTGATCTCGTAGGTCACCAGCACGACCGGGTAGGCGTCCGGGGACTTGGTGGCGTAGTCCAGCTTGAGCGTCAGGTTGTTGCCCTGACCGGTGACCTGCGCGGTGGCCAGGCCGTTGGTGGCGTTGGCCGTGGTCAGCTCGACGGCGCCGCCGCCGTTGTTGATCCACGCGGCCTTCGCGGCTGCCTGCTCGACGAAGGACTCCTCCATGTACCCGATGGAGTTGGGGGTGGACTTCACCGAGGAGGCAACGCCGTCGTTGCCCTTGGAGCCCTGTCCGCCAGGAGCGGTCCACTCCTTGCCGCTGCCGCTGGTCCAGGCGCCGTTGGAGGCCGCCGTCAGCCACGCGGTGAAGTTCGCCGTGGTGCCGGAACCGTCGGAACGGTGGAAGGACGCGATCGGAGCCGAGGGCAGGGTCACACCCTGGTTGAGGTTGGCGATCTGGGCGTCGTTCCAGGTCGTGATGGTGCCGTTGAAGATTCCTGCGGTCACCTCGGGGGTGAGGACAAGCTTGTCGACGCCTTCGACGTTGTAGGCCACCGCGATCGCGCCGCCCACCATCGGGATGTTGAGTGCCTCGTTGTTCTGGCAGCGAGCGGCGGCCTGGGTGGTCTGCTCGTCGTTGAGCGCCGAGTCGGAACCGGCGAAGGAGGTCTGGGCGTTGATGAAGTCCTGCACGCCGGCGCCGGAGCCTGAGGGCGAGTACTCGATCGTCGAGCCCGAGCAGGCCTGCTGGTAGGTGTTGATCCACTCGGTGATGGCGTTCTTTTGCGCAGAGGAGCCGGAGGCCTTGATGGAGCCCTGCGCGCAGTTGATGGCGGCGCCGGAGCCGCTGCCGCTCGCTGAACCAGCGGACGACTCCGATGAGCTGGACGAGCCACCGCAGGCGGTGAGGGCGAGCAGGCCACCGAGGCCGAGGGCCGCGATACGGGCGGAAGTGGTGAAGGTCACCGGGGTCCTTTCGATTGGTGTGTGTTGACCTGGGCATTGGGCTTGCGCCGTCACGCTAGGCGGGCTCGGTGACTCCACCCCCTCCAAAGAGGGAACCTCCCGTGAACCGTCGTGGAAGCCTCTGCCGTGCATGTGAATCGGTGTGAACTGTTGTTAACCTCGGTCGCCCGCGCCCGGCTACTCGGGCGGGACGTCGGACGGCTCGGGGTCGAAGCGGAAGCCCACTCCGCGCACCGTCGTCAGGCAGTCGGCGCCCATCTCGCTATCGGCCAGAAGCTTGCGCAGGCGGTGGACGTGGACGTCGAGCGTCCGCTCGTAGCCGTCGAAGTCGGTGCCCCACACCGCCTTCAGCAACTCCTGCCGCGGAATCGCCCGCCTCGGGCTGCGGGCCAATTCCAGTGCCAGGTCGAAGAGCTTGCCGACCAGGTGCACAGGTTCGCCGGCGATTGTGGCCGAGCGGTCGAGGGGGTCCAGGTGCAGCGCTCCAGCCGTGACGACGGAGGATTCTTGGGGGTGCTGGGTACGAGTGAGAACCCGCAACCGGGCCACCAGTTCGCCCGTGCCCACCGGCTTGACCATGTAGTCGTCCGCGCCTAGTTCCAACCCGACGACGATGTCCACCTCATCGGCCAGTGCGCTCATGATCAGGATGGGGACGCCGGACTCCCTGCGCACTGCGCGGCAGACGTCGAGGCCGGAGATATCAGGTAGGCGCAAGTCCAGCAAGATGGCATCAAAGTGGCCGCGCGCTAAGGCGGCCAGTGCCTCGCTGCCGGTGGCAGCCACGGAGGTCTCGAATCCCCCGACGCGCTGGAGGACGAACTGCAGAGCCTCGCGGGTGGCGGGGTCGTCCTCCACAACGAGGACACGGGTCACCGCTGGGCCCCGCGCTGGGCGTGCCATGTGCTGCCATCGTCCCTTCGTCGACTCCAGCGGGTTGGAGACCGACACTAGGCCGCGCGAAACGCGCAAGCGTTGCATCCGCGACGCCAGGGGACGAACAGCAGGCGACGACTACGTGAAGTCTGTGCAGAAGAGTTAACGCAGGCTCAGGTGCCCGGGAAACGCGGCAGTGATCCGACGGTGGCCTCCTCGAACTCGTACGCCAGGCCCAGGAGCGCGGCCTCCGAGCCGTGCGGACCGCCCAGGTGGATCCCGATGGGCGTTCCTTCGGCGCTGAGTGCGGCCGGCAGCGAGATACCGGGTGCTCCGGCGACGTTCTGGGGCGCGGTGAAGGACGCGTAGCGCAGCAGGCGCACCAGTTGCGTGCGCGGTTCCACCTCCGCTCCGATGTAGCCCAACGGCACCGGGGGCGCGGCCAGAACCGGCGACAGGACGACATCGTAGTCAGCGAAGAACGCTTCGTAGGCCTGCCGGAAGCGGCGCAGGCGGGCGATCGTCGCAGGGATGCTCAGCGCCATGGTGCCGCAGAAGTCCGCCAGCTCGTTGGTGAGCGGTTCCAGACCGGCTGGGTCCCAGGAATCGCCGTAGATGCGGGGGCCGCCGAGCCGCAGCGCTGCTGCGAGCGTCGCCCAGTACCGCAGGAAGTCGCGCGCGAACTGCTCGCCGAACGGGAGCGCCGTGGGTTGAACCTCGTGGCCCAGGTCGGCGAGAGTGGCCGCCGCACGCGTCACCGCGGCCGTCACCTCTGCATCGACCTGCGTGCCGAGCACGCTGTCGGTGATGAGGGCGATGCGCAGCCGACGCGGACTGGCTCCTTGAACATGGCCGATGGGCGCGACACCGTCGCTCATCGGCTGTTCCAGCAGGCTGTAGAGCAGGGCGGCGTCGCGCACGGATCGGGTGAGGAAGCCCTCGGAGGCGATCGATACAGGCAGGTACTTCTCGGACTCGGAGTCGGTCACGCGGCCGCGCGAGGGTTTGAGCCCGACCAGCCCGCAGCAGCTCGCCGGGATTCGGATCGAGCCGCCGCCGTCGTTGGCATGCCCTACCGGCACGGCGCCGGCGGCGACCAGCGCGGCCGAGCCCCCCGAGGAGCCGCCGGTGGACCGGTCGAGGTGCCAGGGGTTGCGGGTTGGCCCGGTCAGCAGGGGCTCGGTCGTGGCGGTCAGACCGAACTCGGGCAGCGTGGACTTTCCCAGAATGCCGAAGCCCAGGGCTTTGAGCTCGACGGTCAGCGCCGAATCGGCCGGCTTGGGGACGTCGGGCACCGCGCGGCTGCCGTCCCGCGTGGGGTAGCCGGCGAGGTCAAGGTTGTCCTTGAGCACAGTGGGGATTCCGTGCAGCGGTCCCGCTGCCGGCTCGACGTCAGTCACACGAACGAGGGCGTTGAGCGGGGCATCAGCATCGGCCAATCGGGCCCGGGCGGCTGCCTGCAGCTCTGCCGGGCTGACGTCGCGGCGCTCGAGCGCACCGAGCAGGTCGGTCATGTCGCCCTCGCCGAGGGCATCGTCGCGGACGGCTGAGTAGGTCGGCATGTGTCGACTCTAGAGGGTCTGCGCTTCAGTGATCAGGGGTCGCTGGGCTCGATTCGTCCGGCGCACACGGTGTCAGGGGGGCCTCGGGGGAGGCAGGCGGCTCCGGCTTGTGGGACCGCGGCCCGTGTAGCCTTGGTCCGCTCAGGAGGGATGCCAGAGCGGCCGAATGGGACGGTCTTGAAAACCGTTGAGGCGTCCTGCGTCTCCGTGGGTTCGAATCCCACTCCCTCCGCCGCGCGCGTCCGGCCCGCAATGTGCGGGCCGGACGCATCGAGCGGTGGGCACCTACAGGCCCGCCTCGGCCTCCGCTTCGGCCTCAGCCTCTACGGCGTCCTCGAAAGCAGCTTCCTCGACGATCGCCAGACCCAGGTCGAGCGCATCGGCCAGACGCCCGGCGGCCTTGATGACCTTGGCGGTGCCGACGATCGGCGCCACGGCGATGAGGACGCTCTGGGCATCCTCGAGGTCGAGCTCGGTGTCCAGGGCAGCTCCGAGGTTGACCAGGTACGAGGCCTCCGGCGCGTCCGAGGCGACCAGTGCGGCGAGGCGCACGAGCAGCAGGACCTCGTCGTTGAGGTTGGCGCGCGCGACCGAGGCGGCGGTCATATCGGCAAGGGTGCTGAGCAGCGGGTTCTCGTCGGGCATAGGGCGACCTTTCGTCTGTGCCCGCGGACTGCGGGCGGTGTCGGGGTGGGGTGTTTGACGGTAGGCCCAATCGGCTGCCGTGGCTACTCGTGGCGGCTGTGGCCGCCCACCCCTCGCGTGAGTGCGCGCAACTCGGGTTCGGTCACCAGATCATCGCCGCCGACGCGCGCGCAGGTGACTCGGGCGGCGCACTGCCCGGCGAGCAGCGCAGCACCGAGTTGTGCGCGGTCGTCGGCCCTTCCGGCGCCGAGTTCTGCACCGCCGGAGAGCGCCCATGCGTGCAGGAAGCCGACCGCCAGACCATCGCCGGCCCCGTTGGTATCGACGACGGGCAGGTCCAGGGTGGGCGGCGCGGCCTCGACCACACAGGTCCCGGTCACGGCCAAGGCGCCGTCGCTTCCTCGTCCCATGACCACGACCGCGGGACCGCGCGCCAGGATCTGCCGCGCTGCTCCCAGCGGATCGGCCACGTTGGCGGCCGACAGGAACACAACGTCCGAGGCGGCGACGAAGTCGGCCCGGTAGGGGTCGTCGACGTCGGCCACATCCTGCAGGTCCGTGGCCACCAGCGCGCCGCTCGCCATGGCAGGGGGCAGCAGCTGGCGACACCAGTCGGACAGGTGGAACAGCGCCAGTCGCGTGCCTCGGAAGGCATGGGCAGCGTCGGGCACCGCCACCGACATGTGTCCGCGACCGTCGTAGAACGCACGGCGGCGGCCGTCGGGAGTCATCAGGTTGACGCTGCGCGCCGTGCCTGCGGGGTCGATCGACTCCGCCGCGATCTCGACGCCATCCCGAGCGAAGGCCGACCGCACGGCTTGGCCGGCCCAGTCATCGCCGAACACCCCGACGAAGCCGGTCCGCCAGCCCAGCCGCGCGAAGCCGCGTGCGGTGAAGGCACCGGCCTGGCCTACGCGATCGGCCACATCCGCCATGGTCGAGTCGCGCGACATGTCTGGCACCGCGTCCGGCACGTAGACCAACGTGTCCACGCCTGCGGCGCCGACCACGACGACGTCAAAGGGCATGCCCTCGATTCTGCCCTGCCCGAGGCTCCGGCTCAGGTCAGCGGCTCGGCCCGTAGGCCGCGTTGACACCGGAGTTCCACGTGTCGAATTTGGCGTTGCCGTAGCGCCTTTGCACGTAGGTCATCGCCGCCCAGATGTTGTACTCAGGGACAATCATGTAGCTCACGAACTTCTGAGCCACGCCGTTGACGTATCGGGTCTCGATGGTGCCGGCGAAGCCGGGCTTCGCGTTTGCCTGGTACGTGGGCGCGATGAGTTGCAGCAGGCCCCAGGAGGCCACGCCCGCGCTCCAGTTGCTGTCCCAGCCGTTGACGGCATCCGGAACACCAGAGGATTCCTGCTGGATCTGGGCCAAAATCCCCGGCAGGTAGTCATCGTTGATGCCTTTGCCGTCTAGCACCGAAAGCACGGTCGGGGCCCAGCGCGTCACGGTCGGGTAGAAATCCTGGCCGGTCTTCGGGTGGCGAGGCACCGCCATCGTTCGGGAGTCGATCTGCCGGACCGGAGTGACCCCAACGAGCCCGTTGGTCGCCGCGAGGTCGAAGAGCGCATGGGTGGCCATGGACGAGTAGACGCAGAAGTCACCGCTGGCGTCGGTGCGGACGGCGGTGAAGTTGGCGGTCGTTTGACCGGTGGTGAAGTTGTTGACCGAGGTGGTCGGTCGCGACTGGTCGCACGGCCAGGCGGTGGTGAAGCCGGGTCCGGCCGGTTGCGTGACCGTCAGGTTGCCGGCGACCGTCGAGCCGCCGGCCGCTCCGGTGTGCACCCGCAGCACGCCGCCGGTGCCGATCGGCGCCGACCCCGGCGTGCGGGTATCGACCACGCGGCGGCCCGGGATTGAGGGAATCGCGGTGGTCGCGGCGGCCTGGTCCCACAGCAGGTGCGTCGCCGCTGTGGTGTAGACGCAGAACGCACCACTCGAGTCCGTACCCACCAGGGCGAAGTTGGCCGAGGTCTGACCGACGGTGAAGTTGTTGACCGACGTGGTCGGCCGGGGCTGGTCGCACGGCCAGGCGGTCGTGTGACCGGCGCCAGTGGGCGCGACGACAGTCAGGGTCCCCATGACCGTGGCGTTCGCGGCCACCCCGGTCGGGATGCGGACGATGCCGCCCGCGGGCACTGGGGTGCTGCTGCGGCTGTCGAGCAAGCGGGTGGGGGTGCCGGTGGCCAGTGCGCCGGACGTACCTGACAGGTCGAACAGGATGTGCGCGGCCGTCGAGGTCCAGACGCAGAAGTCCCCGCTGGCGTCTGTCTTGACGACGATGAAGTTCGGCCGCGTCACTCCGGTGACGTAGTTGACGTTGCTGACCGCCGGTCGCGCCAGGCCGCAGCTCCCCGCGGTCAAGTGGCCGGCCCCGCGCTCACCCGTGGCGGTGAGGTTGCCGAAAACAACGGCGTTCGCCCGCCCTGTGTGGACGGCGACCTTGGTTCCGGCAGGTACGGGGATGTCCCGCGCCGAGGCTTGCGGCGCGGGGGTGTCGAGGCTGGGAAAGGCCTGTCCCGCAGCGGCTGCCGGCCCCGTGGCGGCGAAGCCACTCAGCCCAGCGAGCACCACCGCCAGTAGTCCCAGAAGCAGTCGTCGCATGATCTCTCATCACGTGTAGTTGGACTGAGCCGGAATCGGCAGGCCAAGTGTCGTGGACTGAGTTTTGGGCGACTTTTCGGGACCCTAATCAGCCAATGGGCCCACGGGACTCCGTCCGACGGGGGACAATATGGCCCCTCGGTGACTCCCCGTGACGACTTCAACGCGGGTGGTAGTCCGCCCAGCGACCTTGTCCCGACCAGGCCGCGGGCATCGTTAGCTGCGACTGCTGCCCGGGGTCTCGTCGGCCGTGGGCCAGGGGTGATCCGGTAGCATTAGCGCCGGTCGGGAGGCGTCGCCTAGTCCGGTCTATGGCGCCCGCCTGCTAAGCGGGTTTGGGGTTTAAAGCCCCATCGAGGGTTCAAATCCCTCCGCCTCCGCCAGAGATCGGCCCCCCTTCCGGGTGCGGGGGCCGATCCGGTGCCGCCTGCGCACTTGCAAGAACCTGCAATGCACAGACCTGCAGAC
>JBIRBF010000040.1:0-17075 GCA_044326505.1 Candidatus Nanopelagicales bacterium | reverse complement strand
CTTGATGGCCAGGTCCGGCTCGGCGCGCAGCACCGACGGAGAAGAGCCCTTCTTGGACTGCTCCGAGATGCGCTGCCACTCTGCGGCCAGGCGCTCGACGTCCTGGGCGAGCTGCTCCTCCGTGGCACCCTCGGCCGCTGTGCGCACGATGACGCCCGCGTCATCAGGCACCACGTCGCGCAGGATCTTCTTCAATCGGGACCGCTCGCGGTCGGGCAGCTTGCGGCTGATGCCGGTCATCCCCCCCTGCGGGACATAGACCAGGAACCGGCCGGGCAGCGAGATCTGGCTGGTAAGGCGGGCCCCCTTGTGGCCCACGGGATCCTTGGTCACCTGAACCAGAACCGTGTCCCCGGACGACAAGGCGAGCTCGATTCGCTTGGGCTGGCCCTCCAGCCCGGCGGCATCCCAGTTGACCTCGCCTGCGTACAGCACCGCGTTGCGGCCCCGACCGATGTCGACGAAGGCGGCCTCCATGCTGGGCAGGACGTTCTGCACCCGGCCGAGGTAGACGTTGCCGATCATCGACGAGCTCGACGCCGAGGAGACGTAGTGCTCCACCAGCACGTCGTCCTCGAGCACGGCGATCTGCGTCAGCTCGCCGCGCTGGCGCACGACCATTTGACGTTCAACCGACTCCCGCCGGGCCAGGAACTCCGCCTCGGTCAGGATGGGTGCCCGCGAGCCCCTGCTGGATCGACCCTCGCGCCGACGCTGCTTCTTGGCTTCCAGTCGCGTGGACCCCTTGACTGAGGTGACCTCGTCGGCGTTCTTCTTGCGGCCGGTCTTCTGCTTGCCGTTGCGGGGCTCCGCCGCTTCATCGGCACCCTCGGCGCTCTCCGCGCCGTTGCCGCCGCCCTTGCGTCGACGCCGTCGCCGTCGTCGGCTGCCAGTAGCGTCATCATCCTCCGCGGGACCCCCGTCGGTGTCCGCGACGGACTCGTCAGCGGCCTGCTGACCACCCTCGATCTCGCCCGCGTCGCTTTCCTGCGACTCGGGCACATCCTCGGAATCGCCGGCGTCGGCCTTGCGGTTGCGGCCGCCACGCCCGCCGCGACGACGGCGCCGGCGAGGCTTGCCCTGATCGTCACCGGGTTCGTCGGCCTCGGACTCGCCGTCCGTGGCGGTCTGGCCGTCGGCCTCCTCGGCGCGGTGGGCGCCCTCGCCCTCGGTGTCGGCCCCGGCAGGGTGCGACACCGAGGTACCTTGCGGGGCACTATCGTCCTTCGCCTGGGTAGCGGCGACGCCAGGGTCCGGCGCCTGGAAAACAGCCGCGATCATGGATGTGGACGGGACCTGGACCCTCGGGGGCGCAGGCGGCGGCCCATCGCCCTCGTCGGCGGCGCTGAATACGGGGGGCCCTGCGGGTCGACTGGCAGCGCGGCGACGGCCTCGGCGCCGGCGCGGCGCATCCTGGCCGTCGTCGGCCTCCGGCTCGGCGGTCGGGTCCGGCTCGTCGGCCGGGGGCTGCTCGTCGGTCGGGGCCGGCTCGACTGGCGCGTCGTTCGCCGGCTCGGCGGCCGACGGAGACTCAGCCGCCTGCTCTGGGGCGAACAGAACCTCGGTCACTGCCTCGCCACTGACGTCTAGCTCGCCCTGATCCGGCACGATCACTGCCGCGACCTCGCCGGCTACCTGATCCTTCTCGGTATCGTCTGCTCGGTGATCCGTCATGCGGTCACACCTCTCTCGGCTGCGGCTCGGCCGAAGAACGACCGGGCCGTGAGCCCTCAATGCGCCCGCGCAACACACCGCCGTTGCGGCAATGTATCGCGCCGCGGCGCGAAGCCTGTTCGGTCACGCACCCCGCGTCGGCTATGAGCCTGCGGCCGCAGCGGCCCCCGCGCGATCCTCCGCGAGCGGGTCGGCGACCGAACGTCGGTCTTCGCCAAGCGGCCCCTGCGCCATGCGCGTCACCCGAGGGGGCAACGGCGTCGCGAGGGCGGCCACCTGACGAAGTCCTGCGAGGACGTCGTCGGGTCGAACGGCGGGGACTGCATGCCGTACGACCATTGTCAGTATCGCACAGCCCTGGGCGTCTGTGCCGCATGCCACATCCAGCAGGGCAGACCTGACGTCGAAGGTGCGCAGGCCCTTCTTTGTCATGCGCTGCACCTCCACGGACTCCGCACCCAGCAGCGCCCCGACAGCCGCCTCGACTTCCGCCGGGTCGGCGCCGGGCAGTTCGATGCGCCAGAGCGAGGCCTCAAGCCGGTTGGCGAAGTCTCCGCTGCACACGGTCACCACGTCGACCACATCGAAACCGACCGGCAGGGCGGCATCGAGTTGCTGAGCCAGCCAGTTCGGTTCCTGCTCGGCCATGACGCCGATCTCGACGTACTCGGCCTCGCTCGCTGCGCCGGTGGCGACCGCGTTGGCGTACGAGATCTTGGGGTGCGGACTGAAGCCAGCGGAGTAGGCCATGGGTACACCGACGCGGCGCAGCGCCCGCTCGAACGCACGCTGGAAATCACGATGACTGGCAAACCTCACCCGTCCGCGCTTGGCGAAGCGGATGCGGTACCTGGCAACTGGGGCCTTGAACTCCCGGTCCGGGCGCGGCGCCCGGCTCACGGGGTCACACCAGGCGCATCAGCGGCAGGGCGCACCACTGGCATCGGCAGCGCCACCTGATCCGTGGGTCCGATCTGGATCTCGGTGCCCATCTGGTCACACACGCCGCAGTCGAAGCACGGGCTCCACCTGCAGTCCTCGACCTCCACCTCGGCCAGCGCGTCCTGCCAGTCGTCCCACAACCAGCGTCGGTCCAGCCCCGAGTCCAGGTGGTCCCAGGGCAGCACCTCGTCCTCGTCGCGCTCGCGGGTGGTGTACCAATCCAGGTCCACTGGCTCGGTCGCAAGCGCACGTTCGGCGGCCGAGAGCCACCTGTCGTAGGAGAAGTGCTCGCTCCAGCCGTCGAGCCTGGCACCGTCGCGCCATACCTGCTCGATCACAGCGGCCACCCGTCGATCACCCCGGCTCAGGAGTCCCTCGATGATGCCGGGCTTGCCGTCGTGGTAGCGGAACCCGATCGATCGACCCACTTCGCGATCGTTGCGGATGGCATCGCGGAGCTTGGCCAAGCGGGCATCGGTGGCTGTGGCCGACAGTTGCCCAGCCCACTGGAACGGGGTGTGTGGCTTCGGCACGAATCCACCGATGGACACGGTGCAACGGATGTCGCGCCGGCCCGTGATCTGCCGTCCCGTGCGAATGACCTCGCGCGCCATGTCGGCGATCTGCAGGACATCCTCGTCGGTCTCAGTGGGCAGACCGCACATGAAGTACAGCTTCACCTGCCGCCAGCCAGCCGAGTAGGCCGCGGCGACCGTGCGGATGAGGTCCTCCTCGGACACCATCTTGTTGATCACCCGCCGGATGCGCTCGGACCCACCCTCCGGTGCGAACGTCAGGCCCGATCGACGACCGTTGCGGGACAGCTCATTGGCCAGGTCGATGTTGAAGGCATCCACCCTGGTCGAGGGCAGTGACAAGGAAGTATGGGTGCCCTCGAACTGGTCGGCCAACCCCTTGGCGATCTCGGCGATCTCCGAGTGGTCGGCGCTCGAGAGGCTGAGCAGCCCGGCCTCCTCGAAGCCGGTTCGCTCCACGGAGTTGCTGACCATTTGCGCCACGGTCGCCATCGAGCGCTCACGCACCGGTCGGGTAATCATGCCCGCCTGGCAGAACCGACAGCCCCGCGTGCACCCGCGGAAGATCTCGACCGAGGCCCGCTCATGCACGGTCTCGGCCAGCGGCACGAGTGGCGCCTTCGGGTAGGGCCAGTCGTCGAGGTCCATGAGCGTGTGTTTGGTGACTCGCCAGGGAACTTCCGGGCGGTCGGGCGCTACCCGCCGGATGCGGCCGTCGGGTAGGTAGTCGACGTCGTAGAACCGCGGCACGTAGACCCCACCGCTGCGGGCAAGGCGAAGCAGGACCTCCTCCCGACCGCCCGGGGACCCCTGGGCCTTCCAGTCCGCGATCACATCAGTGATGCGTAGGACCGCCTCCTCGCCGTCGCCGATCACCGCACCGTCGATGAAGCGCGCGATGGGCTCGGGGTTGAACGCCGCATGGCCGCCGGCGATCACGAGCGGCTCGTCGGTGCGCTCGGCGGCATCGAAGGGAATGCCGGCCAGGTCGAGGGTGGTGAGCATGTTGGTGTAGCCGAGTTCGGTGGCGAAGGACACCCCCAGCAGATCGAAGCTGCGCACCGGTCGGTGCCCGTCCACGGTGAAGGCGCCCACGCCGGACTCGCGCAGCTTGGCCTCGAGGTCGGGCCACACGGCGTAGGTGCGCTCGCACAGGGTGTCGTCGCGCTCGTTGAGCACCTCGTAGAGGATCTGCACCCCCTGGTTCGGAGCGCCGACCTCGTAAGCGTCTGGGTACATCAGTGCCCAGCGAACTGCAGCGGCATCCCAATCCTTCACGATCGAGTTGAGCTCGCCGCCGACGTACTGGATCGGTTTCGCCACTGTGGGCAATATTGGCTCGAGCTGCGCGAAGAGGTCGTCGACAGGCATGGGGGCAAGCCTACGAGGTGCGCCCGTTCCGGCGCGTTGGGTCAGGACAGTCTGCGGGAGCGGGCATGGACGCTGCACAACAGGCCGATGCCTATCCACAGCGCGAACATGGATGAGCCCCCGTAGGACACGAAGGGCAGCGGCACGCCGGTGACGGGCATGATGCCGAGGTTCATGCCGATGTTCTCGAAGGCCTGGACCGCAAACCAGACGACGACACCCGCGGCCATCACCCGGCCATAGCGGTCCGGGGCACCGAGGGCGATCTTCGTCCCGCGCCAGAGGATGATGCCGATCAGAATGATGATCGCACCCGCGCCGAGGAGGCCCAGTTCCTCGCCCGCAACGGAGAACACGAAGTCGGTCTGCTGGTACGGCACGAATCCGCCCTGTGTGGTGGGGCCCGAGAACAGCCCCTGGCCGGCGACGCCGCCCCCGGAGATCGCGAGCCGGGCCATGCGCGTGTTGTACCCAGCGCCCAACGGGTCCGCGTTGGGGTTCATGAAGATGAGCAGACGATCGACCTGATACTTCTCGAGCACGCCGAACCGGATGATTGCGAAGGCACTCGCCGCAGCCCCGGCGATCAGGCCCCACAGCACCCACGAGGCAGTGCCTGCGACCGCGAGCATGCCGAGTACGGTCGCTGCGATCACCAGCACCGTGCCGAGGTCGGGCTGCAACAGGATCAGGGCCATAGGAATGCCTGCGACCACAATCGCAACGAGCACCACACGCAGCCGGGGCTTGATGTCTGACTCAGCCGCTCCGCTCGGCCCCAGTTGGGTGAGTACCAGCGACACGGCCAGGATGATGCCGACCTTGGCGAGTTCGCTCGGCTGGATCGAGAAGCCCGCGGGCATCATGATCCAGGCCTGGATGCCGTTCATGGTGGTTCCGAGTGGGGACAGCACGAGTGCGAGCAGCCCGACTACCCCCAGGTACACCCACCAGGCAGCCGCGCGCAACGTGCGGTAGCCGAGGCTGCCGACGATCCAGGCCAGCACCAAACCGACGACGATGTTGATCAGCTGCTTGTCCAGGAAGGACCGCGGATCGTCGCCAGCGCTGAGCAGTTTGCCCTTGGTGGCCGAGTAGATCAGCGCGGCCCCGACCACGCTGAGCAGGAGTGCCGGGACCACGAGCCAGGGGTCGAAGCGACGCACGTTGGAGCGCAGCGGCATCCGGGTTCGCTGCCCCGGCTGCGCGTTGCTGTTCGGGACGACGGTGAGCGTCACTTGGTGCCCACGATGGTCGGCAGGTCGTTCTTGGGCGCACCACCCACGAGCACACTCTGCTTCGGATCCACCTTGCCGTCTTTGATGCCGAACAGCGCTTCGTAGATCTTGCGCGCGATCGGGGTGCTCACCTCGGCGCCGACGCCGGCCTGAGTGACGGCCACGATCACGGCGTACTTGGGGTTGTTGGCCGGGGCGTATGACGCGAACAGCGACGTCGTCTGCTTGTTCACCACCTCGGCGGTACCGGTCTTGGCCGCAACCGGGATCTGGTCCAGCGGGAAACCTGCAAAGGCCGGCGCCGCCGTACCCCGGGTGGTGACGCCCTGCAGGGCGTTCTGGATGTAAGCCAGAGTCTCCGGACTCATGTCGAGCTTGCCGCGCACCTCGGGCTGGATCTCCTTGACGACCTGGCCGTCCGGCGCCACGACCGCCTTCGCGACGTGAGGAACCCAAAGCGTGCCGCCGTTGGCGATGGCCGCGTAGGCGTTGGTCAGTTGCAGCGGCGTGACCACCGAGTCGCCCTGCCCGACGGAGAAGTTGATGGCGTCACCCATGCGGTACTTCATGCCATCGCGGCAGTACTCCGCCGCGTACTGCTGGTAGAGGTCGGCCTTCTTGGGATCGGACTCCTCGGGGTAGCCGTTCTGAGCCCGCTCGCAGTAGGCCTTACTCAACTCCTCGTAGTCGGTCACCTTGCGCTCCCGGTCAACCACACGGCCGGCCGATTCACCCGGCAGGTCGATGCCGGTCTTCGACCCGAAGCCGAAGTTCTTTGCGGTGTTGGTCAGGATCTCCTTGGGCTTGTCCTTGGGTTCGAGCCCGCCGTCGTTGGAGTACATCTCGGCGGCGAACTTGTAGAACACCGTGTTGCAGGACACCACCAGGGCGTTCTCGACGCTCAGGTTGCCGTACGCGCCGGACTCGTAGTTGGAGTACGAGTTGTTGCCCGCCTGGTAGGCCGAGGGGCACGGGTAGATCTCATTGAAGTCGTAGCCCGACTTCGCGGCTGCCGCAGTCGTGACCACCTTGAACGTCGAAGCCGGCGCGAGCTCGCCCTGGATCGCCCGGTCGAGCATGGGCGTATCGCCGGAGCTGAGCTGGTCGAACTCCGGAGCCGTCAGACCACCGCTGAACACCTTCCTATCGAAGGTGGGCATGGAGGCCATGGCCAAGATGTCGCCATTCGTCACATCCATGACGATGGCCACGCCTGAATCGGCCGGGTAGCCCTTGAGGCGGGAGGCCTCCATCCCGGCCAGGAGTTCCTTCTCGACGGTGTCCTGCAGCTTGAGGTCGATCGTCGACACGACACTGCCGCCCGCAACGGGCGTGCTCTCCGACACCGTGGTGCCGGTGAAGCCGGTGCGGTCGAGCGCGATCCGCTGGATGCCGTCGGAACCCCGCAGGAACTCGTCATAGGCGGCCTCGATACCGCCGCGACCCACCTGCGATCCGGCGTGCAGCGTCGGATCCGCGGCAACTTCCTCCTGGGTCGGGCTGCCGAGGTAGCCGATCAGGTGTGCGGCATTCGCGCCGATCTCGACGTCGTAGTTGCGGACCGCGCGCGTACGAACCGTGATCCCAGGGTACTTGTCCGGGTTCTCGATCAGGTCCATGACCTTGTCGACCTGCGTGTCGAGGACCACCGGCACCGGCTCGTAGGGGCCGCCCGTGAAGCAGTCCTCCCGCGCCTGCGGCTGTCCGCAGTCCACCGTCCGATACATGATGTCCTCGGCCGGGGTGCCGGTGAGTTCCGCGATGGTCTGGATAGTGGCGATGCCGCCGTCCCCCTGACCTCGCAGCGCGGCCCGATCGATGAGCACGTCGGTGGCCGGCTGGTTCATGGCCATGATTCGACCGGCCTGGTCAACCACGAGGCCCCGCGGAGCCGGGATGGCGATGTCGCGCACGCGTGCGTCGACTGCAGCCGCAGCCTTGGAGCCACCGTCCATCTGCATCCAGGCCAGCCGGCCCAGCAGCGTGGCCAGCAGCGAGACGACCAGAACTTGCAGCACGATCAAGCGCCAGCGCGACTTCGGCGTCACGCGACTGCGCGGGCGCCGCTGGCCCCACGCGACGGTCTTGCCGCCTGCATCGATGCCTTCGCCACGCGGCGGCTCGACATCCGCGGAATCGCCGATCTGGATCGGCTCGTCTGACTTGCCCGACTCGTTGCGGTCGGAGGTTGTCACGGTGCGACTCCCATCCTTCTGCGTGGTTGTGGTCCCATGGCCGCGCCCGACACCGGCCAGAGGAGCGCGGCGAGCAGCGTGCCGATGACGAACTGCCACAGGATGCTGACGCCCGCCGAAACGGTCAACGCCAGCGGCTGACCGGCAACGACCTCAACGAGCAGGACGATGCCGGTGGCCAGGGTGGAGAGGATCGCGGCGAACATCGCCCGGGCCCACCATACGTGGGGCACCAGGTACTGCTTCGCCGCCGCGAAGTAAGCGGTGATGGCCAGGATGGCCGCCTGCGCACCGAGCAGCCCGAGGGCCGGCGGGGCAAGGTCCAGCAGCAGTCCGGCGCCGAAGCCCAGCAATGCGGCTTCATTGCGCGTCATCCGCATGGCGGCAACCACCACGACCACCGGCACGAGCGAGAACGGGACACCCAGCCTCGAGATGAAGGCGCCCTGCAAGAGGACGGCCACGATCATCGCGATCCAAGCGACGGTGCGAGCACGCCACCTCATTGGCCCACCCCCGGCACCGGAGCCACCTGTGGGAACTGGTTCTGCAGGGCACCCTGCTGGGCTGCCGCGGCCGCCTCGGCCTCTGCCTGGGCTTGGGCCTGCGCCAAGGCCTGAGCCTCCGCAGCCTCCGCCGCAGCCGCAGCCTCCGCCGCAGCGGCAGCCTCCGCCGCCGCCTGGTCTGCCGGGCTCAAGATCTGCGATCGGTCGCCGCGCGCCGCAGGGCGGCTGACGATGCCAACCAGATCCAGGGAGGTCAGGTTGACCGCCGGCTTTAGCCGAATGATTCGACCAGCGGCGCCGTCACTATCGATCGCCGACACGACACCGATCGGCAGATCGGGGACGAACGGCGCGCCGTCCTTGGATCCGAAGGTGAGCACCGCGTCGCCCACCTTGACGTCGGCGATGGGATCGATGAGCCGGACCGTCATCGAGTTCGGGTCGCCCGTGCCCTGCGCGATACAGGCTTGGCCGGTGCGCAGGAATCGACAGCCGATGGAGCTGTCGCGGGCCGAGATGAGCTTGACGTCGGTGGTACCGGCCGCCGTCGCGATCGTGCGACCGACGATGCCGGCCCCGGTCAGCACGGCGGCATCGATTTGTACCCCGTCGTCTGCCCCGACATCGACCACCACGTGAGAGGAGTCCAGGGACGTCATCGGATAGGACACCACCCGCGCCGGGGTTACCGTCAGGCCAGTGGCGTTCACGGCCCCGAGCAGCGCGTCAAGCTCGGCAACGCGCGCATCTCCGCGCATCTTGACCACATCGGGGGCCTGCTCCGACCAGAGCTGCGAGCGCACCTGCGGGTCGGCGAACTCGCCAACGTCCTGCACCCACACAACTGCCGGAGTCGCGATGGCGCCGGCGACATTCTGCAGCGGGCTCAGCGCCGTCGCCCCGGCGTTCCTGACGGTGTCCGTGACGATGCCGCCGCGCAGATCAAGCAGGGCAAGGGTGAGGCCAACCGCCGCGAGGACCACCACAGTGCCGCGGGTCCGCCCAGACATGCGACTCCTCTCGGCCAGGGCCCCTGCCCGGGGCCGGTCACGACGACCAAACAGTCAGTACCCACAAGTAAACGACGTTGCGGGCTACTGCCGCGGTTCCGCCACGAGGACATCTCGCAGCGATTCAAATCGCTCGAGCACCTTTCCGGTGCCGCGCGCCACGCAGTGCCGGGGGTCGTCCGCAACCGTGACGGACATCCCGGTGGCGTGGGCCAGGCGCTCGCTGAGCCCGGGCAGCTCAGCCCCGCCGCCGGCGAGCACGACGCCCCGCTCGAGCAAGTCTACGCCGAGCTCGGGCGGCGTCCGGTCCAACACGTGCCGCACAGTCGCCACGATCCGCTCGATCGGCGCATCCAGGGCGCGGCGCAGATCCTCGGAGTGGACCACGACACTCTTGGGCAGACCATCCACCAGATCGCGGCCGCGCACCTGGGCGTGCGTGCGCTCCCGGGTGGGGAAAGCCGATCCGATCTCGCACTTGATTCGCTCGGCGGTGCGCTCCCCCACAACCAGGCTGAACTCCCGGCGCAGATAGGCGATGATCTCGGCATCGAGGGCGTCCCCGCCCACCCGCACGGACTTGCTCGCCACGATGCCGCCGGCGCTGAGGACCGCGACCTCGGTCGTGCCACCGCCGATATCGACGACCATGGACCCGATCGGGTCGTGCACCGGCAGATCGGCGCCGATCGCAGCGGCCATGGGCTCTTCGATCAGGAACACCTTGCGCGCTCCGGCCGCATAGCCGGCGTCGCGCACAGCGCGCTGCTCCACGTCGGTGATAGCGCCCGGCACGCAAATCAACAGCCGGGGACGGGCGAACAACCCGCTGGCGTGCACCCGCTGAATGAAGTAGCGCAGCATCCGCTCGGTGATCTCGAAGTCCGCGATCACACCCTCTTGCAGCGGTCTGACGACCGAGACGTTCTCGGGCGTGCGGCCTTCCATGACCTTGGCCTCTTCGCCCACGGCGACAATCTCGCCGTTCTGGGTGTTGATGCACACCACAGACGGCTCGTCCAGCACGATGCCCCTACCGCGCGAGTACACGACGGTATTGGCAGTACCAAGGTCGACGGCCATGTCACGGCCGAGCAAACGGGACAGACGCATCGGGAACGCGGGCCCCTCAGCCGGCGAAGCCGGGGAAGAACAGGGCGATCTCGCGCGCTGCGGACTCCGGCGAGTCGGACCCATGCACGATGTTCTCAGCAAGCATGGTGGCCAGATCCCCACGGATCGTGCCCGGCGCGGACTTGAGGGGGTCGGTGGCGCCCATCATCGTGCGCCAGGCGGCAATCGCCTCGCGCCCGGACACAACGCCTGCGACCAACGGGCCGGAAGTAATGAAATCCACGAGCTCGCCGAAGAAAGGCTTGTCCTTGTGCTCGGCGTAGTGCGACTCGGCCACTTCCCGCTCGAGCGTGCGCAGTTCCAGCGCCTCGAGCACCAGCCCCTTGGCCTCGATTCGACGGATCACTTCACCCACCATGCCGCGAGCAACCCCGTCTGGCTTGATGAGGATGAGTGTGCGTTCAGACACGTGTCGCTCCTGTCGAGTCGGTCACCGGCGGCCGTAGACCCTGCAACGGCAGGCCCTGCAGCCGCCGAATCACACGCCCAATCCTACGTCAGGACTCCGCCCGAGGACCGGCATGGGTTGCCCGCGCGGCATCGGCGCGCCGACCGTATCGCAGTGCCGCCCACCACAGGGCGGCGAAGATCAGACCCAGCGCGAACATCATCGGCACGACGAAACCGCAGGCCAGCAGCAGAATCTGCACCGTCCAACCCAGAGCTACGCCGAACGGTCGCGTGACAACTGCTGCTGCGACGATGCACAGCACCGCCAGCGCCGCCCCGATCCAGGCAGCCGTCGCGCCGTTGGCAACGACGCCGGAGAAGTAGGCCACCGGGATGAACAGGCCGGCGATGATCGCCTCGAACACCAGGACGCTGGCGCACAGGACACGCATGGCTCAGGCCCGCCCAAGTATCGATCGTGCATCGGCAACAGTCGTCAAGGACCCGGTCACCACGACTCCCGCCATCGCTGCGAGGTCGACGTCGGCGTACTCGATCGCCACTTCCAGGGCCTCGAACAGGTCGGGGCACACATCGACCTGATCGTCGTCCCAGTGCATGCGGGCGAGGTCGGCCAGTTCGGCCACCGGCATCGCCCGCGGCGAGGAGTTGGTGGTCACGACGATCCGGTCGGCCACTTCGTGCAGCTCGGCCAGCATGGCGGCGGCGTCCTTGTCGGCCAGCAGCGCCACGACTGCGATCACGCGGCCGAAGGCCAACGTCTCTGGCAGCGCCGCCGCCAAGGCGCGCATCCCCATGACGTTGTGAGCCCCGTCGCCGACCACTGTGGGCGAACGGCGCAGCACTTCCAGGCGACCCGGGCTGCCGACCTCGCCGAGCCCCTCCACCACGAGCTCGGGATCCAGCGCCCGGCCGCCGAGGAACTCCTCCGCCGTGGCGATCGCCAGCGCGGCGTTCGCGGCCATGTGCCGACCGTGCAGCGGCAGGAAGATGTCGCCGTAGTGGCCGTAGACGCCCTCGATGTCGAGCATCTGCCCTCCGACGGCGACATCGCGGCCCACCACTCGGAAGTCGCGCTCGGCCAGCCACACACGGGCCCCGACGCCGGCTGCGCGCGCCTCGATCGCCTCGAGCGCGGCCGGCTCCTGCACCGCGCAGACCACCGGAACCGGTGCGGTGATGATGCCGGCTTTGTGGCCGGCCACTTCAGCCATACTCGATCCGAGGTAGCGGGAGTGATCGATGCCGACGGGCGTGATCGTGCAGGTGCTCGGCGTCACGACGTTCGTCGCATCCCAGGTTCCGCCCATTCCCGCCTCGATGACCATGGCATCCACCGGGGCATCGGCAAAGGCAGAGAAGGCCATCCCGGTGACGTACTCGAACCAGGTCAAGCGACCCTGGGCGGCATCGACGAGCGCGGCGAAGTGGGCGACCTCGGCGTAGAGCTCGGCGAACCGCTCACCGTCGATCGGTTGACCATTCACCGCGATGCGCTCGGCCGGGCTGTGCAGGTGCGGACTCGTATACAGCCCCGTCGTGAGGCCAGCAGCGCGGATGAGCGCATCGATCATCCTGGCGGTCGTCGTCTTGCCGTTGGTGCCGGCCAGGTGGGCAACCGGCGCGGAGTTCTGCGGATCGCCGAGCACCTCCATGAGCGCTCGCTCGCGGCCGAGGTCGGTGTGGACGTCAGCTTCACCGGCACGCCCTGCCAGCTCCGCCAGCACCTGACCGAGCGGGTCGACGTCCGCGTCCGGCAAGGGCGACGCGGACTCGGGGGTCTCAATGTCGTGGTCCACCGGCTCATCGTAGGCCGCGACCGACCCCCGCCTAGGATTGCGCCCATGACTGCGCGCACCCCGTCCGTCCCTGACAAGCCCGCGCTCGACGGCCTGGACACCAAGTGGTCGGATCAGTGGGCCAACGACGGCACCTATGCCTTCGACCGCAGCCGGCCGCGCAGCGAGGTCTACAGCATCGACACGCCGCCGCCCACGGTGAGCGGCTCCCTGCACGTCGGCCACGTGTTCTCGTACACGCACACCGACTGCATCGCGCGCTACCAGCGGATGCAGGGCAAAGAGGTCTTCTATCCCATGGGCTGGGACGACAACGGCTTGCCCACCGAGCGCCGCGTGCAGAACTACTACGGCGTGCGCTGCGACCCGTCGCTGCCCTACGACCCCGACTTCGAGCCGCCGGCCAAGCCCGACAAGAACGCGCTGCCGATCTCGCGCCGAAACTTCGTCGAGCTGTGCGAGCGGCTGACCGTCGAGGACGAGAAGGCCTTCGAGACCCTGTGGCGCCACCTGGGGCTCAGCGTGGACTGGTCGCACACCTACCAGACCATCGACGACAACGCCCGTGCCGCCTCGCAGCGGGCGTTCCTGCGCAACCTCGCCCGCGGCCAGGCCTACCAGTCCGAGGCGCCGACGCTCTGGGACGTGAGCTTCCGCACCGCCGTGGCGCAGGCCGAGCTCGAGGACCGAGAGCGTCCCGGCGCCTACCACCGCATCGGTTTCGCCTCACCCGGCGGCGACCCGGTGTACATCGAGACCACCCGTCCCGAACTGCTGGCAGCCTGCGTGGCGCTGGTCGCCCACCCCGACGACGAGCGGTACCAGCCGCTGTTCGGCACCAACGTGCGCACGCCAGTCTTCGACGTCGAGGTTCCAGTGCTCGCCCACCGCCTCGCGGAGCCCGAGAAGGGCTCGGGCATCGCCATGATCTGCACCTTCGGCGACACCACCGACGTCACCTGGTGGCGGGAGCTGCGCCTGCCAACGCGGGCGATCATCGGCTGGGATGGTCGGATCAAACCCGAGACGCCCGAATGGATCACGAGAGACGATGGTCGGGCAGCCTACGAGCGGATCGCCGGCGCGACCACCTTCACGGCCAAACAGACGATGGCCGAGTTGCTTGCCGCCAGCGGCGACATGGTCGGCGAGCCAAGGCCGATCACACACCCGGTCAAGTTCTTCGAGAAGGGCGACAAGCCGCTCGAGATCGTGTCGACCAGGCAGTGGTATCTGACCAACGGGGGCCGAGACACCGACCTGCGCGAAGCCCTGCTGGCCCGCGGTCGGGAGCTGGACTGGCACCCCGAGCACATGCAGGTGCGCTACGCGACCTGGGTGGAGGGCCTCAACGGCGACTGGCTGGTGTCCCGCCAGCGCTTCTTCGGCGTTCCGATCCCGCTGTGGTATCCGCTCGGATCAGACGGAGAGCCGCTCTACGACGAGGTGCTGCTGCCGCACGAGAGCGCCCTGCCGGTGGACCCGTCGTCGGACTGCCCGGAGGGCTACACACCGGATCAGCGCGGTATCCCCGGTGGCTTCATCGGCGACCCGGACGTCATGGACACCTGGGCGACGTCGTCGCTCACGCCTCAGATCGCTGGCGGGTGGGAGCGCGACCCCGACCTTTGGGCGCGCGTCTACCCCATGGACCTGCGACCGCAGGCGCACGAGATCATCCGCACCTGGCTGTTCTCGACCGTCGTGCGCGCCCATCTGGAGGACGACACCCTGCCCTGGCGGCACGCCGCGATCAGCGGTTGGATTCTGGACCCGGATCGCAAGAAGATGTCGAAGTCCAAGGGCAACGTCGTAGTGCCTACGGACCTGCTCGAACGGCACGGCTCGGACGCCGTGCGGTACTGGGCGGCGTCCGGCAGGCCGGGGACCGACACCGCCTTCGACGAGGGCCAGATGAAGATCGGCCGACGGTTGGCGATGAAGATCCTCAACGCCTCCAAATTCGCCCTGGGCCGCGGCATCGTCGAGGGCCCGGAGCTCATCACCGAGCCGCTCGACCGGGCCATGCTGGCGCGGCTGCGCTCGGTCGTGGCGACCGCCACCGAGGCCTTTGACGCGTACAACTACACCCGCGCACTCGAACTCGCCGAGACCTTCTTCTGGGGTTTCTGCGACGACTACCTGGAACTGGCCAAGGACCGTTCCTACGGCGACCCGGGCGCCGCCGCGACTCAGTCCGCGCAAGCCGCGCTGGCGCTCGCGCTCGACGTCCAGCTGCGGTTGTTCGCACCGTTCCTGCCTTTCGTCACTGAAGAGGTCTGGTCGTGGTGGCACGTGGGTTCCGTGCACCGCGCCGTGTGGCCGTCCGTGGCCGAGCTCGACGCCGTCGCCGATGACGACGATGCGGTGCTCACCGCTGCGGCAGCGGCGTTGGGGCTGATCCGCAAGGCCAAGAGCGAGAACAAGCTGTCTATGCGGACCGAATTGCCCGCCGTGACTGTCACCGGCCCGGCGGGCACAGTCGAGGCTGCCGCGCTGGCCGCATCCGACGTGGCGGCCGCCGGTCGCGTACGGGACCTGCGGCTGGTTCCCGGCGACGACGCGCTCTCCGCCGACGTCACGCTGGCCCCGGCAGAGCCGGCGGTCTGAGCCGTCGGTGGCGGTTACTTGAAGTAGCCGCTCACGTCCAAGATGCTGTTGACGGTGCCCGACGATCCGTTGTAAATCTCCAGTTGCCGATCATCGGCGCCAGTGCCGACTTTGACCACGTAGGCGTTGGCTCGCGTGGTGCGAGAAAAGGCCCAGTTGAGCACCGACGCGTTCAGAGCGGGTTCTCCCGGCGCCAGCGGCGGGAACAGACGAAGGTGCCCTTCGAACACGGTCGACGTAACGGTCAAGTTGAAGGTCACGGACGACGCCCCAGCTGGCACGATGTCGGCGATCTTGGCGACTACCTGGTTCGAACCGCCCGTGAGGTAGCCGTCAGCCACGGACACGACTCGGTCGTTCTCGACGCCGCCCGCGATGGGTCCTAGAGTGACCCCGGGCACCGGCGGTGGCCAGCGGGAGTCGTAGGCGCGCGACGGGTTGATGGCGTAGAACTCCGCCCCCGTATCGGTGTAGTAGCCCGCGATGTCGACCAGGAACCGGACGGGTTCCGTGGAGTAATTGGACACGTTTATGGTGCGGTCTGGGCTCAGGCCCACGACCAGGCCGTTGGCGACCACATCCCAGGCGGCGCCCCAGTTGATGGCCGAAGCGTTGGGCGCGACTGCCAGGTTGCCGGGGAACACCCGCAAGTGGCCGCTGGCAGCCGTGGGCCGCACGACGGTGATGTTGTAGGCGAGCGCCGTCGCGCCGCTCGGCACCACCTCGGCTCCGCCCGCTGCGGCAAGGGCACGCGATACATCCACGGTGCGGTAGGGCTGCTCCTTCGTCTGCGGCGGCAACAACCCGGCCGCGTCGAGGTTCGAGTCATAGACGCGTACCGGTGCGAGCGCGTTGAACCTGCTGAACTGGGCCGAATCCTTGACCTCACCAGTCGGCAGGTAGTAGCCGACAACATCGACGAGGGCATTGGCCGGCAGGCTGCTGCCGTTGTAGATGCGGATCTGACGCGACACGTCGATCGAGGCCACGGCACCGTTGGCGATCGACTGGCCGGCAACGAAGTTGATATTCGAGGCCGAGGTGATCGGCGCGTCGCCCGGCATGATGCGCAGGTGCCCGGCTCCAGAGCCACCGGGAACGGTCAGGTTGTAGGCGATCGCGACTGCCCCTTGCGGTACGACGTTGAGATTCGCGGGGTCGGGCAGGCCCGTCGCGCCGTCCACTCCGTCTGCCACAGAGAACACCCGCTGCTCGCCGGACCCCAGTGGGCCGGCCGTTCCGGTGCCGCGTGTATTCACTACCCGCACCGGCGAGATGGGGTGGAAGACTGCTGCCGGCGGGGCCATCGGGGTGACGCTCGCAGGCTCTGATGCCGGACCTGCACCCGCCGGGTTCACGGCCCGCAACCACACCTGGTAGGTCGCGTTGTTCGACAGTCCCCACACCGCCACGGGCGAGGTTGTGTCGTTCGGGAAGTTCGGGATGGGCGAGCCATCGGGGTTGGTCGGCTTCGCCACCGGCGCCCACGTCTTGCCGTCCAAGCTGTACTGGAATTCGGTGACCGCAGCCCCGCCGTTATACCCCGGGGTGAAGGCGATGGTGGCCCGACCGTCCTCCCCTGTGCCGACCGGAGCGATCGGCGCCGAGGGAATCGTGCGGGGCGTCACCTGTGCAGTGGCACTGGCCTG
>JBIRBF010000001.1:0-45688 GCA_044326505.1 Candidatus Nanopelagicales bacterium | reverse complement strand
CGGCGGCGAACCTGGAACTGTCCGACGCGGCCGGCAGCGGAACCCTCGCCGACGTGATCGCGCGCAGTGACGACGCGCTGGTCGTGACCAGCCTGTGGTACATCCGTGACGTGGACCTGCAGGCCATGCTGGTCACGGGCCTGACCCGTGACGGGACATACGTGGTGCGCGACGGGCGAATCGTGGGCGGGGCCGGCAACTTCCGGTTCAACGACTCCCCGCTAGCCGTACTCGGGCGCATCGTCGATGCCGGCGCACCTGTGCGCTGCCTTCCCCGCGAGTGGGCCGACTACTTCACACGAACCTCGATGCCGCCCCTCGTCGTGCGCGATTTCGGGCTGTCAACGGCATCTGCAGCGACGTAGCCGGAACCCCCGGCAATCAGCCGGGTGCGGCCTAGCTACGGGACTCGGGGTGCCAGGAGGGCAGCTCGGGCTGGCTCTGCGGCTGAACGTAGACAGAACGCACGTCATCGCCGTCGTGGTTGCGCTCGCGGCCGCCGTTGGCGATGACCACTGCGATGTAGGGCAGCAGCACCGCTCCTGCGACGAGCGTCCAGCGCAGCCATCCGTCTGCCACGACCGCCCCCAGGAAGCACACTGTGCGCACGGCCATCGAGATCAGGTAGCGCCGGGTGCGCGCCTGCTGATCCTCCGACAGGCCCACGTGGGCATCTGTGATTCGATACACGTGGGACCGACTGGGCATGTGGATACCGTAAGCCCGGCTCGGTGAATGCACCAACGCAGACCCGCCCTTGTAACGGAGGCTCGCATGGCCAACCGCACGTATGCCCTCACAGAGATCGTCGGCACATCGCCGGAAAGCATCGACGACGCCATCCGCAATGCCGTGGCACGGGCGCACCAGACGATCAGGCACCTCGACTGGTTCGAGATGACCGACGTCCGCGGGCACGTCCGCGAAGGCGAGGTCATGCACTTCCAGGTGACGTTGAAGGTGGGCTTCCGACTCGAGGACTCCCCCGTCGACTAGCGGAACCGACCGACAAGTGTTCTCCTTCCTGCGCCAGCCCAAGTGGATCGCGTTTACCCTCCTGGTGCCCGTGGGCATCGCGCTGTGCCTCCTCGCCGCCAACTGGCAGTACTCGCGGCACGTCAACAGAAGTGCGGCCGATGCCCTGATCCGCGCGAATTCCGGCATGGCAGCGACTCGGCTGGCCGACCTCGCCGCCCCGGACCAACCCCTCGCCGCCGACCGCCGCTACCGCATCGCGACGGCAACGGGCAGCTACCTGCCCAACTCAGCGGCACTAGTGCGACGCCGCAGCCTGGGCGGATCGGCCGGGTACTGGGCCATCGCCTCGCTCAAGACCGACGCCGGTCCCGTGGTCGAGGTCCTGCGCGGCTGGGTGCCCCAAAGCGCAGACGCCCGCCTGTCCCCCGCCGTGCCGCCGCCGCCCACGGGCGAAGTGACGGTGACCGGTTGGCTGCAGGAGCCAGAGCGCACGGCCCAGCCCGCGCCGGCCGACCTCCCCGCTGGGCAGGTCTCGGCGCTGGATCCGAGCACGCTCAACCCTGGCGCCGCCGTCTACCCCGCCTATCTGGTCGCCATGTCGAGCCAGCCGCCGGATGCCGGGCTCACGACCGTGCCCGTGCCCGAACTGGGACTGGGTCCGCACCTGGCCTACGCCTGGCAGTGGCTCGCCTTCGCCGTGATGCTGCCTATCGGGTGGGGCATCCTGGCCCGCCGCGAGGTGCAGGCGGCTCGGGCGGACAAGGGTGTGAGCGACGTGGCCAGCTCGGCCCGGTGAGCGCGGAGCGTCGCGGCTTTCGCCGCCTCGCGGCACATCACGCGGCGCGCTGGGGCACAATCCCCATGTGAATCTGGGACTGGCGGGCCGCGTGTATGTCGTCTCGGGCGGCTCGCGCGGGCTGGGTCGGGCAACCGTCGAGGCGCTGGTGGCCGCCGGAGCCGGTGTGATCGCCGTGAGCCGATTCGAACAGCACCTCGCGGAGCTGATGGCAGTGGTCGGCAATGAGCGGTGCGTGCCCATCCCGGGTGACTTGCGCGACCCCGACCTCGCCCCACGTGCCGTCGCCGCTGCCGCTGCCCGCTTCGGACGCCTGGACGGCGCCCTGATCGGCACCGGCGGACCGCCGCCCAGCCGCGTGAGCGCCACCGGCGACGACGCCTGGCGGGACGCCTTCGAAACCGTGTTCCTGGGTCCGTTGCGCCTGGCGCGCTCCGTCGCCGCCGCCATCGAGCATCACAGCGCGCCGCCTTCCGTGCCAGGGCCGCCGCCGACCGGTCCTCCCAGCCCTGCCCCGCAGCCTGCGCAGCGCGCTCCCGATACCTCGGTGGTGTTCGTCCTGAGCACGTCGATCTACAAGCCCCTGCCGGAGCTCGCCCTCAGCAACGGACTGCGTCCCGGCCTGGCCAACTTGGTGCATGAGCTTGCTGGGGAGTGGGGCCCGCGCGGGATTCGGGTCAACGGGCTGGCGCCGGCCAATATCGCCACCGACCGCGTGTTCGCCCTCGATGCGCGAAGCGGCCCGCCCGAATCGGTACGGCGCAAGCGCGAATCGCGCATCCCGCTGCGCCGCTACGGCGAGCCGTCAGAGTTCGCAGCGGCGGCGGCCTTCCTTCTGTCGCCCATGTCGAGTTACGTCACCGGGGCCTTGATTCCCGTCGACGGCGGGACCACTTTCGGCACCTAAGCAGGCGCGACCTCACCCCCCCTCGCCGCGCTCCCGGTTCTCGTCGAACTGGGTGGCGTACAAGTCCGAGTAGAGCCCACCACGCGCGAGCAGCTCGGTGTGCGTGCCCCGTTCGACGACGCGCCCGTCGTCCACCACCAGGATCTGGTCGGCCTGCCGAACCGTCGACAGGCGGTGGGCGATCACCAGCGACGTCCGGCCTGCCAGGGCGTTGTCCAGTGCCCGCTGCACCGCCGCCTCACTCTCGCTGTCCAGGTGGGCCGTGGCTTCGTCCAACACGACGATCCGCGGGCCCTTGAGCAGCAGCCGAGCCAGCGCGAGCCGCTGCTTCTCGCCGCCGGACAGCCGGTGCCCCCGGTCGCCGACCACTGTGTCCAGGCCGTCGGGCAGGGAGCGCACCAGTCCAGCGATTTGGGCGGCAGTCAGGGCGCGCCACAGGTCATCCTCGTCGGCGTCGTCGCGGGCGTAGAGCAGGTTCTCGCGGATCGTCTCGTGGAACAGGTGCGCCTCCTGGGTGACGTACCCCACCGCCGCGCGCAGCGACGTACCTCGCACTTCACGGACGTCCGCGCCGCCGACCGACACCGAACCCTCCGTGGCGTCGTACAACCGAGCCACCAGCGCAGTGATGGTGGTCTTGCCAGCTCCGCTGGGGCCGACCAGGGCGGTCATCCCGGCCGCCGGCGCTTCGAACGACACACCTTTGAGGACTGTCTGGGGCGCCCGCGCCTCGGTCCGCGCGACCGACTCCAGCGACGCCAGTGAGACCTCCTCGGCAGACGGGTACCGGAATTGGACGTCGCTGAATGTCACCGCAAGCGGGCCCTCGGGCAGGTCGCGAGCATCGGGCGCGTCGCGCACCAGCGGTGGCAGGTCCAGCACCTCGAACACCCGATCGAAGCTCACCAGCGCCGTCATCACGTCCACCCGGACGTTCGAGAGTGCGGTCAGCGGGCCGTAGAGCTGGGCCAGCAATCCGGTCATGGCGACGAGCGTTCCCAGTGTGAGGGCGCCGGCGATCACCGCATGGCCGCCGAGTCCGTAGGTGATGACCGTGGCAAGTGCCGCGACCAGCGACAGCGCCGTGAAGAAGTAGCGGTTCGACATCGCGATGCGCACGCCGATGTCGCGCACGCGGGCGGCCCGGGCCGCGAACTGGCCGGACTCGCGGTCATGGTCGCCGAAGAGCTTGACCAGCAGGGCACCGGCGACGTTGAACCGCTCGGTCATCTGCGAGGCCATGTCGGCGTTGAGCGTCATCTGCTCGCGTGTGAGAGCCTGCAGCCGGCGCCCCATCCAGCGCGCGGGCAGCAGGAACAGCGGCAGCATCACCAGCGCCACCAGAGTGATGCGCCAGTCCAGCAGGAACATCGTGACAAGCACCACGATGACGCTGATGAGGTTGCCGAGCACACCGGACATCGTCGAGGTGAACGCCTGCTGAGCTCCGATGACGTCGCTGTTGAGCCGCGACACCAGGGCGCCGGTCTGCGCCCTTGTGAAAAACGCCACCGACTGGGTCTGCACATGGCCGAACACCTCAGTGCGCAGGTCGTAGATCAACCCCTCCCCGATGCGCGAGGAGTACCACCGGTTGAGCAGTCCGAGTCCGGCATCGATGAGGGCCACCACGCCGGCGATGATCGCCGTCGAGGTGACGACTGCAGCATTGCCGGGGGTGATGCCCTGGTCGATGATGCGCTTGAACAGCAGCGGCTGGGCGACCGTCAGCCCGGCGTCGATCACCAGGATGACGAGGAACACCCAGATCAGACCGCGGTAAGGCCGGGCGTAGCCCAGGATGCGGCGCCAGGTGCCCGGTTTCAGCGTGACCTGGGTGACCGAGGAATCCCGGGTGAACGAACGCAGCGTGGACATCGGTCCGCCGTGCATCGACACGGCCGACCCCTAGCGCTGCATCAGGGCGGCGAGCTCGGTGATTCGACCGTACTGGGCCGCGCGCTCCGCAGCCGTCTGCTCAGCCAGCGTGCGCCCATGGGCACCGCGGATCAGCCCGAGCACCGCGGACGTAGCGTTCGGCGCCGCGGCCGTGATTCCCGCGGCGAGGTCGTCTGCCGCCGCGCCGGCCTGACCCTCGGGCACCGCGGTGATGGCCAAACCGATTGCCGCGGCCTCGTCACCGGAGATGGCGCGACCGGTCAGGCAGAGCTCGAGTGCGCGCTGGTAGCCGACAGCCCGCACGAGCGGCAGCGTGCCCGCCAGGTCCGGCACCAGGCCGAGTTGGATCTCTTTCATCGACAGCGAAGCAGTTGCCTCGACCACCATGAAGTCGCACGCGAGAGCGAGCTGGAAACCCGCCCCGATCGCGTGGCCCTGCACGGCCGCGATCGTCACGACGGGGCGCTCGCGCCACCAGGTGAAGGCACGCTGGTAACCGGCGATTACGTCCTCGACGGCAGCCGACTCCTGCTCGGCGAGCGCCACGAGCGACGGCTCACCGGGGAGGCCCTCCACAAACATCCGGCGATCGAGGCCGGCCGAGAAGGATGGGCCGGCTCCGCTGAGGATGACCACCCGAATGCCCTCAGGCAGGTCGTCGCCAAGCGCCGCAAGGGCGGCCCACGTGGCTGGGGTCTGAGCGTTGTGCTTGTCGGGGCGGTCCAGCCGCACCCTCAGGATTGGCCCGTCAGCAGTGGCGACGACCCCCGCCGCCGACAGCAGGTGTTGGGTGTTTGCGCTTGTCAGGACGTCCTCCGCTTCGTGTCGCCACCGCGGGCACGAAGCTCGACGCCGTTCTCGTTGAGCACCCGGTGGACGAATCCATACGAGCGTCCCGAAGCCTCCGCGATCGCGCGAATGCTCTGTCCGGCCTGGTACTGCTGCTGGTACTGCTCGGCCAAGGACTGACGCTCGTCCCCCACGATACGCCGTCCCGCTAACTCGTTTGCCATGAAGCCCTCCGTCACTGTGCGACGACCCCCCTCAGGGTCCTTTCAAAGTGGTTATGACCGTCGCCAGCAAACGCGGCCACCAAATAGCCGCGCCAATCATAACCCAGAGTGACCCGTCACCCGCGCGTCCGTCGCCCTCCGGTGCGCGTGTTGCCACGCCAATGCCCGCTGATCAGGCGAGTTCGACGAGTTCGGCGTACTCATCGCGCCAGTGGTCCTCGTCGCCATCGGGCAGCAGCAGCACCCGCTCCGGGGCGAGCGCCGAGACCGCCCCGGGGTCATGGGTGACCAGCACGACTGCCCCTTCGTAGGACGACAGCGCCGACAGCACCTCGTCGCGGCTGGCGGGGTCCAGGTTGTTGGTCGGCTCGTCGAGCAGCAGCACGTTGGCGCCAGACACCACGAGCATGGCCAGGGCGAGTCGCGTCTTCTCGCCGCCGGACAGGGTGCCCGCAGGCTGATCCACCACCGCCCCGGAGAACAGGAACGAGCCGAGGACGTCGCGCGCTTGTTGCTCGCCCAGCGATACCGAGGAGTGCACCAGGTTGACCAGCACGCTGGCATCGGGATCGAGGGTCTCGTGCTCCTGTGCGTAGTAGCCGACCCGGGCACCGTGACCCGCCGAGACCGCCCCGGTGTCCGACGGCTCCACCCCACCGAGAATGCGCAACAGCGTGGTCTTGCCCGCTCCGTTGAGACCCAGCACGACCACCCGAGCGCCGCGATCGACCGCCAGGTCCACGTCGATGAAGACCTCCAGCGAGCCGTAGGACTTGCTCAGCGCACTGGCAGTGAGCGGCACCCTGCCGCAGGGCGCCGGCTCGGGGAAGCGCAGTCTGGCCACCTTGTCGTGCGGACCTTCAGCCGCCGCCGACGCGAGCAACTGATCCGCGCGCCGGAACATGTTCTGCGCCGCCTTCGCCTTCGTGGCCTTGGCCCGCATCTTCTCTGCCTGCTGCTGCAGGGCACCAGCCTGTTTCGCGGCCGTGGCGGCGGTGCGCCGACGGCGGCGCTCCGTTGCCTCCCGCTCCGCGAGGTAGGCCGTCCATCCCAGGTTGTAGACGTCCAGCTGGGCCCGGGCTGCGTCGAGGTACATCACTTTGTTCACCGTGGCATCGAGCAGCCCCGTGTCGTGACTGATCACGATGACACCGCCGGGGTAGTTGTGCAGGAACTGACGCAGCCACACGATCGAGTCGGCGTCGAGGTGGTTGGTGGGCTCGTCGAGCAGCAGCGTGGCGTCGCTGGCGAACAGCAGCCGGGCGAGCTCGACGCGGCGGCGCTGACCACCGGACAGGGTCCCAAGCGGCTGCTCGAGCAGGCGCTGCTCGATCCCGATCCCCGCTGCGACCGCGGCGGCCTCGGACTCTGCCGCGTAACCGCCCGCAGCCGTGAACTCCGCCTCAGCGCGGGCGTACCGGCGCATGGCGTCATCGCGCGTGGCGTCGTCGGCGGAGGCCATCCGTTGTTCGGCGGTGCGCATCCGGCGAAGCACATCGTGCAGGTCGCGGGCCGACAGAATGCGATCGCGGACCAGCTGCTCCGCATCGGCGGTGCGCGGGTCCTGCGGCAGGTAGCCCACGCTGCCGCTGCGCTTGATGTCCCCGGAGGCCGGCTGCGTCTCCCCGGCCAGCGTCCTCATCATCGTCGTCTTGCCGGCTCCGTTGCGGCCCACGAGCCCGACCTTGTCGCCAGCAGCCACACGGAACGAGGCCTCGGACACGAGCAGCCGGGCGCCTGCCCGTAGCTCGAGTCCCTGGACGCTGATCACACGTTGAAGCCTAGAGCCCGCAACATCTCCCGGCCTTCGTCGGTGATCTTGTCCGGGCCCCAGGGCGGCATCCAGACCCAATTGATCCGGTACCCCGCGGCGATCCCGTCCAGGGCCGCTCGGGTCTGGTCCTCAATGACGTCGGTCAGCGGGCACGCCGCAGACGTCAATGTCATGTCGAGGGTTATGCTCGAGTCATCCTCGACGTGCACGTCGTAGACCAAGCCCAGGTCCACGACGTTGATCCCGAGTTCGGGGTCAACCACGTCGCGCATCGCTTCGAACACCGCCTCACGGTCCACTTCGGCCGTCTCTGCGCTCACGCTCGTCCTCCTTCCGTCCCGCCGGGCGCCGTGTGGGCCCCACCGGACTCCCGCGCGGCCAGCGCCTGGGCGACCGCGTCCTTCCAAGCCATCCATCCCAGCAGCGCGCACTTGACCCGCGCCGGGTACTTCGCCACACCGCTGAAGACCACCGCGTCGCCGAGGGTGTCCTCGTCCGGGGTGTACCCGTGCACGCCCGCCTGCAGGAGCTCCAGGAACTCGTCCACCGCTTCCATTCCCTGGCTCAAGGGCACGCCGTCGAGCTGCTCGAACAGGACGCTCTGGGACGCTTGCGAGATCGAACAGCCCTGACCGTCGTAGGAGAACACCACCAGGGGGTCGGTGGGGTCGGCCGGGTTGTCCTGCAGGTCCACCCGCAGCGTGACCTCGTCGCCGCAGGTGGGGTTGATGTGGTGCACCTCGGCGTCGAACGGATCACGCAGCCCCTTGCCCTGCGGATTGCGGTAGTGATCCAGGATGATCTCCTGGTACATCTGCTCCAGCTGCATCACGCCACCTGGAAGAATTCTCTGGCGGCTTGCACCCCGGCGGCCAGCGCTTCGACATCTGTATCGTCGTTGTAGATCGCAAACGAGGCCCTGGTCGTCGCCGGAACGCCGTAGCGCCGGCAAACCGGCCAGGCGCAGTGATGGCCCACGCGCACGGCGATCCCGAGGTCGTCGAGCACCTGGCCGACGTCGTGCGGATGGATCCCTGCGACCTCGAAACTGACCGCCGAGCCGCGGTCGACGTTATCGACTGGGCCAACGATGCGCACTCCGTCAATCGCCTCGAGCGCGCTGAGGGCCAGACCGGTGAGCCGATTCTCGTGGGCTGCCACTAACGGCATCCCGATCCGGTCCAAGTAGTCGCAGGCGGCCCCCAGACCCACGGCCTGGGCGGTCATCGGCACGCCCGCCTCGAAGCGCTGCGGCGGCGCCGCGAAGGTGGAGCCCTCCATGGTGACATTGGCGATCATCGACCCACCGGAGATGAACGGCGGCATCTGCTCCAGCACTTCCGGGCGCCCCCACAACACCCCGATGCCGGTCGGACCCAGCATCTTGTGGCCGCTCCAGGCCACCAGGTCCGCGCCGAGCGACCAGACATCGATGGGCATATGCGGCACGGACTGGCACGCGTCCACAATGAACAGCGCACCCACCTCGGCGGCCCGAGCGCCGACGGCGGCCACGGGGTTGACTGTGCCCAGGATGTTGGACTGGTGCACGACCGATACGACCTTCGTGCGCTCGTTCAGCAGTTCATCCAGGGTGCCGAGGTCCAGCCGACCGTCGTCGGTCAGCGGAATCCAGCGCAAGGTGGCCCCCGTGCGCGCCACAAGTTGCTGCCAGGGCACCAGGTTGGCGTGGTGCTCCATCTGGGTCACAAGGACCTCGTCGCCGGGACCGAGCACGAAGTCGGGGTGCACGGTGTGGCCCCAGCGGGCCAGGTCGGTGCTGTTGCTGAAGGCGTAGGCGGCCAGGTTGATGGACTCGGTGGCGTTCTTGGTGAACACGATCTCCGGCGGCATCGCTCCGACGAAACCGGCGATCGTCGCTCGGGCGGACTCGTACGCGTCGGTGGCCTCCTCGGCCAACTGGTGCGCGCCTCGGTGCACTGCCGCGTTGTGGCGCAGGTAGAACTCGCGCTCGGCGTCGAGAACCGCGAACGGCTTCTGCGAGGTTGCGGCGCTGTCCAGGTAGACCAGCGGCCGGTTGTCGCGAACTGTGCGAGCAAGCAGCGGGAAGTCGGCCTTGATGCGGCTGACGTCGAGCACCGCCGGCTCCGGGGAGGCGGCTAGCTGGGACACGGGCATCAGCCCCGCGCCGCCGCTGCAAACTGCTCGTAGCCGTCGGCGTCGATGAGTTCGGCCAGTTCCGGGCCGCCCGACGCGACGATGCGACCGTCCATAACGACGTGGACGTGGTCGGCCGGGATGAGCTTGAGCAGCCTGGTGGTGTGGGTGATGAGCAGGATTCCCGTGTCGTCCTGCTCGCGCACTTTGTTGACGCCCTGCGAGACAACCTTGAGAGCATCCACGTCCAGGCCGGAGTCGGTCTCGTCGAGCACCGCGATCTTCGGCTTGAGCAGCTCGAGCTGCAGGATCTCGTGCCGCTTGCGCTCACCGCCGGAGAAGCCCTCGTTGACGTTGCGCCCGGCGAACTCGGGATCAACGTCCAGCTCGGCCATGGCTGCCTTCATGTCCTTCAGCCAGGTACGCAGCTTGGGCGCCTCGCCCTTGACCGCCGTGACGGCGGTGCGCAGGAAGTTCGACACCGACACTCCGGGAACCTCCACCGGATACTGCATGGCCAGGAACAGCCCGGCACGGGCGCGCTCGTCGACCGTCATGTCGAGCACGTCGGCGCCGTCCAAGGTGATCGAACCTTCGGTGACCTCGTAGCGCGGGTGGCCGGCGATCGAGTAGGCCAGAGTGGACTTGCCCGAGCCGTTCGGACCCATGATTGCGTGGGTCTGGCCCGACTCGATGGTCAGGTCGATCCCCCGCAGGATCGGTTTGGAGTCGGCGTCCGTCACGACGCTGACGTGCAGGTTACGAATGTCCAGGATGCTCATATCGCTCTCTCGGTGGGGACTGTGCGGGTGGCGCGGTGCGGCTGGTTGGTGTGCTGAGGTGCTCAGACGTGGATGAGCACGCGGGCGTCGGGACCCTCGCCCGACACGGTGACGGCGAACGTGGCAATCGGGGCGTTCGCTGGCAAGCAGGTCGGCTGGCCGGTGCGGAGGTCGAACTGCGAGCCGTGCAGCCAGCATTCGATGAAGCAGCCTTCGACTTCGCCCTCGGACAACGACACGTCGGCGTGCGAGCAGCGGTCGTCTACCGCGTACAACTCGCCCTCGGTAAGCACCAGGGCGATCGGTTGCGGCCCGACAACTACCCGGACCGCCTGGCCCTCGATCAGATCACCGAGCCGATACACGTCCTGCACCGTCATGCGTCGTCCTCCAGGTCCTGGTCGTATCCCAGTTCGACCGCAACCGCGCGAAGCAGCCGGTCGCGCAGCGCCGGAATTGGGACCTCCTCAATGATCTCGCCGAAGAAGCCGAGCACGACCAGCCGCCGGGCGTCCACGGCGGGAAGCCCGCGGGACATCAGGTAGAACAGCTGCTCGTCGTCGAACCTGCCTGTGGCGCTGGCGTGGCCCGCACCGGTGATCTGGCCGGTCTCGATCTCCAGGTTCGGCACCGAATCGGCCCTGGCGCCCTCCGAGAGCACCAGGTTGCGGTTGAGCTCGTAGGTGTCGGTGCCGACGGCGGCGGCCCGGATCAGCACGTCGCCCACCCACACAGTGTGGGAGCCCGCGCCCTGCAGGGCGCCCTTGTACGTCACTCGCGAGCGGCAGTGCGGCACCGCGTGGTCGACGAAGAGCCGGTGCTCGAGGTGCTGACCGGCATCGGCGAAGTAGACGCCGAACAGCTCGGCGTTCCCGCCCGGGCCGTCATAGGTGACCGTCGGAACGATCCGCACCACGTCGCCGCCCAGGGTGACGACCACCGAGGTGAACTGCGCGTCGCGCCCCACCCGGGCGTGGTGGTGGCTGGCGTGAACCGTGCCGTCGTCCCAGTCCTGCACGCTGGCGAAGATCAGGCTGGCTGCGTCGCCCACCCGAATCTCGACATCGGCCGCCAATGCCCCGGTGCCGGTGTGGTCCAGCACGACGGTCGCCTTGGCCCCGGCAGCGACATCTATGAGCACGTAGCCGTAGGACGTCCCGCCGCGGCCGGCCACTTGGATCACCACTTCGGCCTCCGCACCGGCCGGCACCGTCACCGCCAGGGCGCTGTCGGCGCGCTCGGCGACCATGGCCGAGATCCGGTCCACCGGCTCGAGCACCGAACCCAGCCGGGGATCGTCGCGCTCCACCACGGCGACGTCGGCGCCCGCGGCGGTCCAGTCCACGGCGGGTTCCGGTCCAGTCGCCGGCGACCCTTCGATCAACTGGCGCAGTGGTTCGAGCGGGGTGAACCGCCAAGCCTCTTCGCGGCCGGTGGGGACGGGGAAGCTCGCGGCACGGTCAGCGGCAAGGGCGCCAGCCCGGTCGCTGGGCGGTGGCGCCACGGAAGTCGCGGGACTCACGGGTGCGGTGGTGGCCGACATCAGCCGACGGCTCCTTCCATCTGCAGTTCGATCAGGCGGTTGAGTTCGAGGGCGTACTCCATGGGCAGTTCCCGGGCGATCGGCTCGACGAAGCCGCGCACGATCATGGCCATCGCCTCCTCCTCGGTCAGGCCGCGGCTCATCAGGTAGAACAGCTGATCCTCGCTGACCTTGCTGACGGTGGCCTCGTGCCCCATGGACACGTCGTCCTCGCGCACATCGACGTATGGATAGGTGTCCGAGCGCGAGATGTCGTCGATCAGCAGGGCGTCGCAGCGCACCGAGCTCGCCGAGTGGTGGGCCCCCTCCTGCACCTGAACCAGGCCTCGGTACGAGGTGCGACCGCCGCCGCGTGCGACCGACTTGCTCACGATCGACGACGACGTGTGCGGAGCGGCGTGGACCATCTTCGCGCCCGCATCCTGGTGCTGGCCCTCGCCGGCGAAGGCGATCGATAGCGTCTCGCCCTTGGCGTGCTCGCCCATGAGCCATACGGCCGGGTACTTCATCGTCACCTTCGAGCCGATGTTCCCGTCCACCCACTCCATGGTGGCACCCTGCTGGGCGATAGCCCGCTTGGTGACCAGGTTGTAGACGTTGTTCGACCAGTTCTGAATGGTCGTATACCGGCAGCGCGCGTCCTTCTTGACGATGATCTCGACCACCGCCGAGTGCAGCGAGTCGGTCGAGTAGATCGGTGCCGTGCAGCCCTCGACGTAGTGCACGTAGGCGCCCTCGTCGACGATGATCAGGGTCCGCTCGAACTGGCCCATGTTCTCGGTGTTGATCCGGAAGTAGGCCTGCAGCGGGATGTCCACCTGCACCCCCGGTGGGACGTAGATGAACGATCCGCCAGACCACACCGCGGTGTTGAGCGCGGCGAACTTGTTGTCCCCCACGGGGATCACGGTGCCGAAGTGCTCGCGGAAGAGGTCGGGGTGCTCGCGCAGAGCGGTGTCCGTGTCGAGGAAGATCACACCTTGCTCCTCGAGGTCTTCGCGGATCTTGTGGTAGACCACCTCGGACTCATACTGCGCCGCCACGCCGGCGACCAGCCGCTGCTTCTCAGCCTCCGGGATGCCCAGCCGGTCATAGGTGTTCTTGATGTCGCTAGGCAGCTCGTCCCAGGTGGTCGCCTGCTTCTCAGTGGAGCGGACGAAGTACTTGATGGTCTCGAAGTCGATACCGCTCAAGTCCGAGCCCCAGGCAGGCATTGGCTTGCGGCCGAAGAGCTTCAATCCCTTAAGGCGCAGGTTGAGCATCCACTCCGGCTCGTTCTTGAGCCGGCTGATGTCACGCACCACGGCCTCGCTCAGCCCGCGCTGCGCGACCGCGCCGGCGACGTCGGGGTCGTGCCAGCCAAACTCATAGGTGCCGAGCCCATCGAGCTCGGGATGCAGGTCGGTCATGCGGGGTTCCTCTCTGCGGAAGCCTCTGTGTCGTCGGGGGTCGTGGTGCGGCGGGGCTCGGCGATCAGGGTGGTGCATACGCCAGATCCGGCGGCGATGGTCGCGAGCCTGGTGGCGTGGACGCCCAGCAGGTCGGCGAAAGCCGCCCGCTCCGCCTCGCAGAACTGCCCGTAGCGCTCGGCCACGTGGGCGATCGGGCAGTGGTGCTGGCAGAGCTGCAGGCCCAGGGGGTTGGCTTCCGCACGCGCCGCGTAACCGTCCGCCGACAGCAACTCGACCAGGACCGCCACCCGGTCGGCGGGATCGGCCGGGGCGCCAGCTGCGGAGTAGCGCTGGGACAGTTCGGCGGCTCGGATTCGGGCGAAGTCCTCCACCGCCCCCTGGCCGAGGTGCTCGGCGAGATAGTCCAGAGCGGCCACCGCGACATCGTCGTAGGTTGACTCGAACACATCACGACCCTGTGCGGTGATGGCATAGAAGCGGGCGGGGCGGCCGCGGCCGCGTCGGCGCGTGGGGCCGAACTGCTGCTCGTCGGAGGCCGAGACCAGTCCTCGGTCCATCAGTGTATCGAGATGACGACGAACGGCCGTGGGGCTGAGGAAGAGCAGGCCCGCCAGGTCGACGGCGGTGGCGGACCCCACCTCGAGGAGCGCGCGCGCGACTCGAGCCGTGGCATCGCTGAGGCCCCTTTCCGGGCTCGCGTGGCCAGACGCCGCTGTTTTCACAACATCATTGTTGCGTATTTCGGTCAAAGTGCAACAAGCGGGTGGTCGTCGCCGGCCTGCACTAACGTGAGCAACACCCGCGAGCGCGCGGTATCTCCGCACAGACAGGGCGCACATGAGTAGGGATCTGACCTGGGACAAGCCGCCCACGGCCGAGTCGGTCTCGCGGTTGGTGAACTTCTCCGACGCGATCGTCGCGATCGCGGTGACCCTGTTGGTGCTCCCGCTTGTGGATCTAGAACCGCCGACCGGGGACGAGTCGCTGTGGGACGTGATGTCCGAGAACTCTGGGCGCTTCCTCGCCTTCGGTCTGTCGTTCGTCATCACGCTGCTCTACTGGCGGCGCCACCATCGACTGTTTGACGGGCTGCAGTCGTTCACACCGCCGCTCCTGGCGCTCAACGGGCTGTGGCTCATCCTCGTGGTGTTCCTCCAGTTCCCCACCGAGATGCTGGGGCGCTCCGAAGCACCGGGCACGGCGACGGTGTACCTGCTGACGCTCGCGGCGATCACCCTGGCGGGCCTCGCCATCCAGGGGTACCTCTACCGCCACCGGGACCTAGTGGAGGAGGGTCGGCTGCCCCGCGCGGACCAGGCAGTATGGGCCATCGCGACGGCCGTACTCCTCTTCGTGCTGGCGGTCGTGTCGATCTGGTGGCCTTCGACGGCGCTGTACGGACTACTGGCGCTGATACCGATCGGCTGGGCTGAGTCGGCAGTCCTCAAGCGGAGGCCGGCTTCTCCGCGGTGACCTCGCCGAGTTGGCCGGGCCCGGCCAGCGGTGCCTGCGAGTGCAGCGCGCTCCAGTCCACATCAGCGGCCAAGTCGGCCTGCAGGGCCTTGTCGCCCCCACGGACGCCGAACAGCCGCTTGGCGACGATCAGGTAGGCCAGGATCGCCAGGTCGGCGACCAGCCCCAAGATCCGCGGGATCGTCACCTTGTCGATCAACTCCGAGACCACGAACGGCAGCAGCAGGCCCGTGGCCAGCACCGTCAAGTACTCCGCCCAGCGCCGGCCGCGCCAAAGATAGAACGCCTCGACGCCCTCCAGCGCGGCGTAGCCAAGGGCGACGGCGATGAGCCAGCCGATGTGGGAGCGATCCAGGTGCGCCACGTCAGCCAGGATCCGGGCGAGGAAGCCCGACGATGGCCGCGCCTCCTGAACTGCCAATTGCCAGCCGTCGAGCAGCTGCTGGGCCGTCTCACGGATCACTGGCAGGCCGATCGTGACTGCCACCAGCAGCAGCGCAAGCAAGAGGAAGAAGACCACGTGGATCCACCTGTCGATGGCGATGAGGCGCACGACCACGAGCTCGTTGAGGGCTTTGCCGCGCATCGGCCTGGGCAATTCCGCCAGCGGCGGGAGGTGCTCCGAGGTGATCTGCGCGGGCAGCGGATCGGCGCCACGGGCCCAGTTGTCACAGCGCAGGCAGCGGCTCAGGCGCACTCCGGGCCCGGCCTCGAGCACTAGCTGCGCGTCCTGCGGGCGGACGCGGGCCACAGTGGCCCCGGGCGCGACATGGCCCTTCATGGCGCACCACGCGCCTTCCAGGTGCCAGCCCCGAGGAATCAGCCGCATGCGGGCGACGCTTTCACGCGCCGCCGTCTTCGCGCAACAGCGCCCCCAGGTTCTGTATGGCTCGCAGGTGCCCGTCCGCCGCTGCGGCCTCCCACCATTGGCGCGCCAGGTCCTTTTCCCCGTGTGACCAGTGGAGGACGCCGAGGTTGAACATTGCCTCCGAGTTGCCGTGCCCGGCGGCCCGGCGCAGCCAGGAGACGCCCGCGGCCGCCTCGCCGGTGTCCCGCAGCAGGAACGCGAGGTTGTGCATCGCCTCGGCCGAGCCCCGGCGCGCCGCCCGCTCGAGCCACCGACGCGCCCCGTCGTCGTCGACTTGCCGCAACAGCAGCCCCAGGTTGTTCATCGCCGCAACGTCATCGGCCTCGGCCGCTGCGGTGTAGAGCTCCTGCGCACCGTCGAGGTCGCCGTTGCGCTGGCGGCGCAGGCCCACTTCGACCATCGCATCGGGCTGGCCGGCCGCTGCGGCCTGCTCCCACCACTGCTCAGCGCCAGCAGAATCCCCTGATTCGCGCGCGAGCAGTCCGGCGTTGAACATGGCCACGGCATCCCCTTCGCGGGCGGCGGCCAGGATCACTTCGCGCGCCTCGTCGTCGGACATGTCGTTGGGCGTGTTGTCCTCCACGCGGGACAGTGTCCACCTGCGGCGGCCCCGGCCGCACGACCAACGCATAGACTCCCGCGCGTGGGTACCCACGTCGGCGCGGCGCTGACCGTCAACGAGCTCTACGTCTCCTACGGCGACGTGCGCGCGGTGGCCGGGTTGTCGATGACCGCCCCCGCCGGGGCCATCACCGCCATCGTCGGGCGCAACGGCCAGGGCAAGACCAGCACGGTGGAGGTCTGCGAGGGTCTGCGACGGCCTGACTCCGGCACCGTGCGGGTGCTCGGACTCAACCCGTTCGCCGACGGCCAGGCACTGCGCCCGAGGGTGGGCGTGATGCTGCAGGACGGCGGCGTACCCTCCATGGCCAAACCAGCGGAACTGCTGCGCACGCTAGCGGCGTTCTACCTCCGGCCGCGCGACCCCTCCGAACTGCTCGCATGGCTCGGCTTGGCCAACGTCCGCGGTCCCTATCGCCGGCTCAGCGGCGGTGAGCAACAGCGGGTGAAGCTGGCCACCGCCCTCATCGGTCGGCCGCAACTGGTCTTCCTGGACGAGCCCAGCGCCGGCCTGGACCCAGCAGCGCGACGAGGGATGTGGGAGTTGCTCGGGGCTCTGCGGCGCGACGGCGTCACAGTCGTCATGACCACGCACCAGATGGACGAGGCGGAGGCGCTTGCCGACCACGTGGTCATTGTCGAGGGCGGTCGGGCCGTCGCAGCCGGCACCCTCGCCGAGCTCGTGGGTGACGAGCGCGATGTGATGACTTTCGGTGGCCCCATGCACCTGGACCTCACGTCGCTGGAGGTCGTCCTCGGACCGGGCGTGGACGTCGCCGAGACCAGACCGGGAACGTACCGCGTCGCAGGTGAGGTGACGCCGCAGACCATCGCCACCGTGACCGCCTGGTGCGCCCAGCACGGCGTGGCGCCGCGTGACCTGCAAGTGGGCCGCAAGTCTCTGGAGGAAGTATTCCTCGCCCTGGCCGACCAGACGGAGAACGCCGAGCCCACCGCATGAGCATCAACCGGATCTACCCCCCGGGGACCTTCACCCCGCGCCCCGGAGCCGCCAAGCGCCCGCGCCGGATCCTCGCGCAGGCGCGCTTCGATCTGCGCAGCACGTTGCGCAACGGCGAACAACTGCTGCTCACGCTCATCATTCCCCTGGCGTTGCTGCTCGCGCTGAGCCTGTTCGACCCTTTCAGCGGCGATTCCACGGTTCCCGGCGTGGACCGCGCCACGCCCGGAATCATCGCCCTGGCCGTCATGTCCACCGCGTTCACCTCGCTCGCGATCGCCACCGGTTTCGACCGACGCTCGGGGGCGCTCAAACTCCTCGGCACGACTCCCCTGACTCGGGCGGAATTGATCTGGGCACGGGCAGCCAGCGTCGCGGTGATCGAAGTCCTACAGATCGTGCTCATCGTCGTGGTGGCGCTGCTCCTGGACTGGTCGCCGGCGGGAAACCCACTGGCCGCCGTGGCGCTGGTGGTGCTCGGGACCTTGGCCTTCGCCGCCTGGGGCGCCTTCGTCGCCGGCATCCTGCGAGCCGAGGCGACGCTGGCAGTGGCCAACGGCATCTTCGTGCTGCTAATGCTCGGCGGCGGCGTCGTGGTGCCCGCCTCTTCGCTGCCCTCGGTCTGGGGGTCCGTCGTGGAGCTGCTGCCCTCTGGCGCCCTCGCCGGAGGCCTGCGCGATGTGCTCATCGCCGGCCAGCCCCTTCCCACCACGGCATGCATCGTGCTTGCCGTCTGGGCAGTCGTCGGCTTCGCCCTGGCGGTGCGCACCTTCAAGTGGGAGTGACGCCAAAGGGCGGATGGCCTGCGGAGCGGCAACCCGGGGCGACCTACCATCGAGTCATGACCGCAGTCGCGACCCCGACCTCCTCGCCCGCGCCGCCCCTGCCGGCAGCCACCGAAGCCTCCCCACGCTGGCTGACCGGGATCTTCCTGGCCAACCTCGTGGCGCAGACCGCGATCGTGCTGACCGGCGGCCTCGTCCGGGTCACCGGCTCCGGGCTTGGCTGCCCGACGTGGCCGCAGTGCACCGAGGGCTCGCTGGTGCCGACGGCCACCCAGACCGAGGCCTGGCACAAGTACGTGGAGTTCGGCAACCGCACCCTCACCGGGGTCCTTGGGCTGCTGGCCCTGGCGGCGATCGTGGGTGCCATCGTGTGGCAGCGGCGGTCCGGCGTGCGGCGGCGGCCGATCGTGTGGCTGGCGACAATCCCGCTGGTGGGCACCGTGGCACAGGCCGTGCTCGGCGGCATCACCGTGCTGACCGGGCTCAATCCGGTGACCGTGGCGCTGCACTTCCTGCTCTCTGCGGTCATCATCGCGGGCATCGTCGTGCTGGTCTGGCGCTCCCGCGAGCCCGGCGACACACCCGTCACGCGGCTGGGGCCGACGGCCGTGCGGATCCTCGCGCGCGTGCTGGTGGCGGTCGGCTTCTTGGTACTCATCCTCGGTACGATCGTGACCGGCTCCGGTCCGCACTCGGGCGATGCCGACGCGGCGTCCCGCTTCGGGTTCGACGTCCGCGTCGTGTCCTGGCTGCATGCCGACGCCGTGCTGCTGTTCATCGGTCTCACGATCGGCCTGCTCGTGGCGCTGTCGGTCACCGATGCGCCGCGCGGCAGCGTGCGGGCGGTCTGGTGGGTTTTCGGCATCTCGATGGTCCAAGGCGTCATCGGCTACACGCAGTACTTCACCGGGGTGCCGTGGCTGCTGGTGGCACTGCACATGCTGGCCGCGTGCCTACTGTGGATCGCCCTCGTGCGAGTGCCGCTCACGCTCCGGACGCGCGGAGCCATCACCGGCTAGTGCAGGAACGGATCGATCGCAATGGCGAGGAAGAGCAGGGACAGGTAGCTGATCGATCCGTGGAAGAGCCGCATCGGCTTGACGTCGGCCGGCCCGCCTTGGGCCGCCTTGCGGATCCGGAACAGCAGCGCGTGGGCCTCGTAGAGGAACAACACACCGAGCGTGCCGGCCACAGCCGCGTAGAACCACCCCATCGGGGCCACGGGGACGAGCACCAGCGACGTGATCACCATGAGCCAGGCGTAGACGATGATCTCGATCGCCACGCGGCGGTGCGACGCCACCACCGGCAGCATCGGCACGCCGGCGGCCGCGTAGTCCTCGCGGAAGCGCAGCGATAGCGGCCAGTAGTGCGGCGGGGTCCAGAAGAAGATGATGCCGAACAGCACGAGCGCGGCCCAGCCCACCGTCCCGGTGACAGCAGACCACCCGATGAGCACCGGGAAGCAGCCGGCCGCCCCGCCCCAGACGATGTTCTGCGGCGTGCGCCGCTTGAGGCCGAGGGTGTAGATGACCACGTAGAAGAAGATCGCACCGGCGGCCAGCACGGCGCTGAGCCAATTGGTCGTGACCAGGAGCCAGACCACCGACAGCGCCGAGAGCGCCCAGCCGAAGATCAACGCGTTGCGCGGAGTGACCTCGCCGGTGACCAGCGGCCGCCGACCGGTGCGAACCATCTTGGCGTCGATATCACGATCGATGTAGGAATTGAGCGTGTTCGCGCCGCCGGCGGCGAGCGCGCCGCCGATCAGAGTGGCCACCATCGTCCACACGGGCGGAAAGCCACCGGCGGCGAGGAACATGGTCGGCAGGGTGGTGACGAGCAGCAGCTCGATGATGCGCGGCTTGGTGAGTCCGAGGTAGGCGCCGAACCGGCTGCGCGCCGCGGGAGCGCCGACTTCCGCAGTGGCCGGGCTGGACGATTCGGCCGCAGTCACGTCCCACCTCTCGCCATCGTCGGGGCGTGCACCCGCTGGCATCCCTCGCACCGGTTCCATCTCGCGCCTGAGTGTAGTCCGACGACCGCCCTTCCCCGGCCCGCGGCCTATAGGCTGCCCGACGAACCCGCCCCGCCGCTCGACCCGGGACGCTCCCGGTGGGCGCACCGCCGAAGGGATTGACCCTGTGGGACTCGACTGGACCGACCTCGACCGACGCGCGGTGGACACCGCCCGGGTGCTGGCGATGGACGCCGTCCAGCGCACCGGCAACGGCCACCCCGGCGCTGCGATGGCCCTGGCGCCGGCCGCCTACTTGCTCTACCAGAAGGTGATGAACGTCGACCCGGGCGATCCGCACTGGGTCGGCCGGGACCGCTACATCCAGTCAAACGGGCACTCCAGCCTGACCCAGTACATCCAGCTGTACCTTGGCGGTTTCGGGCTGGAGTTAAGCGACATCGAGGCGCTGCGCACCTGGGACAGCCTCACCCCGGGCCACCCGGAGTTCGGCCACACGGCCGGCATCGAGACCACCACCGGTCCGCTCGGACAGGGAATCTCGACCGGCGTCGGCATGGCCATGGATGCGCGCTTCGTGCGCGGCACTTTGGATCAGGCCTCGGATCCCGGCGAAAGCCTCTTCGACCATCGGGTCTACGTCATCGTCGGCGACGGCTGCCTGCAGGAGGGCGTGTCGTCCGAGGCGTGCAGCCTGGCCGGCCACCAGGAGCTCGGCAACCTGATCGTGATCTACGACGACAACCACATCACCATCGAGGGCAACACCGACGTCACCTTCACCGAAGACGTGCTGTTGCGCTACGAGGCATATGGCTGGCACACCGAGCACGTGGACATGCTGCCCAACGGCGATGTGGACGTGAAGGGCCTCTACAAGGCCCTCAAGCGCGCGAAGAAGGAGATCGACCGCCCCAGCATCATCCGGATGCGCTCGATCATCGGCTGGCCCGCCCCGAACAAGCAGAACACCGCAGGGTCGCACGGATCGGCCCTCGGCCCGGCCGAGGTCGCGGCCACCAAGGAGGTCCTGGGCTTCGACCCGGACAAGAGCTTCCAGGTCGAGCCCGATGTCCTGGCCCACACGCGCCAGTTGGAGGAGCGCGGCGCCGCAAAGCACGAGGGCTGGGACGAGCACATGGCCGCATGGCGCTCCACCCACGCCGACAAGGCGGCACTGTTCGACCGGCTGGCCGAGCGACGGCTACCCGACGGCTTCGCCGAGGCGATCCCCGTGTTCGAGCCCGGCGACGACATGGCCACGCGGGCCTCGTCCGGAGTGGTTATCAACGCGATGGCGGCGGTGCTGCCGGAGCTGTGGGGCGGCTCGGCCGACCTCGCCGGATCGAACAACACCACGATCAAGGGCGCCAAGTCGTTCGAGCCCGAAGGTCTGATGGACGTTGTGCCGGACTCCTCGTCCTTCGGTCGCCTGGTGCACTTCGGCGTGCGTGAGCACGCCATGGGTGCGGTGCTCTCGGGTATGGCGCTGGGCGGGCTCACCAGGCCCTACGGCGGAACGTTCTTCACCTTCTCGGACTACATGCGCGGCGCAGTGCGGGTGGCGGCGATCATGAAGGCGCCCGTCACCTACGTGTGGACCCACGACTCCATCGGCGTAGGCGAGGACGGCCCCACGCATCAGCCGATCGAGCACCTGGCGGCGCTGCGGGCGATGCCGCAGATCGCGATCGTGCGCCCCGCCGACGCCAACGAGGTCGCGGTGGCCTGGCGGACCATCATGGAACGCAGCGAGCTCGTGGGCCTCGTGCTCAGCCGACAGACGCTGCCCACCATCGACCGTTCGGTGCACGGCTCGGCCGAGGGCGTCGCGAAGGGCGGCTACGTGGTCTCGGACTGCGACGGCACACCCGACGTGCTGCTGCTGGCAACCGGATCCGAGGTACCGCTTGCGCTGGCCAGCCAGGAGGCGATGGCCGCGGACGGCGTGGCCGCCCGGGTGGTCTCGCTGCCCTGTTTCGAGTGGTTCTACGAGCAGGACGCCAGCTACCGCGACGAGGTCATCCCGCCGAGCGTGCGGGCGCGAGTGTCGATCGAGGCGGGGGTGGCCATGCCCTGGTACCAACTGCTCGGCGACGCCGGCCGGCCGGTCGCGATCGATCATTTCGGCGCGTCTGCCGACGGCGACCTGCTCATGAAGGAATTCGGCTTCACGGTGGAGAACGTCGTCGCCACCGCCAAGGAATCCATCGACGCTGCGAAGAAGGGCTGAGAACCATGACCGACCGTCTGGGCGAACTTTCCGACATCGGAGTGTCGATCTGGCTCGACGACCTCGACCGCAACCGCCTCACCTCGGGCGGCCTGGTCGAGTTGATCGACGGCTCCCACGTCGTGGGCGTCACCACCAACCCGGCAATCTTCGACCACTCGATCACCACGGGCGCTGCGGACTACGCCGAGCAGATCCGCGACCTGGCGGTGCGCGGGGTGGACGTGGGCGAGGCCGTGCGCGCGCTCACCGCCTTCGACGTGCGGTGGGCCTGCGACCTGTTCACGGGCGTGTACGAGTCGACCGGCGGCGCGGACGGCCGGGTGTCGATCGAGGTCGACCCGCGGCTCGCCCCTGATACGGACGGCACGATCGCCGAGGCCAAGGCGCTGTGGTGGTTGGTGGATAGGCCGAACCTGCTCGTCAAGATCCCGGCCACGCTCGAGGGGCTGCCGGCGATCACGGCGGTGCTCGGCGAGGGGATCAGCGTAAACGTCACCCTCATCTTCTCCGTCGAGCGCTACCGCGCGGTGATGGATGCCTACATGTCGGGGCTGGAACTCGCCCAGGCCAACGGCAAGGACCTGTCCACGATCCACTCAGTGGCGTCGTTCTTCGTCTCCCGGGTGGACTCCAACATCGACGCCGCGCTCACCGCGATCGGCACGCCCGAGGCGACGGCACTGCTGGGCAAGGCCGGAATCGCCAACGCCCAACTCGCCTGGGCCGCCTACACCGAGGTCCTCGCCTCGGACCGCTGGCAGGCACTGGCTGCCGCAGGAGCCAATCCGCAGCGACCGCTCTGGGCGTCCACGGGGGTCAAGAACCCCGAGTACTCCGACGACCGCTACGTCGTGGACCTCGCGGCTCCTGGCTGCGTCAACACCATGCCCGAGAAAACGATGGATGCGGTGCGCGACCACGGCAACGTGCACGGCGACACCGTCAGCGGCACCGGCCCTGCGGCGCAGCAGGTGTTCGACGACCTCGCCGCCGTCGGCGTGAACCTGCCCGAGGTCTTCGACGAGCTCGAGACCGACGGCGTGGCCAAGTTCATCAGCGCCTGGCAGAACCTGCTGGACAACCTGACCGCCGCTCTCGCCTCGGCCCGCGCCGACGCCGGACGCGGCTGAGTCGCGCATGGCTCAGACCTACGTCCCAGGGGCCAACCCCCTGCGATCCAGCGAAGACCGCCGCCTTCCACGCATCGCCGGGCCGTGCTCGGTCGTTATCTTCGGCGTCACCGGCGACCTGTCCAAGCGCAAGCTCATGCCGGCGATCTACGACCTGGCCAACCGCGGCCTGCTGCCGCCCAGCTTCGCCCTGGTGGGTTTCGCCCGGCGCGATTGGGAGGATCAGGACTTCGCCAAGGAAGTCCACGACGCCGTCCGGGAGCATGCCCGCACGGAGTTCCGCGAGGATGTCTGGAACCAGCTCTCCAAGGGTTTCCGCTTCGTGGCCGGCGAATTCACCGACGATGCCGCCTTCGACCAGCTCGCGGCCACCCTGGCCGACCTGGACGAGGTGCGCGGCACCGGCGGCAACCACGCGTTCTACCTGAGCATCCCGCCGCGCTTCTTCTCGGTCGTCGTCGAGCAGCTCATGCGCAGCGGGCTGTCGCACAGCGCCGAGGAAGCCTGGCGCCGAGTCGTTGTCGAGAAGCCCTTCGGACATGACCTGGAGTCCGCCAAGGAGCTCAACGCGATCCTGGGCGAGGTCTTCCCGCCCGGATCGATCTTCCGGATCGACCACTACCTGGGCAAGGAGACGGTGCAGAACCTGCTGGCGCTGCGCTTCGCCAACACGCTCTGGGAGCCGATCTGGAACAACCACTACGTCGATCACGTGCAGATCACGATGGCCGAGGACATAGGTATCGGGTCGCGCGCCGGGTACTACGACGGCATCGGCGCGGCCAGGGACGTCATTCAGAACCACCTCCTGCAGCTCATGGCACTGACCGCCATGGACGAGCCCGTGTCGTTCGACGCACGCTCGGTGCGGCTGGAGAAGGAGAAAGTCCTTCGCTCGGTCGTGCTGCCCAAGGACCTCGACGCCCACACCGCCCGCGGCCAGTACGACGCGGGGTGGCAGGGCGGAATTCCTGTGAAGGGATTCCTGCAGGAGGACAACATCCCCGCCACGTCCATCACGGACACCTACGCAGCCATCAAGCTCGAGGTCGACTCCCGGCGCTGGGTAGGAGTTCCCTTCTACCTGCGCACCGGCAAGCGGTTGGCGCGGCGCGTGTCGGAGATCGCCGTGGTGTTCAAGCGCGCGCCGCACCTGCCCTTCGCCGCCACCGACACCCAGGAGCTCACGTCGAACGCTCTGGTGATCCGGGTGCAGCCCGACGAGGGCGTGACGATCAAATTCGGCTCCAAGGTGCCCGGTACGCAGATGGAGGTTCGCGACGTCACGATGGACTTCGCTTACGGCGACTCCTTCACCGAGAACTCCCCGGAGGCCTACGAGCGACTGATCCTCGACGTGCTGCTGGGCGAGGCGCCGCTGTTCCCCCGCCACGAGGAAGTCGAGATGTCCTGGCAGATCCTGGACCCGATCCTCGACCACTGGGCGGCCAGCGGCCAGCCCGACGGTTACGCCTCAGGCTCCTGGGGGCCGAAGTCCGCCGACGAGATGCTGGCCCGCGACGGCCGGGTCTGGAGGAGGCCATGAGCCTGCGACTGGAGAACACCAACGCTGGAGCCATCGCCGACGCGATCTCCTCGGAGCGCCACCAAAAGGGCGCCACCGCCTCGGGCATGGTGATGACGCTCGTCATCGTGTCCGACGAGGAGCACCAGAACGACGCCACCGCTGCGGCGCAGTACTCGGCCGGCGAGCACCCGATGCGCATCCTCACGGTGATCCCGCGGCCCAGCCGCGAGGAACACCGCCTCGACGCCAACATCAGCGTGGGCGACAGCACCGACGGCCCCGGCGAGTTGGTGCGGATGCGGTTGCGCGGGTCGTTGGCCAAGCACGCGGACTCGGTCGTGCTGCCGCTGCTGCTGTCCGACACCCCGGTCGTGGTGTGGTGGCCCGGTACCCACCCGGCGTCGCTGGCCGCCCACCCGCAGGGGCGGCTGGCCCGCCGGCGCATCGGCGACGCGGCCGCCGAGGAGAACTTCACCGCGGCGCTGACCCTGCTGCGCGACCACCTCGCCAGCGGCGACACCGACCTGGCGTGGACCCGGCTCACGCCCTGGCGAGCAGCTCTCGCCGCCACGCTCGACCAGCCTTACGCGCCGATCACCGGGGCAACGATCCATTCCGAACCCATCCCCAGCGCGCCCCTGATGCGTACCTGGCTGGAATGGCGGCTCGGCGTGCCGGTCAAATACCTCAGCAGCCGCGGGCCCGCCATCAACCAGATCGTGCTGCACACCGAGGGCGGCGACATCACCATCACCCGGCCGGACGGCCACATGGCCACGGTCGAGCGCGGCGGCATTGCGGTGAAGGAGCTCTTCCTGCCCCGTCGACAGGTCAAAGAGCTGATCAGCGAGGAGTTGCGCCGGCTGGACCCGGACGAACCGTTCGAGGACACCATGCGCCAACTGGACCCCCAACGGCTGGACCCGGACGACCTGTCCGACGGCAGCACTCCGTCCGAGATGGGCGAGGACTACACACGACCGAGCAACGAGGACGTGGCCATCCTCAGCCAGGAGGGCATGGGCGACTCGGCAGTGGGCGACGCCAAAGCGTCAGCCCCCGTGGCCAAGGACTAGGAGTACCCGCAGATGACCCAGCAGCCTGACCTCGTCGTCGTCCATCCGGATCCCGACACACTCGCCGCCGCCGTAGCGGCACGTTTGATCACGGCCATCCTGGACGCTCAGGCACGCCACGGTGGAGCCCACGTGGTGCTCACCGGCGGCACCATCGGTACGGCGGCCATGGCAGCCGTACCGGCCTCGCCGGCATCCGGGGCGGTCGATTGGACGGCGGTGGACTTCTGGTGGTCCGACGAGCGCTTCGAGCCTGAGGGCAGCGATCTGCGGAACGAGACCGGCGCGCGCAAGGTCATGCTCGACAAGTTGCCGATCGACCCGGCGAAGGTCCATCCGATGCCCCGACGCGGGGGTCCCTACGGCGACGACATCGCCGCGGCGGCGCAGGGCTACGCGACCGAGCTTGCCGCTGCCGCGGGTCCGGGTGACGGGCCGCTGCCGCGGTTCGACGTCGCGATGCTGGGCATGGGGCACGACGGCCACGTGGCCTCGCTCTTCCCCGGAAACGCGGGCCTCGCGGCCACCGGCCCCGAGACCGTGATCCCGGTCTTGGACTCCCCGAAGCCGCCGCCGAACCGGCTCTCCTTCACCCTCTCGACCATCAACACGGCCCGCGAGGTGTGGCTCGTCGCAGACGGGGAGACCAAGATCGAGGCCCTGGCCGCGGCACTCAACCCACCACCGCGAGAGTCGAAGGTGCCGGCCGGCATGGTCCACGGCACCGAGCAGACGCTGGCGCTGATCGACAAGGTGGCCGCGTCAGGACTGAAGCGCCGGGACTGAAGAACCGGCGCTGAGGCGCGGCGGTTAGTCCGCGCGCAGACGCTCGAGGGCCTCGGCCAGGATGGCCTCGCCCTCCTCCGCCGAGCGGCGCTCCTTCACGTACGCCAGGTGGGTCTTGTAGGGCTCCACTTTGGGCGGCCGCGGCGGGTTATCGGGGTCCGGACCCGCGGGGTAGCCGCAGTTCGGGCAGTCCCACAGGTCGGGGATCACCGCGTCGGTGGCGAAGCTGGGGCGGGTCTCGTGCCCGTCCGCGCAATAGAACGACACGAACTTGCGCGGTGCCGCCTCGCCCCGCTCCGCCTCGCCCATCGGACCGGCGCCGACCCGCGTGCCGCGGATTGCGCTGCCTCCAGCCACTTTCGCCTCCTTCTCGACGTGCTCCAGGCGGACCGTCGCGGCACCGCCGACTACTCCCCCTGACTCTATGCGGTGACCGTCACCGGCCGAAGCGACATCCCCCCGAAAACCGCTACCGGTCTGCGCCCGCGCAGAGTCGGCCTAGACCGAGCACACCTAGCTGCGCGCGACGATAATGCCGAGTCCCACGATGGTGGCAGCCCAGATCAGGGCGACGGCGACGGTGATCCGGTCGAGGTTGCGCTCGGCAACACTCGACCCGCTGGCGGTGGACGAGAGGCCGCCGCCGAACATGTCGGACAGGCCGCCGCCCTTGCCCTTGTGCAGCAGCACGAGCGAAATGAGCATGATGCTCGTCACCACAAGCAAAATCTCGAGCACGAGGATCACGGGGCAGAACCTTCCGTCGTGGACACCGCCGACAACAATACCCGCTCGCTCGACGGGTCCAACTCAGCCGAGCCGATCACGGCTCCATCAGGCGATAGCGCACCATCGAGGCGAACTCATCCGGGTCCAGCGCGGCACCACCCACGAGGCCGCCGTCGATGTCCGGCTGCGCCATGAGCTTGTCCACGTTGCTGCCCTTCATCGAACCGCCGTACAGGATCCGCACCTTGTCGGCCACCGCCGCGCCAAAGCGATCCGCAAGCCAGCCGCGCACCGCGCCGCAGACCTCCTGGGCGTCGGTCGGCGAGGCGGTCAGTCCGGTGCCGATGGCCCAGATGGGCTCGTATGCCAGGACGATCGAACTCGCCTGCTCGGGGCTGAAGTCCATGAGGCAGTGCGAGACCTGGTCCAGCGAGTGCAGCACCTGGTCGCCCTTCTCGCGCACATCGAGCGGCTCGCCGAAGCAGATGATCGGCGTCAACCCATTGCGCAGGGCTGCCAGTGCCTTGCCGTTGACCACGCGATTGGTCTCGCCGTGGTACTCGCGGCGCTCCGAGTGCCCCACGATCACGTAGGTGCAGTTGAGCTTCGCCAGCATCGCCCCGGAGATCTCGCCGGTATAGGCGCCCTTCTCGTGCTCGGACACGTCCTGGGCGCCGAAGCGGATCTTCAACCGGTCGGCGTCCACGAGGGTCTGGATCGAACGCAGGTCCGTGAAGGGCGCGCAGATGAGCACCTCGCACGCCTCGTAGTCGTCCGGCTTGAGCGAGAACGCCAGTCGCTGGATGGTCGAGGTGGCCTCCAAGTGGTTGAGGTTCATCTTCCAGTTGCCCGCCATGAGCGGCTTGCGTGCCTCGGCCACGAGTCAGTCCTTCCTGAGAACGGCGATCCCGGGCAGGGTCTTGCCCTCCAGGAACTCCAGGCTGGCACCCCCGCCGGTCGAAATATGCGTGACGTCGCCCTCGTCAAAGCCGAAGACGCGGAAGGCAGCCGCGGAGTCGCCGCCACCGATAACGGTCATCCCATCGTTGTCCACCAGCGCCTGGGCGACTGCCCGGGTACCCGCATCGAACCCCGGCACCTCGAAGACGCCCATCGGCCCGTTCCAGACAACTGTCCGACAGTCCGACAGCACAGCGGCGAACTGTCCGCACGTCGCAGGACCGATATCCAGGCCCATCCAGCCAGCGGGGATGCCATCGGCGACGGACACGACCTCGGACTCGGCGTCGGCGCTGATCTCGCGGGCAATCACCACGTCCGAGGGCAGGACCAGGTCCACTCCTCGCTCGCGGGCGTCGGCGATGATGCCGCGCACGTTGTCGACCTGGTCGGGCTCGAACAGCGACTTGCCGATCTCGTGCCCCTCGGCGGCCAGGAACGTGAAGCACATCCCGCCACCGATGAGCAGCTTGTCGACCTTCGGCAGCAGGTTGGTGATCACGCCGAGCTTGTCGGAGACCTTGGATCCACCTAGGACCACCGCGTAGGGCCGATCGGGATCGGCCAGCACTCGGTCGAAGACGTTCGCCTCCTTGAGCACCAAGTAGCCGGCCGCGCTGGGCAGCAGCTCCGCGACGTCGGTGACGCTCGCCTGCTGGCGGTGCACCACACCGAACCCGTCGGACACGAACGCATCCGCGAGGGACGCGTACTCGGCCGCTAGCTCGGCCCGCTCGGAGGCGTCCTTGGACGTCTCCCGCGGGTCGAAGCGGACGTTCTCGAGCATGGCGATCTCACCGTCGTTGAGCGACTCGACAACCGCCCTTGCCGAGTCGCCGGTGGTGTCGGCGGCCAGCAGCACAGGGGTATCGAGCAACTCGGACAGCCGCTGGGCGACCGGGGCGAGGCTGAGCTCGTCGGTCGGGACGCCCTTCGGCCGGCCGAGGTGGGCGGCGATGACCACCCGGGCGCCTGCTTCTCGCAGAGCCCGGATGGTCGGCAGCGCCGCCACGATTCGGCCGTCGTCGGTGATCCGCCGGCTGCCGTCCACCGTCTCCAGCGGAACGTTGAAATCGGCCCGGAGCAGGACAGTCCTGCCCCGGAGCTCGAGGTCGGTCAGCTCAGCGACGCTCACAGGCGCTCGCCGACGTACGAGGTGAGGTCCACCAGGCGGCAGCTGTAGCCCCACTCGTTGTCGTACCAGCCCATGACCTTGACGAAGTTGCCCATCGACTTGGTGAGCGGGCCGTCGAAGGTGCAGGACGCGCTCGAGGTGACGATGTCCGACGACACGATCGGGTCCTCGGTGTACACGAGCACGCCGGCCAGCGGGCCGTCGGCGGCAGCCTTGACCGCGGCGTTGATGTCGTCGGCGCTGGCGTCCTTCTCGAGCAGCAGGGTGAGGTCCGTGGCCGAACCGGTCGGCACGGGCACCCGCATGGCGAAGCCGTCGAGCTTGCCCTGCAGCTGCGGCATGACGCTGCCGATGGCCTTGGCGGCACCGGTCGACGTCGGGATGATGTTCAGCGCAGCGGCGCGTGCACGGCGCAGGTCCTTGTGCGGGAAGTCCAGCATCACCTGGTCGTTGGTGTAGGCGTGGATGGTCGTCATCAGACCCTTGGAGATGCCGAAGTTGTCGTCGATCGCCTTGGCCATCGGCGCCAGGCAGTTGGTGGTGCAGGACGCGTTCGAGATGATGTTGTCGGTCGCGGGGTCGTACTCGGCCTCGTTGACGCCCATCACGATAGTGACGTCCTCACCCTTGGCGGGCGCCGAGATCAGGACCTTCTTAGCACCGGCCTCGAGGTGCTTCCGGGCGTCCTCCGCCTTGGTGAAGTGTCCCGTGGACTCGATGACGATGTCCACGCCGAGCTTGCCCCAGGGCAGCACGGCCGGGTCGCGCTCGGCCAGAGCTGCCACCGGCTTATCCGCGACGATGATGGCGTCGTCGGTGTACGTGACAGGCTTGCCCAGGCGGCCGAGGATGCTGTCGTACTTGAGCAGGTGCGACAGGGTCTTGTTGTCCGTGAGGTCGTTGACGGCGACGATCTCAATGTCGGCGCCCTTCTCGCGGCCGTAGTCCTCGATGGCCCGGAAGTAGTTGCGCCCGATGCGCCCGAAGCCGTTAATGCCAACCCGAATAGTCACGTTGATCGGTCTCCTCACCGCCAGCCGGGGTCGATATCCCCAGGATCAGCGCCATCCTATCGAAACGGGCAGGCGAAACGCCGATCCAAGCGCTGTGCTGTGGCGTGGCAGACAGACCACGATGGCGCTAGGCCGAGTACATGTCCGGTGTGAGGGCGGACTCGGTGTCGTCGATGCCGCGGTCGCGTGCGGACTTGTCGGCCATGGCGAGCAGGCGGCGAATCCGACCGGCGATCGCGTCTTTGGTCAGCGGCGGGTCGGCCAGGGCGCCGAGTTCCTCCAGCGAGGCCTGCTCGTGCTCCATACGCAGCCTTCCCGCCTCCGCCAGGTGCGGCGGGATGCCGTCGCCCAGGATCTCCAATGCCCGTTTCACCCGGGCACCGGCGGCCACGGCGGCCTGGGCCGAGCGCCGCAGGTTCGCGTCGTCGAAGTTGGCCAACCGGTTGGCGGTGGCGCGGACCTCGCGGCGGATGCGCCGCTCCTCCCACTCGAGCAGCGATTGGTGAGCACCGAGCCGGGTGAGCATGGCACTGATCGTGTCGCCGTCGCGGATGACCACGCGGTCCACGCCGCGCACCTCGCGCGACTTGGCTGCCATCCCCAGTCGACGGGCGGCGCCGACCAGCGCGAGCGCGGCTTCGGAGCCGGGGCAAGTGATCTCCAGGCTGCCGGAGCGACCGGGCTCGGTCAGCGATCCGTGGGCCAGGAACGCACCCCGCCAGGCGGCCTCAGCGTCGCACAGGCCGCCGCCGACGACGCTGGCGGGAAGGCCGCGCACGGGGCGACCCGCGCCGTCGATGAGGCCGGTCTGCCGCGCCAGCTGGCTGCCGCCTTCGGCAACCTTCACGACGTAGCGCGTGCCCTTACGGATACCGCTGGGCTGCAGCACGATCAAATCTGAGTCGTGGCCGTAAATGTCCTTGACTGTCGCGCGGAGGCGGCGGGCAGCTGCCGCCGTGTCCAGCTCCGCCTCGATGACGATCTGCTTGCCGACCAGGTGCAGGGCACCGCCGTAGCGGAGCATCGCGACGGCCTCTGCCTTGCGGCAGCAGACCTTCGTCACCTCGACCCGGCTCATCTCGTCCTTGACCGCCGCCGTCATCGCCATGGCCGAATCCTGCCACGTTCGACGACGGCGGCGAACGCCGCGGCCAGCAGATCCGGATTATGGGCGTGCCCGGGAAGCGTGACGCTGCGCGCAGGAGCCGCCAGCGGCTCGTATGCCACCGCGGCCTCCAGGCGCTCCGCGGCCACCTCCAGCGCTGCGTGGTCGGCCACCGCCCGGGGGTCCGCGAGGACCAGATCGAGTCGGACTTCGGCATAACGCTCGCGCAAGTCCTCCAGATGGGTTTCGGCTCGGAATCCCCGGGTCTCGCCGGTGTCGGCTTGCAGGTTGAGCACCATCACCCGCCTGGCGGGCGAGTCCGCGATGGCCGCCCGCAGTCCCGGCAACTCGAAGTGCGGCAGCACCGACGTGAACCACGAGCCTGGGCCGAGCACGATCAAGTCCGCCTCGGCGAGCGCCGCGACCGCCTCCGGACAGGCCGATGCCTGGCCCGGCTCGAGCCACAGCTCGTGCACTCGGGCATTGCTGTGGGCGATGTCGGCCTGCCCCCGGACGACCCGCTCGACGCCATCACGGCGAACGGTCGCCACCAACTCCATCGGCACGGTCGTCGCGGGCAGGACTCGGCCGCGCGCCTCGACCAGTGCGCCGACGAAGTCCAGGCCGCCGACGATGTCGCCGGCCTGCTCCCACAGGGCCACGAGGAGCAGGTTGCCCACTGCATGGCCGGCGAGCGGCCCCTCGCCGCCGAAGCGGTGCTGCAGCACCGACGCCCAGGTCCGGCCCGCGGGATCGTCGCTGCACAGCGCCGCGAGCGCCATCCGGATGTCGCCGGGAGGCGGGATGCCGAACTCGCCGCGCAGCCGACCGCTGCTCCCGCCGTCGTCGGCGACCCCGACCACCGCTGTGACGTTGTCCGTGAGCCGACCGAGAGCTGACAGGCTGGCGGAGAGTCCGTGGCCACCCCCGACGGCAACAACCTTCGGTCCGCGTCCGAACGGTCCGAATGCGCCAGGCCCGCTGCGCCCCACACCCATCGGCTACGCCCGGCCCAGGTCCCGATGCATGACGATGCTCTCGACGCCGTTCTTCACCAGTCGCGCGGCCAGGTTCTCGGCCATCGCCACGCTGCGATGGCGCCCGCCCGTGCACCCCACCGCAACGGTGACGAACCGTTTGCCCTCGCGCAGGTACCCGTCGGCGACGATGTCGATGAGCTTGGAGTATTGATCTAGGAAGGCTTTAGCCTCGTCGCTCTCGAACACGTAGTCGCTGACGTCCGCGTCAAGGCCCGTCTTGTCGCGCAGCTCGGGCACCCAGAAGGGGTTGGGCAGGAACCGCACATCGGCAACCAGGTCGGCGTCCGCGGGAATCCCGTGCTTGAAACCGAACGACACGACGGTGGCCCGCAGCTGGGTGTCGTCGGCGCGCTCGAACGCTGCGTCGATCCGGCGCCGCAGATCGTGGATGTTGAGCTCGGAGGTGTCGATCACCAAGTCCGACTGTGCCCGCAGGTCCGCCAGGATGGCCCGCTCGGCCACGATGCCGTCGAGCAGCGTTCCGCTGCCCTGCAGCGGGTGCGGGCGCCGATTGGACTCGAAGCGGTGCAGCAGGATCTCGTCGGAGGCCTCCAGGAACAGCAGGCGCACGTCGTCGCCATCGGCGCGGATGCGCGACACGAGCGCCGGCAGTTCGCCGAAGAACCGGCCCGAGCGGACGTCGAGCACCACCGCGAGCCGATCCACGTCCTCCCGCTGGCCCACGAGGTCCACCGTGGCGTCCAGCAGGGACGGGGGAAGGTTGTCCACGACGAACCAGCCCTGGTCCTCCAACGCCCGAGCCACGGTCGAGCGGCCGGCGCCGGACATGCCCGTGACCAGCAGCAGTTCCGGATCCTCGTTCACACATCGCCCTTCGGCTCGATGATCTCCCCGGTGGTCATATTGACAGCCTTAGCCGCTGGCTGCCCGGCCAACGCCTCGATGATCGCTGCTGCCGTGCTCGGCCCGATCCCGGGAACCTCGGAGATCTCGTCCGCGCTCGCCAGTTTCAGCTTCTTCAACGACCCGAACCGGCGCAGCAGGGCCTTGCGCCTGACCTCGCCGAGGCCCGGAACGTCATCCAGGGCACTCGCGGTCATGCGCGCCCCGCGCTTGGCACGGTGCCCCGCGATGGCGAAGCGGTGCGCCTCGTCCCGTACGCGCTGCAGCAGGTACAGCCCCTCGCTGGTGCGGTCGAGGATCACCGGATCGGGGTCATCGGGCAGCCACACCTCCTCGAGCCGCTTCGCCAACCCGCAGACCGCGACATCGTCGATGCCCAGCTCGTCCAGCGCGGCCTTGGCCGCGCGCACTTGCGGTGCCCCGCCGTCGATCACCAGCAGGCCGGGCGAGTAGGCGAAAGCCGTCGGTGTGGTGTCCTCGTGCCGCTCGGCCAGGTAGCGCTTGAACCGCCGTCGCACGACTTCCCCCACCGCGGCGGTGTCGTCGGCGGCCTGACGAACGTTGAACCTTCGGTAGTCCGACTTGCGCGGCAGGCCGTCCTCGAACACCACCAGCGAGGCGACGACGTCTGTGCCCTGCAGGTTCGAGACGTCGATGCACTCGATCCGCAGCGGCGCATCGGCCAGACCCAGCGCCTCCTGGAGCTCGGCGATGGCCTGGCTTCGGGTCGTGAGGTCGCCGGAACGCTTGGTCTTGTGCAGGGCGAGGGTCTGCTCGGCATTGCGGGCGAGCTCTGCCATCAGCTGCGCCTTGTCGCCGCGCTGCGGCGTGCGGATGTCCACCTGCGATCCGCGGTGGTCGCTGAGCCACGCCCGCATCCCGTCGAGATCAGCGGGATCGTGCGACACGAGCACCTCCCGGGGCACGGCCTCGCCACTCTCGCCGCCATAGAACTGCCGCAGCATGGCTGCCACCAGCGCGGCCTGATCCACCTCCTCCACCCGCTCGACGATGAAGCCGCGCTGACCCCGGATCCGCCCCGCTCGGATGTGGAACACCTGCACTGCGGCCTCGAGCTCGTCGGCTGCGAGTGCGAACATGTCGGCGTCCGTGCCGTCGCCGAGCACCACCGCGTTGCGCTCCAGCACCCGGGTCAGGGCTCCGAGGTCGTCGCGCAGGCGGGCAGCGCGCTCGTAGTCCTGGGCGGTCGCGGCCGCCTGCATGCGGGCGGTCAGGTCGTCGATCACCGGCTGCGTACCACCGGCCATGAAGGCCACGAAACCATCCACGATCAGGGCGTACTCGTCGGCGTTCACCCGGCCGACGCACGGGGCGCTGCATCGGTCGATGTAGCCGAGCAGACAGGGCCGGCCGACCTGTTCGGCGCGCCGGAACACACCGTTGGTGCACGTGCGGACCGGGAACACGCGCAGCAGCAGATCGACCGTCTCACGGATCGCCCAGGCATGCGCGAACGGCCCGAAGTACCTGGTGCCCTTGCGCTTGGCGCCGCGCATGACCGATGCCCGGGGGAACTTCTCGGACATGGTCACGGCCAGGAAGGGATAGGACTTGTCATCGCGGTAGCGGACGTTGAAGCGCGGGTCGTACTCCTTGATCCAGGCGTACTCCAGTTGCAGCGCCTCGACCTCGGTACCAACGGTGACCCAATCCACCGAGGCCGCCGTCGTGACCATCGCGGCCGTGCGCGTGTGCAGCGAGGAGATGTCGGCGAAGTAACTGCTGAGCCGGCTGCGCAGGCTCTTGGCCTTGCCGACGTAGATGACCCGGCCTTCGGCGTCCCGGAACCGGTAGACGCCCGGACCGTCGGGGATGGAGCCGGCCGCAGGCCGGTAGCTGCGCGGGTCCGCCACGACCACGAGACTACCCAGCGCCGCATCGACCCCCCTGGATCTAGCCTGGGATCAGGTGCGAGGAGGTCGCCATGGCTGAATCCCGTGGCATGGAGCCGAGCCAGCGGTCACGCCTGCTAGTCGGCGTCTGCATCGCGGCCGGAGCCGCCTACATGCAGCCCGCGACGTTCAACTACATCGTCACCCCGATGCTCGTCACGTTCGGTCAGAACCAGTCCAGCGGGGCCTTGCTGCGCGAAGTTCCGAGCATCGCGTCGCTGTTGGTGATCTTCGTTGCGGCGATGACCGCATCACGATTCGGCGAGCGCCGCGTGATCACCGCCGGAGCGATCCTGCTGACCCTCGGCTCCGCGCTGGTGGCGGCGGCCCCTGCGTTCGGCGCGGCAGTCGCGGGACTAGCCGTGCAGGCGGTCGGCGCGACGGTTCTGCTCGTCGTGCCGCTCGGGGTGATCGGCGCGGGGTTCGCCGGCAGGGATGCGCGGGCCACCGCCTTCGCGGTGTTCTCGATGGTGAGTCCGCTGGTGTTCGTGCTCCTGCCGGTCGTGGCCGCTGCCCTGATGGAGTCGTCGTCTTGGCGGGTGGTGGCTGCGACCTGGGTGGTGGGCGGACTGGCAGCCCTGGTGGCGGGCCGCTGGGCGCTGCCGCCGGGCCTGAGCCCGGCCCGGACGGGAGGCGAGTGGTGGACCCCGATGCTCGCAGGGGTGACCTGCGTCGGGTTGGTGCAGGCGATCTCGCATGCGTCGTCCGATGGCGTGCTCGCGACGTCGACGCTGCTGCGGCTGGCCGTTGCCGTGGTCGCAGCGGCGGCACTCGTGCTGGTGCTGCGACACACTGCGCGCCCGTCGCTGGACGTCGCGATGATGCGCCGCAGCGGGGTCGTGCTGCTGCTCGTGGCCATCGGGCTGTGGTGCTTCACCCAGCTCTGGTACTACATGACGCTTGCCTACGAGTACGTGTACGGGTTGAGCGTGCTCGAGACGGCACTGCTGATGGTGCCAGCGCAGGCCTGTGCTGCCCTGGGAGCGCGAACCGCAGGGCCGATCGTCCGGCGCCGGGGGATTACCGCCGCGGGCACCTGGCTCCTCATGCTCACGGGCGCCTCACTCGCCCTGAGTGCGTCGGTCCACGTGAGCTCGCCGCTGTGGTGGCCGCTGCTGGTGACGTGCCTGTACAGCTACGCCGCCGTCGCAGCAGGCGTGCCGATGACCAACGCGCTCATGGATGCCGCAACTCCCGGCGCCGAGGGCGGCGCATCGGCGTTCCGGCAGGCAGCGATCAGCGTGGGCACGGTGGCCGGGATCGCCGTCATCTCCGCTCTGGTCTTCGCCACGTTCTCGGCGTCGATCTCCGCACAGCTCGACGCCGCAGAGGTCCCTGCCGCCGAGGCGAGCCAAATCGCGCAGCAACTGCGCTCCGGCGCCTCGGCCCAGGAGGTGGCATCCTCCTACGCGGTGCCCGCCGCCGAGGTGCAGGTCGTGGGCGAGGCGCTGCAGCGGGCCTATCTCGACGGCATGGCCGCGCACGGTTGGGCCGGAGCGGTGCTGAGCGCACTGACTGCCGGCGTGTTCGTGGCCAGTCGGCGACTCGTAGATCGTGGGCGGCGCACTGGCGCCGCGGCCCGCTAGGACGGCAGCAGCAGTGTGCCCTCGGAGACACTTACCGAGGCCGGCGAAAGGCCCTCCTTGGCGGGGCCCTTCTCGACGGCGCCGGTCTCGGCATTGAACTCGCTGCCGTGGCAGGGGCAGATCGCCTTGCCGGACGTAACCGCGTTGCACAGGCACCCCTGGTGAGGGCAGACCGCGCTATGCGCGACGTACTTGCCGGCCGAGGGCTGCGCGACCACATAGGCGGTATCGCCCACAGGAACGATGACGGCGCCACCCACGGGCACCTCGGATGCCGGTCCGGCTGCCGCGAGGGCGGCGCTCGACGCGGCCGCCGACCCGGAGGCGCCAGCCGTGCCGGAAGACGCGGACGCGCCGGAGCCGCTCGAGCCACCACATGCGGCCAGCGCCGCACCGGCGGCGCCGAGTGCACCGACGGCCAGCACCGTCCGACGTGGGAGTGCTGTGCCGACCTCTGGTGCCAGCTGGTCGCGGTCGTCGCTCATGGGTCCTCCGTGGGGTTGGGCGCGAGAATCTCGGCCAGGAATGCTCCGGTGTGGCTGTCAGCGACCTGCGCGACGGCCTCCGGCGTGCCTGTCGCCACTACTCTGCCACCGCCGGAGCCTCCCTCGGGTCCCATGTCGATGAGCCAGTCGGCCGTCTTGATGACGTCCAGGTTGTGCTCGATCACCAGGACGGTGTTGCCGGTGTCCACCAGCCGTTGCAGCACCTTGAGCAGTTTTCGGATGTCCTCGAAGTGCAGCCCCGTGGTCGGCTCGTCAAGAACGTAGATCGTCCGGCCGGTGGCCCGCTTCTGCAGCTCCGCGGCGAGTTTGACGCGCTGCGCCTCGCCGCCGGACAACGTCGGTGCTGGCTGCCCCAGCCGCACGTATCCCAGTCCGACGTCCACCAGCGTGCGCAGGTGCCGCGCGATGGCCGGCACGGCGGCGAAGAACTCCGCGCCTTCCTCGATCGGCATGTCGAGCACCTCGGCGATGGTCTTGCCCTTGTAGTGCACCTCGAGCGTTTCGCGGTTGTAGCGGGCGCCGTGGCACACCTCGCAGGGCACGTACACGTCAGGCAGGAAGTTCATCTCGATCTTGATCGTGCCGTCGCCGGTGCAGGCCTCGCACCGCCCGCCTTTGACGTTGAAGGAGAATCGCCCCGGCAGGTAGCCGCGGACCTTGGCCTCCTCGGTGGCCGCGAAGAGCTTGCGGACGTGGTCGAACACGCCGGTGTACGTGGCCGGGTTCGACCGCGGCGTGCGACCGATGGGGCTCTGATCCACGTGCACGACCTTGTCCAGATGCTCCAGGCCCACCACCCGGGTGTGCCGGCCCGGCACCGTGCGGGCCCCATTCAACTCACGGGCGAGCACGCGGTACAGCACGTCATTGACGAGCGTCGACTTGCCACTGCCGCTCACACCGGTCACGGCCACGAAGCAGCCGAGCGGGAAGGTCGCATCGACGCCGTCCAGATTGTGCTCCCGAGCCCCGACCACCCGCAGCTCCCGGCCGGGCTCGGGCGCGCGGCGCGAGGCGGGCACCTCGATCCGTTCGCGGCCGGCGACGAAGGCCCCCGTGACCGAGTCCTTGCTGGCCAGCAACTCGGACACCGGACCGCTCACCACGACTTGTCCGCCGTGCTCGCCGGCGCCCGGACCGATGTCCACCACCCAGTCCGCGGCCCGGATCGTGTCCTCGTCGTGCTCCACGACGATCAGCGTGTTCCCCAGATCGCGCAACCGCACGAGGGTCTCGATCAGGCGGCGGTTGTCCCGCTGGTGCAGCCCGATGCTGGGCTCGTCCAGGACGTACAGCACTCCGACCAGGCCGGAGCCGATCTGCGTCGCGAGCCGGATGCGCTGTGCCTCGCCGCCGGCCAGCGTCGCGGCCGGGCGATCCAAAGACAGGTAGTGCAACCCGACATCGACCAGGAACTGCAGCCGCTCGTCGATCTCCTTCAACACCCGGGCACCGATGGCGGCGTCGCGGTCGTCGAGTTTCAGCGAGCGCAGTTCGGCCATGGCTTCGCCGATGGGAAGGCCCGCGACGTCCGCGATGGAGCGGTCCCCGATGGTCACCGCCAGGCTGACCGGCTTCAGGCGTGCGCCGCGGCACACCGGGCACGGGACCTCCCGCATGAAACCGGCGTAGCGCTCTCGGCTGGCATCTGACTCGGCCTCCGCGTGGCGGCGCTGGATGTACGGGATCGCGCCCTCGAAGCCGGTGGTGTACGAACGGTCGCGGCCGTACCGGTTGCGGTACTTGACGGTCACCGACTTCCCGCTGCCGTTGAGCACCGTGGCGCGGGCCTTGGCCGGCAACGTATGCCATGGAGCGTCCAGGTCGATGCTGTGGTCCTCAGCCAGCGCTCCGAGCAAACGGGCGAAGTAGTCCGCGCTGGCCCCCGAGGCCCACGGCGCGATGGCGCCCCGCGCCAGCGACAGCTCGGGATCGGGCACCACGAGGTCGGGATCGACCTCGTTGCGGGTGCCCAGTCCGGTGCACTCGGGGCAGGCGCCGAACGGCGAGTTGAACGAGAACGACCGTGGTTCCAGCTCCTCGAAGCTCAAGCCGTCGAAGGGGCAGGCCAGGTGCTCGGAGAACGTCCGCAGCCGCTCGGGAGCATCCTCGGGCAGATCCACGAAATCGAGCACCACGTTGCCGCCGGCCAGCCGCAGAGCGGTTTCCACCGAGTCGGTCAGGCGCTGCTGCGCCGCCTTCTTCACCGCGAGTCGGTCCACCACGACCTCCACCGAGTGCTTTTCCTGCTTCTTCAGGGCCGGCACCTCGGTGAGCGGATAGGTGGTGCCGTCGACCCGCGCCCGCGAGTAGCCCTGCGACTGCAGCGACCGGAACAGATCGACGAACTCGCCCTTGCGCTCGCGCACCACCGGCGCCAGCACCTGGAAGCGGGTGCCGTCGGGCAGGGCCAGCAGTTGGTCCACGATCTGCTGCGGATGCTGGCGGGCGATGGGGCGACCGCACTCGGGGCAGTGCGGCTTACCGATCCGCGCGTACAGCAACCGGAGGTAGTCGTAGACCTCGGTGACGGTGCCCACCGTCGACCGGGGGTTGCGCGAGGTGGACTTCTGATCGATCGAAACCGCCGGCGACAGGCCCTCGATGAAGTCCACGTCGGGCTTGTCCATCTGGCCCAGGAATTGCCGGGCGTACGCGCTCAGGCTCTCGACGTAGCGCCGCTGCCCCTCGGCGAAGATCGTGTCGAAGGCCAGCGAGGACTTCCCCGAACCGGACAAGCCGGTGAACACGATCAAGGCGTCGCGCGGCAAGTCGAGCGACACGTCCTTGAGGTTGTGCTCGCGGGCACCCCGGACGATCAGGCGATCCAACACGCGGCAAGCCTATGCGGCGGCCTGCTCGGGTGATGAACCTCGCCCAATCCGACGCCGCCGCACTACGCTGCAGCCATGTCGTACTCCGGCCGCACGGCACCGGGCGCACCAGCGCAATCGATCGACCTGGGCACGTTCGCGCTCACCAAGCTCGCGGTGGGTCCGCTGGACAACAACGTCTACCTGCTGCGCGCACCGGACGGCACCGGGCTGCTCATCGACGCCGCCGACGAAGCCGATCGGATCCTGCCGATCGTGGGCGACACTCCGCTCGCCGGCGTTATCACCACCCATCGCCACGGCGATCACTGGCGGGCCCTGGCAGACGTCGTGGCCGCCACCGGCGCACCAACCATGGCGGGGGCGGACGACGTGCCCGGCATCGGTGTGCCCACCGACATCGCACTTGCCGACGGCGAGACCGTTCGGGTCGGCGACCCCGCAGCGGGCGGCGGGGAGGTGGAGGTCATTAGCCTCCGCGGGCACACACCCGGTGGGATCGCACTTCATGTCGGGGCCGCCGACGGCACGCACCATCTGTTCACCGGCGATTCGCTGTTCCCCGGGGGCGTCGGCCACACGGCCGGGCCAGCCGAGTTCGAGCAACTTCTGGACGACGTGAGCGCGAAGCTGTTCCAGCGCTTCGACGACGCCCACGTGTATCCGGGTCACGGCTGGGACACGACCCTGGCCGCCGAGCGCCCGCACCTCGGGGAATGGGCAGCCAGGGGCTGGTGATCCACCATGGCCACGACCGGTAGCAATGACGCAGCGGCGCCGACGGAGTTGGACCGCGGTATCACGCTCTCCTACGCCTTCGGGTCCGTCGGGACAGCCGGCTTCAGCGCCGTCCCGGGCTTGTTGCTGGCGTACTACCTGACCAACAGCTTGGGCGTCGCCGCCGGCATCGCGGCGCTGGTCCTGCTCCTGCCCAAGGCCTGGGACATCGTGTTCCTGCCGCTCGTGGGCAGTTGGAGCGACCGCTACCTGGAGCGCCATGGCAATCGCCGGCGGTTCCTACTGGCCGGGGCACTGCTGCTCCCCCCGCTCTTCGCACTGATGTTCTCGGTGCCGGCGGGGGCCTCGACGGCGACGGCGACGATCTGGGTCTTCCTCGCCTTCCTCGGCGCGGCATCGGCGTTCGCCCTCTTCCAGGTCCCCTATATCGCCACCCCGGCCGAGATCACGGATTCGTCCCAGGCCCGCACCACCCTGATGGCGTGGCGGGTCGGCATGCTCGCCTTTGGCATCCTGCTCTTCGGTGCCGGATCGCCCGCGCTGCGCGACGCCTTCGCGGACGACACCACCGGCTACCTGGTCATGGGTGTCGTGGTCGGGTTGCTCATCGGCGCGGGGATGCTGGCCTGTTGGTGGGGCCTGCGCCGAGCCACCGTGCGGCGCAGCCCCGAGAGTCGGCCCACTCTCAGGCAGCAGTTCGACGCCGCGCGGCACAGCGCCGACTTCGTCGCCCTGCTGGCGACCTTCGCAATCCAAGCTCTGGCAACGAGCGCCATGCTCGCCGCGGCCCCCTATTTCGCGACCTACATCCTGCACCGTCCGGGTATCAGCGATGTGCTGTTCGCCTGCCTGGTGGCTCCGGCGATCGTGTTCGTACCGGTATGGGCCAAGGTGGCCCGACGGCGCGGCAAGAAGCGGGGATACCAAGCCGCTTCGGTGGTCTTCCTGGGCGGCGCGGTCGCCCTGCTCGCCTCGCCAGTCCTGCCACTGCCGCTGGTTCTGCTACTGGTGGCGATCTGCGGCTGTGGTTACGCCGGCATGCAGATGTACCCGCTGGCGATGCTGCCCGACACCATCGCTGCCGACGCCGACTCCCGCGGGCGCGCCCAGGCCGGGGCCTTCACGGGGTACTGGACGGCCGGCGAGACGCTGGGCTTCGCGATCGGTCCGGCCCTCGCACTGGCTGTGCTCAGCCTCACCGGCTTCGTCTCTGCTCGCGCGGGCGACGTGGCCGACCAGCCGGCCTCGGCCGTGACGGGGGTGCTGCTCGCCTTCACCGCGCTGCCGGCGGCGCTCCTGCTGGTCAGCCTGCTGTTCCTGCGCCGATACGACTCGCGCCGGATCACCGAGGCGGATATCCCCCGACTACCCGCGACCAGCACTGAGGAGTCGTCATGAATCTGCCCGAGATGCCCGCCGCACCGGCCCAGATCCGCACCGAACTGGAGTGGCTTCGGGAGTCCGATGCCCCGTCCGAGGGCGGCCGGGTGCTGGCCTACGTCTACGACGCGGGCATTCCGGACCTGCAGGGTGTGGCGCACGCCGCGCTGGCCCGTTTCAGCGGGCTCAATGCGCTGGACCCCACTGTCTTCCCGAGTGTGGCCGCCATCGAGAACGACCTTGTGGGATGGGGTCTGGGCCTGCTCGGCGGAGCCGCGGCACCGGAGGCCGTCGGCACCGTCACCTCCGGTGGAACGGAATCATGCATGTTGGCGGTCAAGGGCGCGCGGTCGCACTGGCGTCGCACCCATCCGGGCGACTCGGAGCGCCCCGCAATAGTACTGGGGGCCACCGCGCACCCGGCCTTCGCGAAGGCCGCCGAGCTGCTCGACCTCGATGTGGTCCGCGTCGGCGTCGACCCCACCACGATGGCCGTGCGGCCCGCAGACATCGCGGCCGCGCTGGTCGACCTAGGCCCGCGGGCGTGCCTGGTGGTGGCCTCGGCGCCTTCCTACGCCCACGGAGTCCTGGACCCCGTGGTACAGATCGCCGAGGTCGCCCGGGCGGCAGGCGTGCCGGTGCACGTCGACGCCTGCATCGGCGGCTGGGTGCTGCCCTTCATGGCCCAGCTGGGCGAGGCCGTACCTCCCTTCGACCTCTCGGTCCCAGGGGTGCGGAGCCTGTCGGTGGATCTGCACAAGTACGCCTACGCCCCGAAGGGCAGCTCGTTGCTGCTCTTCGCCGACCAGGAGTACCGGCTCGGCACGTACTTCGCCTTCTCGGAGTGGCCCGGCTACCCGGTGGTGAACACGACCCTGCAGTCCACCAAGTCAGCCGGCCCAATGGCTGCCGCGTGGGCGGTCGCGCGCCGGATCGGGGCCGATGGCTACCGCCAACTCGTGGCTCAGGCGCGATCGGCGACCCTGGCCATCGCCGATGCGGTGGACGGCATCCCCGGGCTGCGGGTCCTGGCCTCGCCAAGTTCGACCCTGCTGGCCCTCGCCGCGGACCCGCGCGACGGCGGGGCGGCCTCCGGCGCCGGCGTGGATCCCTTTGTTCTCGTCGACCGGATGCGTCAACTCGGCTGGATCATCCAGGCTCAGCCGGCGTTCGCCGGGTTGCCGCGCAGCGCCCACTTGACCGTGCAGGCGACGACGGCGACGATGCTCGACGAATTCCTGCGGGCACTGCGTCAAGCCGCCGCCGAGGCACGCGACCTCCCCTCGGCGAGCGTCGATGCGCAGCTGCAGGCGGCGGCAGAGTCAGTTGACGTCGCTGCGCTCGATCTGGACACCATCCGCAATCTCACCCGCTTCGCCGGCCTCAACGCCGGCGGCCAGCCCTGGCTGCCGGAGGAGGCCGCGGGCGTGCAGGCGCTGATCGAGGGTTTGCCGCCGCAGCTGCGCGACGCCATGCTGGCCGGCTACTTCGCAACCATCTTCGAACCGCGCACCTGACGCCCGATCCGCACGCGCCGGCCTACTCCTCGGGCAGTTTGTGCGGTCCAGTATCCCGCTCGGGGTTGTGCGAGAGCGTGACCGTACCGGCGTGTGCGATGGCGGTCGGATCCTTGCGGACCTTCAGCCAACTCGCCAGCGCCGTGATGATCAGCACCCCGATGATCACGGCCAGCGAAGCCAGGGTCGGGATGTCCGGCGCAGCCGGCCAGATCCCGTGCGCCCAGTGCAGGATCAGCTTGATCCCGATGAAACCCAGGATGATCGAGAGTCCCAGCGACAGGTAGACCATCTTGTCGAGCAGCCCGTTGAGCAGGAAGAACAGCGCACGCAAACCCAACAGCGCAAAGGCGTTCGCGGCGAACACGATGTAGGGCTCGCTGGTGATGCCGAAGACCGCGGGGATGGAGTCGAGAGCGAACAAGACATCGGTGGACGCGATCGCGATCATCACCAGCAGCATCGGCGTGAAGAGCTTCTTGCCCCCCTCGACCACACGGATCTTGCCGCCGTTCCAGTCTTTGGAGAACGGCAGTTTGCGCTGCGCGTACTCAACGATCTTGGAGTCCTCGACGTCCGGGTCCTCGTTACGATGCCGCGCGAGCTGGACGGCGGTCCACACCAGGAAGACGCCGAAGATCACGAAAGCGAACGAGAAGTACTCGAGCATGGCGGCGCCCAGGAGGATGAACACCGTGCGCAGGGCAAGCGCGAAGAGGATCCCGAAGAGCAGCACCTTCTGCCAGTACTTGGCCGGCACCATGAACTTGCCCAGAATGATGACGAAGACGAACAGGTTGTCGACCGACAGCGCCTTCTCGACCAGCCAGCCGGTGAAGTACTCGGTGCCGTACTGCGCACCCCAGAAGTACCAGATCCCCACCCCCCAGGCGATCGCCACACCGATGTAGAACACCGACCAGGCAGCAGCCTCCTTGAGCCCGACCTCGTGCGGCTTGCTCGACACGACCACGAAGTCAAGGGCCACCAGGACGAGCACGGCGACCACGGTGATTGTCCAGGCCATCAGACTCACATCCACGTGTAGGGACCCCTCCTAAGGGTGCGGCGGCTCACGAAGACGTCAGCCACGTGATCTCCGAACGATGCCCTGAGCCTACCTGTGCCAGTTGCCCCTCAGCCCGCGCCGGCCTCCCGCATGGCGCGCAGCTCCTTCTTCAACTCGCCCACTTCGTCGCGGAACCGGGCGGCGAGCTCGAACTGCAGTTCCTCGGCGGCCGTGTGCATCTGCTCGGTCAAGTCGGCGATCAGAGTCTCGAGTTCGGCCGCCGGCCGCGGCTGGTCGCCCGCTCGCTGGGCGATCCGTCCCGTCCCGAGCGCTGCGGGCGTACCTCGACCGCCGCGGCCGCCGCGGCCGGCGAGCAGCGACTCGGTGTCGGCGGCCTCACTGGCAATCAGGTCGGTGATGTCTGCGATCTTCTTGCGCAGCGGCTGCGGGTCGATGCCGTGCTCGGTGTTGTAGGCGACCTGCTTGACGCGCCGGCGGTTGGTCTCGTCGATCGCGGTCGCCATCGAGTCCGTGACGGTGTCGGCGTACATGTGCACCTGGCCGGACACGTTGCGCGCCGCCCGGCCGATCGTCTGGATCAGACTGCGCTCCGAGCGCAGGAAGCCCTCCTTGTCCGCGTCCAGGATGCTCACCAGGCTGACCTCGGGCAGGTCCAGCCCCTCGCGCAGCAGGTT
>JBIRBF010000006.1:0-32003 GCA_044326505.1 Candidatus Nanopelagicales bacterium | reverse complement strand
TCGGTGATCCGCGGGCAGACTATGTAGACCTTGTGCCCGGCCGCGACCTCTTCCCGGACGCGCTCCCAAGCGCGTTCGAGGTATGCCGGCCGCGCCACGGCGGGCACCACGTGGGTGGTAACCGGGGAGCGCCCAACGGGCCGCTCCCGCAAAGTCGAGACGTCCACATCCCCGAACACTGTCATCGCCACTGTGCGCGGGATGGGGGTCGCCGTCATCACCAGCATGTGCGGACTCGCGTCGCCGCCCTGCTCGGCGAGCGCAGCCCGCTGCTCCACGCCGAAGCGGTGCTGCTCGTCGACCACCACCAGGCCGAGGTCGGCGAACTGCACGCCCTCGCTCATGAGCGCGTGCGTCCCGACCACGAGGCCGGCGTCACCGCTCGCGGCCGCCAGGAGCGCCCGCCGCTTGGCCAGCGCGCCGAGCGAGCCGGTGAGCAGCACCGCCGACGTGCCGTTGGCATCGCCGGCGAGCTGGCCGCGCTGGGCCAGGGGGCCGAGCAGGTCGAGAATGGTAGCGAAGTGCTGCTGGGCCAGGACCTCGGTCGGGGCGAGCAGGGCAGCCTGGGCGCCGGCGTCCACCGTCGCAAGCATCGCGCGCAGTGCCACGACCGTCTTGCCGGAACCGACGTCGCCCTGCAGCAGGCGCAGCATTGGATGGCCCTCTGCCATGTCGGCGGCGATCTCGTCGCTGACTGCGCGCTGGCCCGGCGTCAACTCGAACGGCAGCCGCGCATCGAGGGCGGCCTGCAGCCCGGCGGCCGACGCCGTCCGGGGCACCGCGCGGCGAGCGCGGCGCGCAGCGCGACGGCGCAGCAGCTCGGTCTGCAGGACGAAGGCCTCCTCGAACTTGAAGCGCTGCCTGGCCCGTGCGATGTCGGCGTCGTCCGCAGGATCGTGAATGGCTCGCATGGCCTCGGCGAAGGACAGGAGCCCGGCGTTGCGGCAGACGCTGTCCGGGAGTGGGTCGTCCAGGTCGTCCACCGCCGCCAGCACCGTGCGCATGCTGTCGGACACCACCCAGTTGCGCACCGACGCCGAGCCTCGGTACACGGGCAGGATGCCGGTGAAGGACTCGGCGGCCGCGCTCGCCGCCGCATCCCACTGCGGCGGCAGCTGCTGGACGTCGGGGTTGACCAACTGCCGTCGGCCGCGGAACTCCCCCACCGTGCCGGCGAACATCGCCTGACCCCCGACGCTGAGCTTCGACTCGATCCATGCCTTGTTGAAGAACACCAGCGAAAGTCGCTCGCGGCCATCGCTGATGACGACGTCGGTCTTGAACCTGGGCCGTCCGCGCCCGCCCTTGGGCGCGAGTCGGCCGGTCTGGATGCGGACGATCTCGGCGATCACCGTCACCTCGTCGCTCAGGCGCAGGTCGCTGAGCCCCGTCAGCTGGCCGCGGCGCAGGTAGCGCCGCGGGTAATTGCGCAGGGCATCCTCGACCGTCCGCAGGCCGAAGGCCTTGTCCAGCCGTCCCGCCGTGCGTCCGCCCACGACCAGCGACAGGGGCGTGTCGAAATCGACCACCCGCGCTACTCGGCTCCCAGGATCAGCGGCCAGTGGGCCTGTCCCCCGGGCAGCACGTCCACCTCGATGTCCGGCCGCGACTGTGCTACCGAGGCCACCAGCGCGTCGATCTGCTCATCGGTCGCCGTCGCGCCAACCACCACGGTGAGCAGCTCCGTGCCGCGTGACACGATGCGCTCGACGACCCGCTCGGCCACTTCCACGACGTCGTCGCCGATCTCGACGATGTCCCCGTGGACGAGCCCGAGGACATCTCCGGGCTGGCAGGTTCCAGCACCGGTCGTGCTGGTCTTGGCGGCGATGGTCACCCCCGCGTAGCGGGTCGCGCCGGCCGCCCGGCCCATGGCGATCACGTCGTCGTCGAACCGGTTGGCGTCGTCGTGCACCGCGATTGCGGCCAGGCTCTGCACGATCGAGCGGGTCGGCACCACCGAGGCGCGCACGCCCCGGTCGCGTGCCGCTGCGGCTGCGGCCTCGGCCACCGGGACGGTGTCCTTATCGCCCGGCAGCACGATCACATCGGACTGCACGCAGGCCTCGATGCCCGCGAGCAGCTCAGCCGTCGAGGCCCGGCCGCGGTCCGGTGCCCGAACCACCACCACCCCCTGAGCCTCCAAGTACTCGGCGATGCCGTCGCCCTTGGCCACCGCGACCAGCCCACGCTCCCCGATCGGGCCTCGGCCCTGTTCCCGCAGCGATTCCGCCTCAAGCAGGCGCGTCACCCGGATGCGGTGCGGCACGCCGATCTCGACGCCGCGCTCGATGGCCGCGCCAATGTCGTCCGTGTGCACGTGGATGTTCCACAGACCCCCGCCGCCGACCACCACGACCGAGTCGCCCAGATCGTTGAGCTGCCCGCGGAACGCCGGAACCGACTCGTCGGGCGCGTTGAGCAGGTACATCACCTCGTACTCCGGACCCGTGTAACCCACCGTCGGGGTGTGTGCGATTGGCTGGGACACCTGTCCGCGCAGCACGATGGGCGATGCGTCGCCGGACAACGCACGCGCCAGCCCCTCGAGGATCACCACCAGTCCGCTGCCGCCGGCATCCACCACGCCCGCCTCGCGCAGTACCGGGAGCTGGTCCGGGGTCAGAGCCAGTGCTTCCCGTGCGGCTTCGAGCGCAGCGCCAGCCACCTGGACCAGCGAGTCGCCGGTCTGCGAGGCGCCCTGCGCTGCCGCCTTGATGACCGACAGGATCGTGCCCTCACGCGGCACCGCAACGGCTTGATAGGCCGACTCCGCCGCCCGCCGATAGGCGTCCACCAGAGCGTTCGCATCGGGGGTGACGGCGCTGTTGAAGGCATCGGCGAAACCGCGCAGGATCTGACTGGTGATAACGCCCGAGTTGCCGCGAGCCCCGAGGAGAGCGCCGCGGGCGGTCGCATCGATCATTGTCGCCACCGCCGCCGTGGCGGGCTCGGTGTCTGCGGCGTCAAAGCCGGCCTCGACCGTGAGGTACAGGTTGGTGCCGGTGTCGCCGTCGGGGACCGGGTACACGTTGAGGCGGTCGATCTCGTCTCGCGCGCGGCCGAGCAGGTCGACCGACTGCGCCATCCAGGCGCGCACCATGGACGCCTCAAGCAGCTGGGTCATTCGCCCCTCCTGGGAGACGTGGGGGTGGTCGGATGCGGCTGGGCCGGCCCGACACGCTAGACTGACGAGTCAGGAATTGCGCCTGCGCGCGATCCGCCCTTTTCGATTCAACCCTACGACAACTCCGGGAGTTTACTGTGGCTGCGACTTGCGACGTGTGCGGCAAGGGCCCGGGCTTCGGCAACAGCATCTCGCACTCCCACCGACGGACCAAGCGGCGTTGGAACCCCAACATCCAGTCGGTGCGCGTCGTGGAGGGCAAGACCCCCAAGAAGCTCAACGTGTGCACCTCCTGCCTCAAGGCGGGCAAGGTCACTCGCTAGCACGCACAACCAACGTCCGAGGGGCGCCGCCGGCTCAGGCCGGTAGGCGCCCCTCGGACGTTTCTGACTCCCGGTGCCCGGCGCGCGGACGGCTAGGCGCCGAAGTGCACCCAGCCCTTCGGGCCGCGGCGCACCGCTCCATCCACCGTCACCCCCGGCTCACCGAAGGACACGCTGCCGATCCGCACGAACCCGTCTGGCAGCTGGGCATCGGCCGGGAACGTGGCGGCCAGGGAGTGGTCCTCGCCGCCGGTCAGCACCCAGCCCAGCGGGTCGATGGTGAAGGCGACGGCGGTGTCGCGCAGGGGTGCGTCCACCGGCAGCAATTCCGAATCGAGGTCGATCGCCACCCCCGACGCGAGTGCGATGTGCCCCACGTCGGCCAGCAGCCCGTCGGACACGTCGATCATCGCGGTCGCACCTGCGAGCGCCGCGGCCGGACCCGCGTCGTAGGGCACCTCCGGCCGGCGCAGTGCGTCGACCAGCACCCGCGGCGACCGGAAGCCCCGGCTGAGGACGGTGAGGCCAGCAGCGGCCCAGCCCTGCCGGCCCACCAGCGCCAGCTGATCGCCGTCCTGTGCGCCGTTGCGCCGCACGGCCGGCGCCTCCCCCAGCCGGCCCAGCGCGGTCACGGAGATGACGATGGGCCCCGGCGCCCCGTTCCCAGCCTCGATGCCACAGGTATCACCGCCGACGATGACCGCACCGACCTTGTCCGCCTCGGCCTGGATTCCGTCGATGAGGTCGGCCACCCACCCCGACTCCAGGTCAGGGGGCACCGCAAGCGAGACGAGCAGCGCAACGGCCCGGCCGCCCATGGCGGCGATGTCCGCCTGGTTGGCCGCCGCGGCCCGGTGCCCGATGTCCTCCGGCGACGACCACGCACGCCGGAAGTGCCGGCCCTCGATCATCATGTCCGAGCAGGCCAGCACGCCGCTGGCGTCGCAGACGAGGAGGGCGGCATCGTCGCCGAGCCCGACAGCTACTGCCTCAGACGTGGGCAGCCCGGCCGTGATCGCGCTGATGAGTTCGAACTCGTCCACCTGCGACACCCTGCGATTGCGCGTGCTCTGATCCACTTCGCCGCATCCCTCCGCCCAACGGGCGATAGTCTTCGGGGGCGGGGCGCACGCCCCGTCGTCGGGCACCTGCAATGGCGCCCGAGCCCAGCATAGGGAGGAAGCCTCGATGACCGAGGTTCACGCGTACGTACTCGTGCAGACAGAGGTGGGCAAAGCAGCCCACGTCGCCCGGGCCATCGCGGCGCTGCCCGGGGTGACCTCGGCCGAGGACGTCACGGGACCGTACGACGTGATCGCACGGGTGTCGGCCTCGAGCAATGACGATTTGGGGCGCGAAGTGATCGGTCCGCTGCAGGCCATCCAGGGGATCACCCGGACGCTCACGTGCTCGGTCGTCACTCTGAACTGATCCGCCCTCGCGGGCGGCTTCGGCCCGCCGTACCTGTGCCCCACACCGCCGCAGCCGCGGCGTTCGCCGGACTCGCGGTCGGTGCCCTGCTGGTCGGCTGCGCCGCACCTGTGGCGCTCACGCCGCCGAGCCCGCCCGCGGAGGCGTGCAAGGTGCTTGCCGACCAGTTGCCCGATCGAGTCGCCGGCCAGGAGCGACGACCCACGACGCCGGCATCCTCGGCAACTGCGGCCTGGGGCGATCCTCCGATCTCTCTGCGATGCGGTGTGAGCACCCCGTCGGCCTACACGCCCGGGGTGCAGCTAGTCGCGGTCAACGGGGTGGACTGGCTACCCGAGCAACTCAGCAACGGAGTGCGTTTCACCGCGTTGGGTCGTCTGGCAAACGTCGAGGTGACCGTGCCGTCGGCCTATCGCCCGGAGGCGGACGCGCTGACGGACCTCAGCCCGGTGATCAGGTCGGTGATACCTCGGGGTTAGCCCCGCGGTGCAGCGCGTCGGCGATCAACGCGTCGATCAGGTGCGCGTAGGACACCCCCGCCGCCTGCCAGACCACCGGGTACATGGACGAACTGGTGAAGCCGGGGATGGTGTTCGGCTCGTTGAGCAGCACATCGCCGTCCGCGGTCAGGAACACGTCCACTCGTGCCATCCCCTCGCAGCCGAAGGCCGTGAATGCCCGCGCGGCGAGCGTGCGCACCGCGACGCGCTCCTCCAACGTGAGGTCGGCCGGCACGGTTATGCGCGCCGAGGAGTCCAGGTACTTGGCCGTGAAGTCATAGAACTCGTGCTCGCCGAGCACCTCGATCTCGGCAACCTCGCTCACGCTCGGCCCACCGGCACTGCCGAGCACGCCGCACTCGAGTTCACGCGCGCCGACCACACCCTGCTCGATGATCACCCGGCGGTCGTGCTGGCGGGCGTTCTCGATCGCAGCGGCGAGTTCGTCGGCGGTATCCACCTTGCTGATGCCCACGCTCGAACCAGCCCGGGCAGGTTTGACGAAGAGCGGCAGCTCCAACTTGGCGGCGGCCGCGAGGACGGCTTCCGGATCGGACAACCAGGCCCGGTCCGGGACGCCGACGTAGGGCCCGACCGGAATCCCGGCGGCAACGGCAGCGTCCTTGGTCCGGATCTTGTCCATGCACACCGCCGACGCGGCGATCCCCGAGCCCACGTAGGGAATGCCGGCGAGTTCGCAGACGCCCTGGACGGAACCATCCTCGCCCCCGGCGCCGTGCAGCACCGGGAACAGCACGTCCACCGGGATCGTCCGACCGTCGTCGGTCAGCAGGCCCGCCACCGTTGGGTCCGGCGTCAGGTGCACGCGTGGCCCATCGGCGGGGATGCTCGGCACGACACCCCCGACAATCCGGTAGCGCTCCGGCTCGTCGGCCACCATGTGCCACGCCCCGTCCGGCGTGATGCCGACAGCCACGACGTCGTAGCGATCGCGGTCGATCGCGCCGAGGACGTTGCCGCCCGACACGCACGAGATGCCGTGCTCGGAGCTGCGGCCGCCGAAAACGATCGCTACCCGGGGTCGCCGGTCAGCCGCGGCTGCGGGGGGCGGCTGGGGGGCTTCTGCGGGGTTCGCCACGAGGCACGACCCTACCTGGGCGCGGACGCCAGGGGCGTGCGGCACACTCAGGCGATGGACTCCAACAGCGCGGCCCAGCCCGGACCCCTGCGCCCGACGACCGTAGCGATCTGCACCGGCCGGCCGTCGCAGCCGGGTGCGCCGCTGAACACTCCCATCGCGCCGGCCACGGCCTTCCGAGCCGAGGATGTCGGCGGGTACAGCCGGGATTCAAACCCGACGTGGGAGTCCTTCGAGGAGGTCGTGGGCGCACTCGAGGGGGGCGCAGCGTGGTCGTTCGGGTCAGGGATGGGGGCGATCGCAGCGGCAGTGGCCGTCGGATTGTCGCGGGCGGGTGCGCAAGGCGCCAATCGACCGATCGTGGCTGCTCCGCAGGTGCAGTACTCCGGCACCCGCGGACTGCTCGGGCAACTCGTCCAGGCCCGCCAGATTGAGGTGATCCACTACCAGCCAGAAGACCTGGAAGGGGCCACCCGGGCGGCCGCGGCCGCCGACGTGGTGCTCATTGAGTCGCCGGCCAATCCGACCATGGAGATCACCGACATCGCGGCCGTCGCCCGGGCTGCGCGCGGGGTCACCATCGCCGACAACACCTACGCCACTCCCCTGGCGACGCGTCCGCTAGCGCTGGGCGTGGACATCGTGGTGCATTCGGCCTCGAAGTACCTGGCCGGGCACTCGGACGCCCTGATCGGGATCGCCGTGACGGCGGATCCGGAGCTCGCCGAGGCGTTGCACGCCCACCGTGCGCTGCACGGCGCCACCCCAGGAGTGTTGGAGGCGTACCTGGCGACACGGGGGGTCCGGACACTCGCGCTGCGGACCGCCGCGGCCACCGCGAATGCAGGTCGCATCGCCCAGCGCCTGGCGGCCCGCCCCGACGTCGGCCAGGTGCGCTATCCCGGGCTGCTCAGCGACCCCGGGCACAAGGTGGCCGACGATCAGATGAACGGCTTCGGTTCCGTCATCACGTTCGTGCCCGTCGACGGCCAGGACCGAGCGGATGCGATCGTGCGCTCGACTCGGCTGTGGATCCACGCCACCAGCCTCGGCGGCATCGAATCCACGCTGGAGCGGCGGCGCAGCCACGCATTCGAGAGCGAGGAAGTGCCCGCGGCCCTGGTCCGACTCTCGGTCGGCTGTGAGGACGTCGAAGATCTATGGGCAGACCTGAGTGCGGCGCTCGACGCCGCCGCAGGGCACCAGCCCGGCTGAGTCCTGCGCTACCCAGCCGCGATGGCCGACTGCCCCGCGGCGCGCCGAGCCACGTAGACGCCAGCAACCGCAGCAACGGCCGCGGCGCTGCCGAGCAGCACCGCTCGAGCCGGCACCGGACCGGCGTCGCCGCCCGTGCCGAAGTCCATCGCCGTTCCCGTGCTCTGGCCGCTCATCACCGAACCGATCGACAGCCACGACATCAGCGATCCGGCCGAAGCGGCGGAGGCGATGCTGAACGCTGAGCCGACCGAACCGACGGAGAACAGGCTCAGCGCCGAGCCGGCGGAGCCGATGCTGAGCACGCTGCCGACCGAGCCGATGCTCAGGATTGAGCCCTCGGATGCGATGGACCATTTCGAGTGGGTCACGGGCTCTCCATTTCGTTTGCTGCGGCGCGGGTCGCCACAGCAGCTACCAGATACGGACCCGACCGGCCGGATCGCACCACATCCCGTCGCCGGGCTGCACGTCGAAGGCTGCCATGAAGTCGTCGCTGTTGACCAGCACACCGAGGACGCGGTACTCCGGCGGCGAGTGCGGGTCGGTGGCGACCCGACGGATGGCCTCCTCCTGGCGCGTCTTGGCCCGCCAGACCTGCGCCCACCCGGCGAAGAACCGCTGCTCGCCGGTGAGGCCGTCGATCACGGGCGGGGCCGCACCGTCGAGCGAGGCGCGGTAGGCCCGCAGCGCGACCGCCAGCCCGGAGAGGTCGGCGATGTTCTCGCCCAGGGTGAGCTCGCCGTTGACCTTGTGGCCGGGCACCGGCTCGTATTCGGCGTACTGCGCCTGCAACGCAGAGGTGCGCTCGGAAAAGGCCGCGTGGTCGGCATCGGTCCACCAGTTGCGCAGGTTGCCCTCACCGTCGTACTGGGAGCCCTTGTCGTCGAAACCGTGGGAAATCTCATGGCCGATCACGGCTCCGATGCCGCCGTAGTTGACGGCGTCGTCGGCGGCCATGGTGAAGAACGGCGGCTGCAGGATCGCCGCCGGGAACACGATCTCGTTCATCTCCGGGTTGTAGTACGCGTTGACCATCTGCGGGGGCATCAGCCATTCCTCGCGGTCCACCGGACCCCCGAGCTTGGCGATCTCGTAGTCGTGCTCGAACACGCTCGACCGGCGGACATTGCCCACCAGATCTCCGGGGTCCACCGTCAGCGCGCTGTAGTCGCGCCACACATCCGGGTAGCCGATCTTGGCTCGGAAGGTGGCCAGTTTTGCCCGCGCCTCGACCTTGGTGGCCTCGCTCATCCAGGCGAGCTCCTCGATCGCGTCGCCGAATGCGCGCAGCAAGTTGTCCACGAGCTCGACCATGCGCTGCTTGTTCTCCGGCGGGAAGTGCCGCTGGACGTAGATCTGTCCGAGCGCCTCCGGCATCGCTCCTTGCACCAGTGCGACGCCGCGCTTCCACAGCGGGCGCTGCTCCGGAGTCCCCGAGAGCCGCGTGCCGTAGAACTCGAAGTTGGCGTTGTCCAACTCGGTGCTCAGCAATGACGCCGTGCGAGCGAGCAGGCGCCAGCGCAGGTAGTCCTGCCAGTCCGCCAGCGGGGTGGATCGGACGAGTCGACCTAGTTCGGTGAGGTAGCCGGGCTGGGCCAAGTTGAGGTCCGAAAGCCCCACCGACAATCCCAGGCCGGCGAGGAAGGCATCGCTGTCCAAACCGGGCGTGAGGTCGTCGAACTCGCCGGGGGACACGAGATTGTAGGTGGCTTGCGGATCGCGGTTGCGGACCTTGTCCCACTGGGCCTCTGCCAGCGCCGACTCCAGCGCGACGATGCCCCCGGCGGCTGCCGCTGCCGCCTCGGCGTCGCCGAAGCCGGCGAGCTGCCACATGCGCTCCAGGTGGGCGCGGTAGTCGGCGAGCACGTCGGCGAACTTGTCATCGAGGTAGTAGTCACGGTCGGGCAGACCGATGCCGGACTGCCAGACGTCGAGCAGGTACCGGCTCGAGTCCATGTTGTCCTGGTGGACGTAGGTGCCCAGGGGGCCTCCGAGGCCCGCTCGATCCCAGGCCCCGAAGAGTGCGCCTAGCTCATCGGTGGACGTCAGCGCATCGATCTGGGCGAGCTGCTCGGCGAGCGGTTCCACCCCGAGGGCGTCGCGGCGCTCGGTGTCCAGGTACGACGCGTACAGCGCCGCGAGCTTGCCGGCCACCGAGTCAGGGTTGGGCTGGGAGTCGCCGAGCTCGGTGATGATGTCGCGCAACTGTTCCTGGGCGACATCGTGCAGGGTCGTGAAAGCGGCGTACTCGGCCTTGTCCGCGGGGATCTCGAACTCCTCCAGCCAACGGCCGTGCCAGGCCCGGTAGAAATCGTCCTGCGGCCGGACATCGGGGTCGGCTCCCGAGGCGTCGATACCTGAGGCCAGCGGTGTCTGCGGGGTCATGCGCTCACCCTATTCGCCGGCGCCGTCACATCCGCCGCAGGCGCTCAGGAGCGCTCGTAGGCCGCGGCCACGGCATCGACCGCGTCCTCCCGAATAACGCCCATCCCGGCGAGCACGACGGCAGCCTCGCGCGCGTCGGTGACGCTGTGGAAGGGCACTTCACCGGCCACGGTCTGCTCGTGCTCGCGCATCGCCTCGGCTTTGTCCGACAGTCCGACGTCGACGATGATGATCGCCGCCACCGACTCGGGGAACTCGCGGGCGAAGTCGGTGTAGTTGTAGGCGTCCTGCTGACCGGAGTCGCCGATCAGAACGAACTTCGTCTTCGGGTAGAGCGCCTGCAGCCGGCGCAGGGAACTGCGCTTGTGCTGCGTGCCGCTGCGCGAGATGTAGCGCTCCTGCGGCCCCCAGTCGGTCAGGAACATCGGTCCGGCGGGGAACCCGCGCACGCGCAAGAACTCCGTGAGCATGTCGTACAGGTTCCAGGGTCCGGTGGAGATGTAGAAGAACGGCGCCCGGGCGCCGCCGGCCGGCCCGCCCTCGATCGCTCGGTAGAGCGTCGCCATCCCCGGCACAGCCCGACGGGTGCGGGCCTGGCCGAACAGCGTGTTCTTCACCGCGACCAGGCCCTCGGCCAGACCTGTCTGCAGCACCGTGTCGTCGATGTCAGAGATGACCCAGTAGGGCGCGGCCGGGTCGGGCACGAGCACCTGGCTGCGGGCCGTGGCCGGTTCCTCGTCGGGATCCACCGGCTCGGTGCGGACCTCGTAGTCGTGCCAGCCGGGGACCAGGTCGGACACCGGGACGGTCGCGTTGGCATAACCGTGTCGGGCGGTTTCGGCGCGGTCAGCGGCACCGGCCATCGAGACGGTGACGTCGACACCGGGGAAGGACAGCGCCGCGAACCTGCGCAGATTGCCGCGCAGCGCCTCGGGATCGGTCAGGATCTCCGCCTGCTGCGGCACGACGGGCTCCTCGGTCACCCGGAGCTTCGTGTAGGCGCGGCCGTTGCCGACGTAGCCGCGATAGGCCACGACGTAGGTCGCCCGCAAGGTGCCCTTGCCGATCTTCCGTTCGCGGCGGAACTTGGCCAGCCGATCCTCGATGCCCGCGACGATGCCGGCCGTCTTCTCGCTGCGCACCACGCGGCCGACGCCACTGCCGATGGAGTCGGTGATCGACGAGTCCTCGTCGTCGTCTTCGTCGGCGTCGGCCGCCCGCGGGGGGTCGATGGTGGGGTCGTCCTCGGAGACCGCGTCGAACTCCTCGAGGGTCGGACTGGTTGCGGTGGGCTCGTCGTCAGCTGGGGATTCGCGCTTTGCCACGTCGGTAGCGTGGCACACCCGCGCGGCGCAGGCACGCCGATCACAACGCCCGCGGGTGCTGCTGCCCCGCGCGAAGGCGATATGCGACCGTGGTGCCATGGTGGCACTGCTGCGTTGGGCGCCGCTGGCGCTTGCGCTGGTAGCTGCGACCGCGTGCGGCCAACAGGCGACCCCGGCCGCATCCGCACAACCGGCGTCGCCGAGCGCGCCGGCGCTGCCGGCCCCCTCGCCGGTTCCGGCCACGAGCCCCGGCTGCAGCACCACCGATCCGCAGGCACCGGTCGCCGGCGTGATGACCAATCGAAGCGTGATCATCGATGGGCTCGAGCGCCCCTACCTGTTGCGACTCCCGCCGACCTATCAACCGGGTAAGCCGGTCCCCACCGTGGTGACCTTCCACGGCATGGGTTCCACGGCCGACCAGCAGATGCTCGTGACCGCGGTGGGCAGCTCGGCTGACAAGAACGGCTACGCCGTCATCGCCCCCCAAGGGAATCTGGGCACGTGGGCCCTGCCCCAGGACAACCAGACGTCGGTCGACACACCCGAGGACGGCTACCTCGACGCGGTTCTGGCCGATGCGGGAGCGGCCGCGTGCCTGGACCCGTCGCGGATGTACGCCGCCGGGATGTCGATGGGCTCGGCCATGACGTTCATACAGGCCTGCAAGCCGGACCGCCGGTTCGCCGCGTTCGGTGGCGTTGCCGTGGCGATTTACCGCCCCGTGTGCGACCAGGCACCCCCGGCGCCGCTGATCTACTTCCACGGCCGAGGCGACCAGACAGTGCCGTTCAACGGCGGAGACGCGCGCGGCTACCAGGTGGCGCCGGTCCCGCAGACCATGGACGAGTGGGTGGCCCACAACCACTGCGCCGCGGGGCCCGAGGTCACCGTCACCGAGGACATCACCAAGCGGGTGTGGACGGACTGCGCACAGAGCGCCGAGGTGGACTTCTACGAGGTCGACGGCGGCGGCCACACCTGGCCGGGCTCGGCCATCACCGCCTTGCCGTACATCGAGCAGTACCTGGGCCGGACGACCATGACGATCTCGGCGACCGACCTGATGTGGGACTTCTTCAGCCGCTACCAGCTGCCCACCCAGTAGGCCTACATCCGCCCCCGCAGGGCGCGGTGGTAGATCGCCGAGCCGAAGTGGGTTGCCGTGAACACTGCCGCACTCGGACCCAGGCCCCCGCCGGAGGCCGTCCGGTACTCGCTGAGCACGTGGTAGTGACGTTTCATCATCGTGAGCTTGCGCCCGGAGATCTGCTGGTCGCCCGTGATGCGGTAGCCGAGCAGCGGGTGCATCACTTTGATGCTGTGGCCCAGCTCCTCGTGGCAGTGCAGGAAGCAGTCCAGATCCTCTCGTGCCTTGTAGGCCGGGTCCTCGTTGAAGGGGTGGCGCAGCAACAGCTCCCGGTCCACCACCACGGTGGAGGTCGGCGTCTTGGTGTTGACCAGGGTGTTGAGCAGCGAGATGCGCTTGATGCGGGCCCGGGCCACCGTGGTGAAGGCCGGAGAGGTGCCGTCGGCGAAGTCGATCAGCCCCGCACTGGCGAAGCCGGCGCCAGTGAGGTCGAGTGCGTTGAGCTGCAGGTCGAGTTTCTGCGGGTGCCAGAGGTCGTCGTCGTCCAGGATCGCGATCCACCGCCCCCTGGCTGCCCGGATACCCACGTTGCGCGGACCCGCTGGCGCGCCGAAATTGCGCTCGAGCTCGATCAGCCGCACGCGCGGATCGACCGCGGCGATCTCGGCCACGACGCGCGGCGTGCCGTCGTCGGAGGCGTCGTCGATGACGATCAGCTCCCAGTCGTCGCGCGTCTGCCGCTGCACCGACGCAATCGCCGCGGTGATGAAGTCGCCGCTGTTGTGGGCGGCCATGATCACGCTCACCGAGGGCCGTAGCGGGTTCGGCGGAGCTGCACCAGCCAGGTCGCGGGCGAGGCCGGCGAGGGTGGTCCGCATGGAGCTGCGGTTGCGCACGGCGGCGTCCGTCCCACGGCCCACCACCGGTCCTGCCAGCTTCACCGGCGCTCCGAGCACTCCACTGCGCCGGTCGCGCCAGGTCTGCACCACTTCGGTGCCGCCGTCCGCGGCAGGCAGGAGCCGGAATCCCCAGCGCGCCACCGGCAACGATCCTGCGTCCACGTCGAAGGCGAACTCGCGGCCGGGCTCGGCGACCACCACCGTGCAGGTCGTGGACCAGGGCAGCCAGACGCGGTTCCGGCCGACGAACCGATCCCCCACGCGGTAGTCACCGCTACCGGTGAGCCTCCTGACGCCGGTCGACTCGGGGCTCCAACGGGGGTACTTCGCCGGATCGCTCACCAGGCGATAGACCTCCGCCGGGCTGGCCGGCAGAACAATCGACTCGGCGAGCTCGGTCGCGTCAGTTGTCGCCACTTCGACGCCCCTCGCCCTGCCCCGCCATGGCCGCGATGGCCGACTCGATCGCTCCGGCCACGACCAGCGGCTGGTCGAACATCACCATGTGTGCGCTAGCAGTCGTGTTGATCTGAACGTCGGCGCCGAAGATCGGCAGCTGGGCGACCTGGTCGTCCACCCACGACTGCTGCGTCCGCTTCCAGAGCCGGGAGTTGAGCCGCCCGACCACCACTCGCACCGGAATTTCGGGGAACGGCTCGTCGTCTCGCCACCGGATGAGCTCGGCACAGTAGCCGGGCAAGTGGAGGTTGTCGTGCGCCGTACGGCCCAGGTGTCCCTTGGACGACAGGTAGCGGGGCAAGTCGCGCGGCAGGACGGCGAGCACTCCCCGGAAGCTGCCGGTGGCGGTGCCCAGGCCCAGCATCAGCTTGGGCATCGCGTACCGCCTGAGCGGCCGGGTCCGGTCGCTCATCACGACGGACCTGACCCAGGAGCGCAGGCGCCCGTCGACCTGGTCGTACTCGTAGTCGGCGTCGGCGTCGGTCTGGGGCTCCGCAGGGTCCTCCTTGCTAGCCGCCGCGTACTCCTGTGGGACGGTCGCGTCGATCAGCACGAGGGCCCCGGCGCGTTCCGGGGCGCGCCGCGCTACGGCCTCGGCGAGCACTCCTCCGTAGGAGTGCCCGACCAGGACCAACCTGCCCGGCAGTTCCTCGGTGATCCGGAGCACCTCGTCCACCTCGCCGACCAGGCCGTTCCCCGGGTCCTTGGGCAAGCGTGCAGGGCGGTCGTACCTGAATGTGGCCACGCCCTCGAGCTGCGCCACGACGGGCTCCCAGAAGTCCAACGTCTCGCCCAGCCCGTTGAGGAACACTACGACCGGCGCCGCTCCCTCAGTACGAGCCGTGCGCACCTCGGCCGGCGTCACTGCGACCTTGACGCCTTCAGCTCGGCCGCGGCCCGCAGCCGCTTGGGCTGCCTGCCGGCCGCGACGTCAACCAGGTCGCGAGCCACGAACGACCGGTGCCGCCGGTGCTCGGCGGCGACCAGAACGTCCGGGGGCACAAGCATGTGCAGGCCGCCGGCGAAGATCTGGAAGTCCAGCGGCGTGTCGAGCGTGAGCGCCTCGCCGTCGATTCCGGCGTAGGCCTCGCCGCTATGGGAGCGGACCTCGAACCGCTCGCAGTCGAACTCGTGCAGGTTGGGGTCGCGCCCGGCCAGCCCCAGGCTGGCGCGCGTGACCAGCGCGGCCGCCTCGGTCCCCGTCGAGGTATTGACGGCGAGCACGCCCAACGTTCCGGAGTCCATCGTGCGCCGCTGGAAGGCGTCCAGCGACAGACCCGAGACGTAAGGGTTGTTCGACACCATGATCAGGAAGGCACCATCGACATCGGTCCCATCAGGGGTGGTGAACTGCAGGTCGAACGGTTCGGCCTGGCTGCCCAGCAGGTCCGGCAGCAGGGTCTTGGCCGTCTCGACCTTGGCGCCGCGGTAGGAGTCCTCCTGCACGACCCGGGCGTAGATGCCGAGCGAGACGTTGTTGACGAAGAGGCGACCGTTCACCCGGCCGTAGTCGATCTGTCGCGGCACCCCGTCGACGAACGCGACCAGCCCGGCAGCGGGGTCCTCCTTGTCGAAACCGAGGTCCTGGGCGAAGTGGTTGCGCGTGCCGGCCGAGATACAAACGAACGGGATGCCGGCCTCGATCGCGATGGAGGCGACCAGGGCCTGCGAGCCATCGCCACCCGCCATCCCGATGCAATCGGCGCCGCGGGCGATGGCGTCGCGCGCGAGCTCCTCGAGGTCCAGGCCCTTGTCGAGCATCACCACCTCGACGCCCAAGGCCTCGGCTCGTTCCTTCAGCCGGAACTTGGCCACCTTGCCGCCACCGGACCAGGGGTTGCAGATCAGCACGGGGTGCTCGGGACGGGGCATGTCATCATCGAGCAGGTCCGAGGCATGCAGTTCATGGACGAGCGCAAGCCGAGTGCCGATAACCGCCACCGCCGCCAGGACGATGACGACGAGCATGCGCAAGACGGGATGCTCGCTGTCGGAGGCCACCTGGAAGATCGTCCAGAGCATCACCAGCACGCCCGCGCCCAGCAGGACGGCACCCACCGCGCGCCGCGGCATCTGCTCCGTCACCAGGAGCCAGCCGCCACCGCCGGCCAGCGCCAAGGCCATCAGGCCCAGAATCAGGTACCCGATGTTGGCGATGAGGTAGAGCACGATCGCGACCACCAGGATCGCGGCCGCCAGCAGTGCGACGATCGCGCACGCGCGGCGGAATGTGGATACCTCTGGAGCAGCGGGCGGAGAGCCCGGATGCTGCGGGGATGGAAGTTGTCCGCTCATAGTGACCCTCCGTGAGGCAATCCTGACGTAGCCATCCTGCCTTACCAACCGCGCGGCACGTGGAACCAGCACCGGCGCGGGTGGCACTCACCCGGGCCCACTCCCCGCGCACGAGACTGGTGGACGCCGTGCACCGGCGTCGCGCAGCGCGTCGGACTAGCCTGGACTGCGCCATGTCGGAGACCGAGGAGCGCCCATGAGCCAGACCATCATCGATCCGACCGAACATCGCGAGGCCGCGGCTCCGCACCTCGCCACCGCCCATCGCTGCTGAGCTGATCAGGTCATCGACATGCGCCTGGCCCTATTCCACGGCTACGAACTCGCCGGCTCCGGCAGCAACGAATACACCCGCTACTTGGCCCGGGCGTTGGCGGACGCCGGTCACGAGGTGCATGTGCTGTGCCGCGAACCCGAACCGGCGGCGCTGGCGGGTGTGCTGGACGCGGCCGTGGCTTGGGCGCCCACCGGGGAGCAGGAGCGGATTTTCGGCACCCCGGGCGGCGCCGGAACGGTGACGGTCCACCAGTTGCCGCACGCGTCGGTGCGCCCGGTCTACGTCACGGACAAGCAGCGCCCGGGCAATGTCAAGGCGTTCACCGACCTGACGGAAGCGGAGCTGGATGAGGTGCGCACGGTGGCCTCAGCCGCGGTGACTGCGGTGCTGTCGGCCTACCCCGTCGATCTGCTGCACGCCAACCACTTGGTGCTCCAGCCCACCATCGCCGCCGATGCCTGCGCCAGCCTCGGGATCCCATTCGTGATCTATCCCCACGGCAGCGACATCGAGTACACCGTGCGGCTCGACGGTCGCTACCTGGCGCTCGCCCGTGAGGCGCTCATTTCCGCAGCCGGCGTCATCACCGGCAGCCGCGAGATGATCGAAAGGCTGGTCGAGCTCTATCCAGATCTCGAGGCCCCGATACGCGCCAAGTGCCAGGTGGTCGGCGTCGGCGTCGACGTCTCGCTGTTCGCTCCGGTGCTGCCGGCGGATCGACCGGCCTCCGTGGCCGCCTTCGGCGCGACAGCGCCCGGCGGGGGTAAGACTCCGGCCCAGAGCTGGGAACTGGGCGAGCGGCTGAACGCCGGCGAGCTGGCCGCCGTGCGGGACTACCGCGACGCGTACGCCCGCGAGCTGCCCGACGAGGGCATCGGCGCGCGCCTGGCGGAACTGCCCTGGGGCGAGGGCCGGATGGCCCTGTTCGTCGGCGCCCTCACCGTCGGCAAGGGGCTGCAGAGCGTCATCGCCGCCTGGCCGCAGGTGCTGGCCAGCGTGCCCGATGCGCACCTGGTGATCGTTGGTTCCGGGTCATACCGCGAGGTGCTGGAGGCGTTGGTGCACGCGATCGCGGTCGGCAACGACGCACTACTCGACGATCTGGTGCGAGTCGGCAACGACCTGGACGACACCCATACCAGCGGTCCCTGGCTCGACGTCCAGGCGTATCTGGCGACCGTGGCCGGCAGGACCGCGGTGAGGGGTGCCGGGGGGGACTTCGGGGGTCATATCCACTTCACGGGTCGGCTCGACCACAGCCGGCTCGACAAGCTCTTCCCCTGTGCCGATCTGGCGATCTTCCCCTCGGTGCTGCCGGAGGCCTACCCCCTGGTGCTCATGGAGTCCATGGCCAGCGGGGTGCTGCCGTGCGCCTCGGATCTGACGGGCCTGGGCGAAGGCCTCGACCTGCTCGAACCCCACCTGGGAGCAGACGTGGTGCGCCGGCTGCGGCTGCCCATGGATCCGGCGTCGCGGGTCGCCGCCATCGCGGATCGCCTGGGGGCCTTGCTTTCCGACGACGACCTGCGCGGCCTCACCGACGAGCTGCGCCGCATCGCCGTGGCCGAGTACGACTGGTCGGTGCGCGCCGAGCAGATGACCGCGGCGTATCAGCGCACGGTCGGGATGCCGGAGTACTCCCCCGACGCGGGGTCGTAGCCGAGCCGCTCCCGGGCGACCGGGCCCGGAACCTCGTCGGCCTCCCAGGCGGCCCAGGCCCCGCCGGCGCCGGTGTAGCCGGAGTACAACTTGGCGATCGCGTCACCGTCGACGGCGATGTCGTCCCACTCCCGGTCGCGCAGCGCAGGGTGCTGCTCGCGGAGCTGGGACAGCAGCACGGCGGCGAACCACGAGTTCAGCGCCGGCTGCTGGGCGAGCAAGGGCATGATCCGCGCGTACTTGTCGTCGCGTTCCATGTTCATCTGCAGGAACCCGCGCTCGATCGCGTAGTCGACTAGCCCCACGGCGGTCTGCGACTTGAGCCGGTATGCACCTACCGAGTAGTTGGCCCGGTAGACCGCGCGCGGCCAGATCAGCCCCACCACGTCCTGACCGTCCTCGACGACCCTCCGTGCCGCCGCCATCCGGCGGTACTCGCCGATCTCGGCTGCGCGCACGGCGTCCAGGACGTTGAGCGGAACACCTGGATCGTTGAGGTGAAGGTCCAGGCCCTGAAGCACCATGGCCTTGCGATGGGTGCTCCAGAGCAGGGCGGCGCTCGCCGCCGCAGCACCGACGGCCGCACCGAGTCCGAAGGTGACGCTCAAGGCTCTGCCACTCACAGCCGGGATTCTATGGGGCAGACCAGGCGTAGGCTGAAAGGGACGGGTGCGCCCACCAATCACGGCGCCGCATCCGCGCCAACGGACGGTTCCGAGATGATCGCATACCTGCGCGTGATCGCCGTCGACTTCGACGGCACGCTCACCTCCAGCGGCCGCCGACCTCACGACGACGTGCTGTCCGCGTTGGCCCGTGTGCGCCAGGAGGGCTTTCTGGTGATCATGGTGACCGGCCGCATCCTGACCGAACTGCGCGCGGACTTCCCGGACGTCGAGGATTGGGTCGATCTGATCGTGGCCGAGAACGGCTGCGTTCTGCACAGTCGCACGACGCACCGGGTGCTGGCACCACCGGTGGACCCACTGCTCACCGCGGCCCTGTCCGAGCGCGGCATCAGCATCCGCAGTGGCGAAGTCCTGCTCGCGGGCCGCGCAGCAGACCGGGCTGCCATCCTCGAGCAGGTCCACCACCACGGCCTCGACTGCCAACTGGTGTTCAACCGCAGCGAGCTGATGGTGCTGCCGGCCGGAGTGACCAAGGGCACTGGCCTGTTCGAGGCGCTTGGCGATGCCGGGGTGTCGCGCCATTCCGCCGTGGGGGTGGGGGACGCCGAGAACGATCACGCCCTGCTGGACGTATGTGAAGTTGGGGTGGCCGTGGCCAACGCCGTCACCTCCATCAAGACCTTCGCCGACGTGCTGCTCACGCAGCCCAACGGCGACGGGATCGTCGAACTGCTGGACCGCGTGTCGCGGCCGGGCGCCGGACCCCTGCACTCCTCCCGATGGCAGGTGCAGCTCGGCACCACGGCCCGCGGTCTGGCAGTGCGGGTGCCCAGCTCTCAGTTGAACGTGCTGATCTGCGGTCCTACCTCGTCGGGCAAGAGCTACGTCGCGGGGCTCTTCGCCGAGCGGCTCATCGCTCAGGGCTATTCGGTGCTGGTCGTCGACCCGGAGGGTGACCACCAGGGCCTGGCTCGGCTGCGCGGTGTGGTGACTATCGACGGGGCTGGTGGCCTGCCGGCGCCGGATCGCGTGGCAGCCATATTCACCCAGCGGTTCGCGTCGGTCGTGCTCGATCTATCGCAGGTGCCCTCCGCCCAGCGCCACGCGTACCTGGCCGAATTGACGCGCGCGGTGGACCGGTCGCGGGCGGAGTGCGGTCTGCCGCACTGGGTGATCTCCGACGAGGCCCACGAGTCCGCCACCGGCATGCGGCCTGACTCGGTACTCATCGGCGGCAGCACGAGCACCGGACGATGGGGATCCTGCCTGGTGACCTACCGCCCGGAGCTCATCGACGACGCGGCCCTGGCACAGGTGGACGCGGTGATCGGGCTCGGGGCGGACGTGCCGCCCGACCCGAGCGTCGTGGGCCTGCTGGCCAAGGTCGCCGGCGATCCAAGTGATCTGGTGTGGTCGAGCCTGAACGACCTTGGACCGGGAAGCGCGTATCTGGCCCTGCGCGACCCACTGGGGACCTCGCACGCCTTCAACGTCGGGTCGCGGCTCACCGAGCACCAGCGGCATCGCCACAAGTACACCGAGGCCGAGCTGCCCGAGGATCGTTGGTTCTACTTCCGGGACGGCAGCGACCGCGTCGTCGCCGTGGCCCGCAACATCAAGGAGCTGCAGCGCGTTCTGCATGAATGCCCCGATGACGTGGTCGCCCATCACGCGGCAGGGCACGACCTATCCCGGTGGCTGCGACGCGTGTTCGCAGATGCAGCCGTGGGCGCCACTCTGGAAGGCATAGAGCGCGGGCTGGTCGACGGCGCGACCTCGTCGGTCGACGCGCGGGAGGCGATGCTGGTCGCCATCCGGTCCGCGTATCGGATTTGACGATTCGTGCACCCAGGCGCCACAGCAGGTCGCGCCCTGGGACTCACATGGGTTCCGGCGCCACTTGTCCAGCCAACCAGACTGAGAAGTCAGCGGCCGGCATCGGCCGGGCGTACAGGTAGCCCTGCCCGAACTCGGCGCCGAGGTCGCGGACCAGAGCGGCGTGCTCCTCGGTCTCGATGCCCTCCACCAGCGCCAGCGAACCGAGCGCGTGGGCCATCTGGACGGCAGCGCCGAGCAGGGCCGTGCCGCGGTCGCTCTCGAAGGCGCCGAGCAACAGGGAACGATCGATCTTGATGACTGCCGGGTTGACCCGCTCGAGCATGGCGAGGTTGGAGAACCCAGACCCGAAGTCGTCGATGCTCACGCGGGCGCCGAGCCGGCACAGCAGCTCGAGCGCTCCGAGCGCCGCGCCCGAACCGGCGACAAGGCTCCGCTCGGTCACCTCGACCAGCACCCGCTGGAAGCCGCCGGGCGGCTCCCAGGACAACACGCTGCTGGCGAACTGGGCTTCGCCGAGCTCAGCCGCCGAGAGATTCACCGCCACCGGCAATTCCGCGAGCAGCGGGTCGGCGCACCAAGAACGCAGATCCTCAGCGAGCGCGTTGCGCCCCACCTGGCCGATGCCGTGCATCAGGCCTGATTCCTCGGCGATTGCGATGAACTCCGCTGCCGCAACCGGGGTGCCGTCGCGCAGCCAGCGCACGAGCGCCTCGACGGCGACCGTGGCACCGGTCGTGAGCGACAAGATGGGCTGGTAGTGCATGCAGAAGCTCTGCTCGCGGATGGCCGACGAGAGTCCGAGCCTGATCTCGGAACGCAGTTTGGCGTTGTCGTCCATGCTTGAGTTGAAGTAGGCCAACCGATCGCCGCCGCGGCCCTTGGCGACGTACATGGCGGTATCGGCGTTGTGCAGGAGCGCGTCCGCTTTATCACCATCGTCGGGTGCGAAGGCGATACCGAGCGACGCGGTGATGAACACCGATCCGGACGCGGTCTCGATCGGCTCGGACAGGATACGCAGGATGCGTTCTGCGGCCACTTGCGCGGCCTCGACGGACTCGAGCCCGGTCACCAGCACGCCGAACTCGTCGCCGCCCAGGCGACCGACCGGGTCCGCGCGGCGCGCGCACGTTCGCAGCCGATCGGCAACCTCGGCCAGCACCGTGTCGCCGGTGCTGTGGCCGTACGTGTCATTAATCGCCTTGAAGTCGTCCAGGTCGACCCAGATCGCCGCCGACGTCCCCCCGAGAGCGCGCGCGCCGCGCAACTCGCGGTCGATGGTCGCGAGGAAGTGCGCCCGTGCCATCACACCGGTCTGGGCATCGATGCGGACCTTGGTCCCCAGGTCGTTGGCGTACTTCGACATGGCCGTGGCGTCCTGCACCGTGACGAGGGTCCGGGACTGGCCGGACCGCCCCGCGATCGGCCGGCGCTCGAGCGAGACGATGTGGGTCGACCCGTCGCCTGCGACGAAGCGCGAGTAATGGGCCTCGACACCCTCCGGCCAAGGAACGCTGCCGTCGTGGCTCGGATCGACACCCGGATGCTCCAGGAACACGTCCAGCGGCATGCCGACCAATTCGTCGGCCGGACGGCTCGCCAACTCGGCGAAAGCCGGATTGGCCCTCACGATGCGATTGTCCTTGTCCAACAGCACGACGCCAAGACGCTCGACTTCCATCAAGGCATGGACCGTCTGGCTTGATCCTTCAGCCTCGTCGCGGGCCCGACGTTCCGAGGTGATATCGACGAGCGTGCCGACAGTGAAGCTATCGACCGCTGGTGAGGCATCTGAAGTCGTGACCGTCTCGCGCACCCAGCGCACCTCGCCGTCGCTGCGCAGCACCCGATACTCCTGGCTCCTCCGATCAGCCGCCGCGGCCGAGGCCAGCGCCACCTGCTCGCGGTCGTCTGGGTGGATGGCCGCGACGAGGAGCGACTGGTCGGCAAGCACCCGCTCGCGGTGCAGCCCGAGCAGCGACTCGACGCTTCGGCTGAGGAAGACCAACCTGCCCGCTGAGTCGCGCTGCCACACCACCGGTTCGAGAGAGTCGGTGATGGCGGCCACCTGTGCCGCGGCGCGGACGGCGGCGCGGCGCGCGCGACTGAGTTCGGTGACATCGGTGACGATCAGGACCGCGCCCCCGCTCGACGGCCCGCCCTGCGGCAACGACGGGTACGGGCGCGCCTGCAGCAGGAAGTCGTGCTCGGCGCCGACGATGTCCGCCATCACGGCCTTGCCAGCGCGGGAGGACGCCTCCACCATGGCCGCAAGCCCCGGCACCGGAGCAGTCGTGGGGATGTCTGCCAAAGGACGGCCGATGTCGCTAGGGATGAGCGCGAAGAGCCGCACCGTCTGCGCCGTGAAACGTGTGATGCGGCCCTGGTCGTCGACCACCAACAGCCCGGCGGAGACAGCACTCTCGATGCTCTCCAGATACGCTTTGGCCGCCATCAGGTCCGCCGTGCGCACCTGCAATTCCTGGTTGAGCGTGGAGAGCTCCTCGTTGGCCGCCTCCAGCTCCTCGCTGGAGCTCTGCGCCTCCTCGCCAGCCGCCTGCAACTCCTCGTTGAGGGCGCGCAGTTCCTCGTTGGACGCGCTCAGGTCCTCGATCACGGACTGCAGCGTCGCCCGCGTCGCCGCAAGCTCGCCGCTCCCGGCATCCCCGAAGGACCCTTCCGGCGGGAGGCTGTCTGCGGCATCGACGTCGGCTTGGCCGAACGCCAGAATCGCAGTGCCGCTCGGATCGAGCAATCGAGCGGTGATGCGCACTGGACCGGAATCGGTCGGGACGTCGAGAGTCACCGGTTCGGAGCCGCCTTCGCGCAACCTGACGATCAGCGCGAGCACGGGAACCCGGAGGTCCTCGCGCACGAGCGCCACGACGTGGTTGCTGCGCGGCCCAACCGCGACCGCGCACCATTGCGAGACGTCGCCGACGACCTCGATCACGTCGTCGTGGGCGTCGATGAGCAAGGACGGCGGGACGAAAGAGGCGATCAACTCGTCGTGCAGCGACTCGCGCTCGCGGGGTTCAGCCACGGCCGCCGCCGCGCGGATCGTGCGCCGCTGGGCCCTGTGCTCACCCGAGGCGTCCGACGTTCGACGGTAGATCCGGTGCAGGGTGTCGACGGCCTCGAACCTGGTGTCGTCCGGCGCGATCCGCTCCGAGTTGCCCAGGAAGAGGATCCCACCGGGCACGAGCGCGTAGTGGCACATGCCCAGGGCCTGGTGCTGCAGGGATTCCTGGAAGTAGATCAGCGTGTTGCGAAAGCACACCAGGTCGACGCCAGGGAAGGGCGGGTCGACAGCGACGTTGTGCGCGGCGAACACCACTGCGTCGCGAAGCCCGGATACGACGGCCCAGCCGTCACCCTCCCGCCGCAACCACGTATCGCGCCAGGAATCCGGAAGCGGAGCAACCCCTTCGGCAGAGTAGACGCCCCGCCGAGCAGCGTCCAGCGCATCCTCGGCCAGGTCTGTCGCGAACACCTTGATGCGGCGGTCCGGGCGCTCGAGGATTCCAAGAACTCGGGCCGCCATCATCGCCACCGTGTAGGCCTCCTCGCCGGTGGCGCAACCAGGTACCCAGATCCGGACCAAGCGACCGGGATCCCGCCCGGCCCACTCCTCGCGCAGTACCGCCTCCAGCGCGCTCCACGCACTTGGATCGCGCAGGAACGCGGTCACCTTGATCAAGAGGGCTGACGTCAGCGCGCTCGCCTCGTGCTCATCACTGGCGAGCAGACGACGGTACGTGGGGATGTCTGCTACTCCGACGACCGACATTCGGCGCGCAATCTGCCTGGCGAGGGTGCGGGGTTTGTACTCGCTGAAGTCGGTGCCCAAGACGGTCCGGAGCTGGTCCACCACGATCTTGACGTCGGAGTCAGAGGGCTCCGGAGACGCGGGGGCGCCAGCGTCCTCCGCGATGACTGCGCGGTCTTCGGTGGCGGCCACGGACCCCGGATCCGAGGGGCGAACGTCGGCTGATCGCCCGACCTCGGCGCCGATCTGATCGTGTTTGGCGACGACGTCGACGAGTCCCGTCGCGATGGCCGCCCTCGGCATAGAGTCGAACTCGGCCGTCACCGGGTCCTCCGCGATCACCACCCCGCCGGCTTCACTGACCGCGCGGATGCCCTCGGATCCGTCCAAACCCGAACCCGACAGCACCAGGGCCGTGCAGCTCCGGCCCCACGTGCTCGCCAGCGATACGAAGAGTAGATCGATGCGAGGGTGCGCGAATCTGTCCTGTGGCGGCTTTGCCAGTCCGAGGGCCTCGTGATCCACAGTGATATCGCTACCCGGCGGACACACGAAGACGACATCGGGCCGCAGCCGCATGCCGTCCTCGGCCGTGACCACCTCCAGGTCCCCGGCGCGGGCGAGCAGCTCGGTGAGGGGGCTGTCGAAGTCCGGCGAGATGTGCTGCGCAACCACATAGCAGTAGCCGGCCACAGTCGGGGCCGTGCGGAGCACCGCCATGAGCGACTTCAAGCCGCCGGCGGAACTGCCGATCCCGACGACCCGGGCGGGTGTCTCGCGCCGGCCCGACCGCTCTCGGACCGAGGGGGCGCTCTCGGCGGGGTCCGCAGCGGACGGCGACACCGGCGCGCTACCCGGGGACGTGGACGAACCCGGGGGTGTCATACCTGCCACACTACGCCCGCGACTGCCCGATCCCCGGGGCGTCGGGCGTGGTGCCGACAGCGTCGGTCTCGCGGTCGTCCAGCGTCGGTCCGACGCGCCACAACAAGTAGGCAAGCCACAGGATGAAGCCGATGTGCAGAACGTCGTTCTCGGAGAAGTAGACACCGTTGCCACCGTCCCACAGCGTCTTCGTCAGGCCGGACGCCCAGTACGCGTAGTACGCCACCTGCACCAGGAGCAGCAGCACAGCCGCCGTGAAGATCGCCCGCTCCTTGGGCGAGCGGAGCCGGCGAGCGGTGATGGCGATCACGATGATCACTCCGGGCAGTGCGAAGAGCATGAGGACCGAGAACGACAGCGCGATCGCGCTCGGCGCCATGATTCCGACGACCGCCACGACGCAGTAGAGGAGCGCATTCACGAGGGCATACACAATCAGCGCAGTGCGAGCCCGGCCAAGCGTGCAGGCATAGGCCACTGCAATCACCATCGCGCTGACACTCCAGGCCTGGGTGACGCTGTAGCCGACTTCGAAGCCATTGGTGAGCACGCACACGTCGCGGCCCTGGCACTTCAGCACGTATGAGAACAGCTGGTAACTGGTCCCGGCCAGGCCGGCACCGATGCCGCCGAGCACCAGCGCAATCCCGAACCACAACCGCGAGCGCTGCCCGCGCCGCGTCGCCAGGAAGTAGATTCCCGCACCTACCCAGAACAGCGCGAGCGCAAAGACCAGCACGATCCCGATGGGTTCGTTGATTGTCGTTCCGCCGACTTCGATGCAGGGTCGCTCCTCGCACCACTGAGCCGGGGTCGTCGCGGGCGAGTAGGGCAGTTGGTCCAGCCGTCCGCAGCCGGCGAGTACCAGCAACGGCAGCAGGAGCAGGAGGCGACGGGGGGTCATGGCCCCGACCCTAGCCTCGCCACCTCGCCCATCATTGTCCGTGCGGGGAACTGCTCAAACGGCCCGGCGAGCCCTCAACTGGCGAGTTCGCCGCGCAGTACTGAGACCGCCGAGTGACCCGGATCGCCGTCGAACGGCTCGTCTGAAATGTCCACCGCCCGATAGGCGGCCAGATCGACCCCAGGCGGCAAGGGCAGTTCCGTCCGGTGGCTGCCGCCCGGCACGATGCCCATCGCGATCATCCCGCCGGACTCGGGGTTGAGCAGCCACACCTCGTAGAACCCCTGCGGGTCGGCCAGGTCCTGCGTCGAAACCGACAACGTCTCCGCGCCTCTGGCCATCCGCACCGACGCAGTTCCGGACTCATCACCGACCGCTGCGGACGGGAGCGGCCCGAGCGGAGCGGTGGCCATCACAACCGGCCCGGCATCCTGCCAGGCACCCAGGAGCGCCACGAGGCCACCGCCTAACACCAGCCCGACCACTGCAGCGGCCAGAAGCGGTACCAGTCCCCGCCTGGCATTCGAACGGCGGCGCCGGGAATCGAGGTCCGCCACTGGTGCTGTGACTCGGGCTTGCTGGCCGAACTGCTGAGCCACGGCGGCTTGGATCGTGCCCCAGGTCGATCGCGGCGGGTCGATCAGTTGATCGTCTGGACTCACAGCTCGCCCGGTCGCCACGACGGCGGCCAGATCAGCGACCTCGTCGCGGCACTCCCGGCAACTGCGCAGGTGGGCTTCCGCGCGAGGGTCGACGGGCTCGCCGAGCGCGGCCAGCGCAGCTGTCTCGGGGTCCAAGTGCCCGCTATTCATCGACATCGCGGCTGTCCTCCAATCGCCTTCGGAGCCGGCTTAGGCTGCGGCGCAGATGGCTCTTGACCGTCCCCAGCGGCAGATCCAGGCTTTCTGCGATCTCGGTGTGGGTGAACTGCGAGTAGAACGCCAGGCCCACGATCGTGCGGGCCGGCTCTTCCAGCGTGTCCAACTCGGCTCGCAGTACCACGCGGTCGACCACGCCCTCGGCGTGATCCAGCGTGGCCGAGTCCGATTCGGACTGCTCAGCCGTGGCCAGCTCACGCGCTTCGACGGGCCGTCGGAGGTGGTCGATCGCCCGGCGACGGGCGATCGATGCCAACCAGGACTTGAACGGGGCGCGGCTGGGGTCGAAGGACTCCCGCCCGCGCCAGGCCGATAAGAAGGTGCTCTGAGTGATATCCGCCGCGTCGTCGGGGTCCCCAACAACTCGGAGGGCGATCGTGTAGACCAGGCCGCCCCAGGTTGCATAGGCCATAGCCACCGCGTCGGGATCGCCGGAGGCGAAGGCTTCGCCCACAGGGTCCTCGACGCTGTCCACACGGGAGTCTTACACGAAGGGGGCAGGCGCCCGAAACTGGCGCCCGCCCCCCGTGCAAGCGCCGGCTACTGCAGCGTCGCGGGGTCGAAGCCCGGGGGCAGCAGCACCTGGTTGATCAAGTGGATGACGCCATTGCTGGCCTCGACATCGGCCGTGGTGACCGTGGCACCGTTCACGGTGACGCCGTTAGCGGTGCTGATGGTCAGGTTCTGGCCCTCGAGTGTCGGCACTTGACCGTCCTTCACCGCGGACGAGGGGTACTCGCCGTTCACCACGTGGTAGGTCAGGATCTTGGTCAGCGCGTCCTTGTTCGCCGGCTGCACCAACTTGTCGAGGACACCGGCGGGCAGGGCCGCGAAGGCATCGTCGGTGGGCGCAAACACGGTGAAGGGTCCCGGCGCCTGCAGGGCGGTCACCAACCCGGCGGCATCCAGCGCGGTGACCAGCGTGGTGGTCGTCGGGTTGGCGGACGCGACGGCGACGATGTCGCCGGCGGCTGCGGTCGCGCTCATGGATTGCGACATGCTGGCCGAGGGCGAGGCGGGCGCACTGCTCGCGGGCGTCTGCGAAGCCGGCGAGGACGATGCGCTTTCGCTACTCGAACTCGAGCCGCAGGCGGCCAGGGTCAGCGACGCGGCGGCCGCGAGACCGATGAAGGTGATGCGGGTCTTCCTGGTGGTCATGACTCACTCCTTAGGTGCGTGGCCTTGGCCACTATTTGATCTGTCACCTAGCAATACGTGTTCAAAACCGTTGCGGATGCACCTTGTGAACAATTTTTGAAACGTTTTTTCCGGGAGTGCGGATGTCCACCCCCCGGGCGCAGGCACTCGGCGGTCCCAGGCGGCGCATTCAGCCGCCATCTGGCACGTTGGTGCAATGAAGCTCTCCCGTCGTGCCCTGGCGGCCGAGCCCTTCCACGCGATGGCCTTCAGCCAGCGCGCCGGAGACATTGAGGATCACGGCCACCACGTCATCAGGCTCAGCCTCGGCGAGCCAGACTTCGGTGCTCCCCCGGCGGTGCGGGCAGCGATGCGCGACGCCATGGACGGCCGCCCGCTGCCCTATACCCCCGCCCTGGGGCTCCCCGCCCTGCGCCGCGCGATCGCGGAGTTCTACCTCAACCGACACGGCATCGCCGTCGATCCAGGTCGCATCGCCGTGACTTCGGGCGCCTCGGCAGCTCTGCTCCTGACGCTCGCTGCCACGACGGATGAGGGACACGACGTGGTCATCGCGGACCCCTCCTACCCCTGTAACCGGCAACTTGTGGACACCTTCGGCGGCCGGGCGATTCTGGTTCCCACCAGCGAGCGGTCACGCTTCCAGCTGACCGCGGCCAGCGTCGCCGCGGCCTGGACCGAGCGAACGACGGCAGTGATGGTCGCCAGCCCCTCGAACCCGACCGGCACGAGCGTCCCGGCCGACGAGCTCGACGCCGTGTGCACCTTCGCCCGCGAGCAGGGCGCCTGGCGGATCGTGGACGAGATCTACCTCGAACTCTCCGATCCGGCCGAGGATGGCGCGCCTGCGCCGACGATCCTGCGATCCGACCCGGACGCCATCGTCCTCAGCAGCTTCTCCAAGTTCTTCGGGATGACCGGCTGGCGGCTCGGCTGGGCGATCCTGCCCGATGAGCTCGTGGCACCGGTGGAGCGCTTGGCCATGAACTACTTCCTGTGCGCCTCCACCCCCGCCCAGCACGCCGCGCTGGAATGCTTCACGCCGGAGTCATTGGCAGTCTGCGAGGACCGACGCCGCGAGTTGCTGGCCCGCCGCCGGATGGTCGTCGACGGCCTATCCGCCATCGGCCTCCCCGCGACGGTCGTCCCGGACGGGGCCTTCTATGTCTACTTCGACGTCAGCAGCACCGGGCTGGACGCATGGAGCTTCTGCGAACGGGCGCTCGAGCAGGCCCACGTCGCGCTCACGCCGGGTCTGGACTTCGGCGATGCAACGGCCGACACCCACGTGCGCCTGTCCTACACAGCTTCGCGTGCGGATCTGGCCGAGGGCCTGCGGCGGTTGGGGCTGTTCGTCGGGGGCGAGGACGTCCATCCACGCGTCACCGTGCCGGCGAAACCTGGGCCGTCGTGACTTCCGGCTAGCTGGGCCGAACAACGACTCCGGCGTCACGCATCCGCCGGATCGCGGCCGGGGTGTCGTCCGCACTCACACTGCGGCACAGGTCCAGCGGGACCGCCGCGGCGTACCCGTGGCGCGCCGCGTCCACGGCAGTGGCGCACACGCAGAAGTCGGTCGCCAGGCCCACTACCTCGACGGCTGCGATACCCGCCGCGACCAGCACCTGGTCGAGCGTCGCACCGGTGGGACTCCTCCCGCTGAACCCCGAATAGCCCGGCGAGCCCTGCCCCATCAGGATCTCGTCGTCGACGATGTCCGCGATCGCCTCGAGGGCTGGCGCGTACCGCGCCCCGTCGGTGCCCTGCACACAGTGCACCGGCCACGTCGTGCGGTAGTCCGGCTGGGTTCCCGGCACGGCGAAGTGCCCGGAGTTGTCGTTGTCGCCCCGGTGCCAGTCCCGTGTGGTGATCACCAAGTCGAAGTCGTTGCGATGCGCACGCGCATAGTCGGCGATCTGCTCCGCCACCTGGAAGCCGCCCTCGACGGGCAGGGCTCCTCCCTCGCAGAAGTCGCGCTGGACATCAACGATGATCAACGCCCGCCGCGTGCTGTCGTCCATAGCCCCTCAGCCGACCTCGGCCTGCGCCTGGCGCGCGGCCAGCGCCAGTTCCCGGATGCGGGCGATGTCCTCGTCGTTGTAGACCCCGTTGACCCCGGAGATGGCGGCGAGCTTCATGCCGTGCTTGAGGCCCAGGCGATAGATCTCCTTGACCTTCTCCCACTCGATGTTGCGGCCCACCGTGAAGCTCTCGAACCGGCCCTCCAGCGCGAGCACCACAGTCTCGGCCAGGCATGCGTAGACCACCCCGCGCGGCAACCCGATGTTCTTCATCCGGATGTCGCCGGGCAGTTCGATCTCACCGGACTCCACGACGAGCACGTCGGGGCGTTTGGCCACGTCCTCGGCGGACAGGTCCAGGGGGCGAGCGACGTCGGTGATGACGCACCCGGGCTTGACGGCCATGATGTCCAGCACCCGCTTGCCGGCACCGGACGTAGCCGTGACGATCACGTCCATCTCGCTCAGGTACTCATTCGGGGTGGCGGCCACGTGGATCCTGGCGCGCGGATTGTCCCGCTCGATCTCCTCCTTGAGCGCCAACAGTTTGGCCGACTCTGGGGACACCAGCCAGAGGTCGTCGCTCGCGAGGGCCAGCAGCCGCGCACACACCGAGCCGATGGCCCCGGTGGCACCCACCACCATCGCGTTGCCGCGCAATCGGCCCTGCTCGTCGACATCGGCGATGCCCATGCGCAGCAGCGCGTCGTGGGCCGCCCACAGCGCGCCTGACGCGCTGTAGCTGTTGCCGGTCGTCACCGGCAGCGGTGCCTGCTTGGCCACCGTCACGCCGGCGTCCCCGACCACCTTGGTGAAGGCGCCCAGCCCCATGACCTGCGCGCCCAGCTTCTTGGCGGTCTCGGCCGCCGACAGCAGCCGGGCGTAGGTGAACTCGGGGCTGTGGGCCATCAGTTCCTTGGGCGTGCCACCGACGGTGATGAGCCATCCCTCCGCTTCGGCACCGGTCGGCGACTCGATCCCGGTGACGTGGCTGTAGATGAAGGGCGGGCTGTAGGCCACGAGCTTCTCGACCACGTCCATCACCGGCTGCGGGGACACCTTGGAGATCGTGTTGAGCGGCTCGACGGTCTCGAAGAACTTCTGCGACAGCGGGTGGATGACGAAGGCAAACCGGCTCTTGCGCTTGTGCCCACTGGGGTACAGCACCCGCGGCTCCAAACCCGCCGAGACGATGATGTCAAGCAGGTCGTCGTTGGTGAGGCCGGCCGACGAGCCGCCCACGAGGGCCAGCATCATGGCTTCCAGCGCCGCTGCGGACACGGTGATGCCCTCGAACGGCTGGGGGGTGGAGTCCAGCACGATGTCGACGCCGCGACCGGCCAGCTCGGCCAACCGGTCATCGGAGATCGCGGCGGTTACCAGCGTTTTGCCCGCCAGATCCTCTAGGCCGAAGCCGATGAGCTCGTCGTAGGTGGCCACGACCACGTCGCAGTCGCGCGCAGCCTTACGCGCCATGACCATGCTCAGCTGCTGGCCCGGCGCCTTGATACGGGACTTCACGGCGGTGGGGAGCTGGTGCAGCGGCCACATGCCGACGTTCGCCGCGAGGCCAAGGGCGGGGTTGGAGTCGAACCGGGCGGGTAGGTCCAGGCGCAGCAGCGGGTCGGCGAACTCGATGTTGTCCGTGTACTCCCGCAGGATGCGGGTGGTGCGCGCATGGTTGAGGCCCCCGAGCACCACGGTTCGGGCGTTGTTGAAGAAGCCCGGCTCACTGGCCTGGAAGTGACGGATCGCCCACTCCTGCAGCACGTCGCGCAGCGCATGTCCATCAGCCACCGTCGCGTTCAGGGCGGCCGCCATCACCTGCTCGAC
>JBIRBF010000185.1:0-5426 GCA_044326505.1 Candidatus Nanopelagicales bacterium | reverse complement strand
GTGCAAGCAGTTCTACAACTACCACGTGTACCGGTGGCTGGCCGGCGACCCGACTGGACCCCCGCCGCCACCCGAGCGCTGGCAGGGGCGCAACAGCACGTGGCAGCACATCGTCAACGAGGACCTCCTGCTCATGCCGGACGCCTGGGAGTACCCCTGGTACGCCGCCTGGGACCTGGGCTTCCACTGCGTGACGATGGCCATGATCGACCCAGCCTTCGCCAAGAAGCAGGCGCGGCTGATGCTGTCCAGCCTCTACCAGCACCCCCACGGCCAGGTCCCGGCGTACGAGTGGAACTTCTCCGACACCAACCCGCCTGTGAACGCCTGGGCGGCCTGGCAGATCTACCAGATGGACTACGCGCTCAACGGCAAGCCGGATGTCGACTTCCTGAGCAGCGTCTACCGCGGCCTCATCGCGAGTCTCAGCAACTGGCTGAACACGCAGGACCCAGGGGGCGACGACCTCTTCGGCGGTGGCTTCCTGGGCATGGACAACATCGGCATCTTCAACCGCGACGAACCGCTGCCGACCGGCGGGCAACTGGTGCAGTCCGACGGCACCGCCTGGGTCGCGCAGATGGTGATCTCGATGGCCCAGATGAGCCTGGAGCTCAGCCGGCACGCGCATGGCTGGGCCAACGACATCGAGAAGATGCTGCTCGACTTCGCCATCGTGGCCAACGCGATCGAGAACGGCCGGGGCGGTACCAGCCTGTGGAACGAGGACGCCGGCTTCTACTGCGACGCCATCGTCCACCCCGACGGCACCGCCACCCAGCTCGGCGTGATCTCGATGCAGGCGATCATCCCGATGCTCGCCTGCGCAGTCATCCCGCTCAGCGGCCAGCACATGGCCAACGGCCTGCAGCTCGGCCCGGAAGCGATCAAACTGCGCGAGCGGGTGCTCGCCCACCATCCGGAACTCGCCGGCAGCATCGCGCTCGCCCCCGAGCAGGGCGACGGCACCGCCATGCTGTTCACCGTGGTGCGACCGGCCCGCCTGCGACGCATCCTCGAACATGTACTCAATCCGCTCGAGATGCTGTCCAAACACGGGGTGCGCAGCCTGTCGGCGGTGTACCGCGATGACCCGTACACGTTTACCGTCGGCGACCAGGCCTACACGCTGCCCTATTGGCCGGCCGAGTCCCGCAACCGGATGTTCGGCGGCAACTCCAACTGGCGCGGGCCGATCTGGTTCCCCATCAACGTGATGATCGTCCAGACCCTGGCGTCGTACGACTCGTTCTTCGGCGACACGTTCGCCATCGAGTACCCGTCCGGCTCCGGCGATGAGGTCTCCCTGGCGCATGTGGCCGGCGACATCGCCGAGCGGCTCACGAGCCTCTTCGTGCGCGGCGAGGACGGTACCCGGGTGGTGTTCGGCGCCAACGACTACTTCCAGACCGACCCGCACTGGCGCGACCTCGTGCCGTTCTACGAGTACTTCGACGGCGACGACGGCCACGGCCTCGGCGCCAGCCACCAGACCGGCTGGACCGCCACTGTGGCACTGCTGCTGCAGTTCCAGCACCTGGTCCACAAGCGAGACTAGCGGCGGCGCGGAGAGCTCCCATGTCCCCCGATGCCCACTTCCAGGATCGGTTCGCACTCACGAGGGTGGATCGGGACATCTTCTCCGGCTATTGCCACGCCGGTGCGCCGCTGCGAGCCTTCGGCGGCCAGGTAGCGGCCCAAGCCCTCGTTGCCGCCGGCCGCACAATCGACGCGGATCGGAACGTGCATTCGCTGCACGGGTACTTCCTGCGGCCGGGGCGCACGGCCGACCCGATCGTCTACCTGGTCGAGCGGCCGAGGGACGGCAGGTCGTTCAGCACCAGGCTCGTGCGCGCGGTGCAGTACGGCGAGACGATCTTCACCATGTCGGCTTCGTTCGCCGTGCCGGCCGACGGACCCGACCGCTTCTCGCACATGCCGCCGGTCCCGTCGCCGACGGACCTGCCCGAGGCCGTGCTGCCGGTGGCGTCTCAAGATCCCCGACTTCGGGAGATGGGCTATCCCGACGAACGGCTGATCGACGTGCGGCTCGTCGATCCCGCGACCACGGCCCGCATCACCGGAGGCGCGGCTCAGCGCATGGCCTGGTTCCGCACTTTCGAGGCGCTGCCCGACGACCCGCTGCTGCACGTGTGCGCGCTCACCTACTTCTCGGACATCACCCTGCCCGGCACCACGGTGATTCCGCTGCCGCCCGACGAGCGCACCGACTACCGGCTGATGTCGCTGGACCATGCGATGTGGTTCCACTCCCCCATCCGCGCCGACGACTGGGTGCTGTTCGTGCAGGACAGCCACGTGGCACGCGGCGGGCGCGCTCTGAGCCGTGGCGAGTTCTACGGACCCAGCGGGCAGCTTCTCGCTTCAGCCGTGCAGGAGGTGCTCATGCGGCGCGCACCGGAGGCTGCGACCGATCAGCCGGAGAGCACCTCGAGTTCGTAGCCGGCGAACAGGCCGGTCCCGGTGATGCCGACCGTGTTGTTCAACAGCGCCTCAAGTTCCACGGGAGGGTGAGCGGCCACCAACTCCGCCGACAGCGCCAGGTCCATGATCAGGCCACCCTGCTCGGTGATGACGCCACCGTCCTTGCCGCCAGCGGGCCGCACCACCGGCACGGTTCCAAGGATTTCGCGAAGGGTCGTGCGAACGAGGTTGACCGCCTCCGGGATGACTTCGAGCGGGAGTTTGAATTTGGCCCCGATGCGCGGCACGAACTTGGAGTCGTCCACCAGGATGAAACGGCGGCGGGCAGCCGCGAACACGAGCTTCTCGCGTACGAATGCGCCGCCCCGTCCCTTGATCAGGTTGTGCTGAGGATCGACCTCGTCGGCTCCGTCGAAGCACCAATCCGGTCGGGCGTTGGACAGGTCCGTGACGTCCAGCCCCAGGTCGGTGCAGTAGCCCGAAATCTCGTACGACGTGGGCACGCAGCGCACCCGCAGGCCCTCGTCGGACACCCGGCCGGCCAGGGCGAGGAGGGCAAGAAAGCTGGTGGAGCCCGAACCAATGCCGATCACGTCCCCGTCGGACGCCTGCGCCGCCAGTTGCTGGGCCACCTGCTCCTTGGCGTCCCTGTTGCTGATCTCGCCGGTCCATGCCGGCGCCGACAAGTTGTCCCACTGCATAGCTGCCCCTCTCGTCGTGATCACCCCGAACGCTAGCGAGCAATCACGGCGTACGCTCAGTAGCCATGTCAGCCGTCTGCCAGGTCCCCGGTTTGGTCGCCTGGCGGTTCGACGCCGAGGCGGTCGAGAGCCCGCGCGAGGCTGCGGCAGAGCTCCTTTCTGGGCAGATCTGCGCTCCGGCGGTGCTTCGACACCACGACGACGGCCGGCCGTACTTGGTCGGCGACCCTCGCACGGCGTCGCGGTCGAGCAGCCGCGGATGGCTGGCCCTGGGCCTGGCCACCGGGAGACTGGGTATTGACGTCGAGGTAGTGCGCCCGGCCCCGCAGGCCACCGAGCTGGCCCGCCGCTGGTTCCCCAAGGCCGAACAGGAGCTTCTGGCCCGCGCGGCCGCAGATCAGCCCGACCGGGCCACCGCGCTGTTCTGGCACCTCTGGACGCGCAAGGAAGCGCTGGCGAAGGCACTCCAGCTGCCGCTGCCCGAGGCACTCGAACTCTGGGTTGCCGGCGACGAGGCCAAGTCGGGCCTGTCGTTGTGGACCTGGCACCTCACCGACCGATCCACCGACAGCACCGCGGTGCTGTCCTGCGCCGCGAATGCCGCCCCGGCACTTGTGCGGGCCTGACCCACCCGCGGCCGTGACACCCGTCAGGTGGTCTGCGGCTCGGGGTCGGCGTCGTCGGGGTCGTCGCCGTCGCGCTTGCGCGTGGCCGCGATCAGACCGGCACCCGCAGCCAATAGGCCCGCACCCACGGCTCCCACTGCCGCCGTCGTTCCCGCGCCTCCCGTGAGCGCCAAGCTCTCGGGTGCGCTTTGCGCCTCGCCCTCGCCTGCGACTGGCGCCGAGGTTGCCTGCTGCTCCACAACTGTCGCGGCGGGAGAGTCCTGGACGTCCTGCGCAACGGAGACGGGCACGTCCACCGCCGGCACGTCCGCCGCTCCAACGTCCACCGCCGGCACGTCCGCCGCTCCAACGTCCACCGCCGGCACGTCCGCCACCGGCACGTCGGCCGCTCCAACGTCCACCGCCGGCACGTCCGCCACCGCAACGATGGCTGGCTCCACTGTCTGTGCCGGCGCGGCGACCGGATCGACGACCGTCGGCGACGCCTGTTCGGCGGAGGACGCCTGAGCGACCGGATCGACGACCGTCGGCGACGCCTGTTCGGCGGAGGACGCCTGAGCGACCGGGTCCTTCGTCTGCACCACGGCAGCCGCGGCCGGCACGTCCACCACCGGACCGGCCGTCACCGGCGCCACCACGTCCGGGGCGACCGGACCAGGTGACACAACCGGCGGCTTGGGAGGAACGGACACCGGCGTGTCCGGGTTCGACGGCGGTGTCTGGAAGTCCGGCATACCCACGATGGAGGTCTGCGGGTCCGTTGGGTTCGTCCAGGCGATCGGGTAGGCATCGAGCTTCGGGTCGTCCATCTGGATCACCCCGTCGAACCAGAATCCGCCGGGCTTGGCCACCGCCGATCCCGACCAGTCCGATCCGGACGCAACCGAGGAGCTGACCGCCGGGGCGCTCGTCAGCGGTGACGACGGAGCCGCCGGGGTCACCGCGGCGGACGCCACGGGGGTGGCCACGGCACCGGCGGACGCAGCGCCGGAACTACTCACCTCCGTCGCAGCGGCGGCGCTGGCACCTGCCCCAAGAATCACCGCGGCACCCAGGAAGACCGCCGCCGTCCGGGCCAGGGCGGGCCCTGCACCGCGCACCTCGCTGTCCAACTGCAGCCCATCGAGCACGAGCACCACATCCGGTGCAGCGTCCTCCAGCAGGCGCAGTGCCAAGCCCGCGTCGCCGGACTCCAGGCCGTGGCGGGAGACCTTCTCGGTGCCTGCGAAGCGCGAGACGGTGCCGGCCACCTCCGTGAGCCCGCACACCACCGCCCTGACGCCGGACTCCGGCCCAACGACCTTCGCCAGAGGAGTCGGATGGCTCTCAATGTCGATCGCCACTCCGACGGCCTTGGCCAACTCCCGAGCCAGCTCTAGCGCCACGGGGCTCTTGACCTCCCGGATTGGCTCCTCACCCCCGAGCATGCGGACCCCGCACCCCCAGCGCGAGGCCAACCCGACGGCGGTCAGGGCCCCGAATCCGGTGACCGAGTCCGTCGCAGAGACGCCGACGACCTCGTCGCCCGTCACAGCGGCGTCGCGGATCACCATGATGGCCACCCAGGGCGGATCCAGCACTGGATCGGCGGTATCCGATCCAGTGCCGTCGGCGCCGAGCCCGAACTGACCTGCGTCCACTTGGTCGGCCACCG
>JBIRBF010000183.1:0-5515 GCA_044326505.1 Candidatus Nanopelagicales bacterium | reverse complement strand
GGCGGCGACGTCGACCAGGGCGACCGCGCGAGTGTCCTGCTGGGCGACCTTCAGCGCCGCGGGCTGTGGCTGGCCACCGCAGAGTCTCTGACCGGTGGGCTGCTTTCCGCAGCGATCGTAGCGATCCCGGGGGCGTCTCGGGCCTTTCGCGGCGGTGTTGTCGCGTACGCCACCGAACTCAAGGCACAGCTGCTGGGGGTCGACGCTGACCTCCTGGCAGGGCGCGGTCCGGTGGATGCAGAAGTGGCTGCTCAGATGGCCCGGGGCGTGCGACACCTGCTCGGTGCGGACATCGGGCTCAGTACAACGGGCGTTGCTGGCCCCGAGGCGCAGGGCGATGCTCTGCCGGGGACCGTGTTCATCGGCGTTGACGCCCGCGTCGGCGGGCAAGATTCGCACGCGGTGAGTCGGCTGGCACTGGCCGGTGATCGCTCAGAGATTCGTGCGCAGACGGTTCTCGCGGCGTTGGAGCTGGCGCGGAACGTGGTTCCTCGGAACGGTTAGCGTCCGGCGGGGGTGAGGCCGACTTGGACGTCGCTCACGAGTCGAGGGGTGGGGAACTCAACCCTGGCGACCTTGTCGCTCACCGACCGCAAGACATCCGAGAGCGGGACCTCCAGGGCGCCGCAGATGGCGGCGAGCAATTCGCTTGAGGCTTCCTTTTGGCCGCGTTCCACCTCGCTGAGGTAGCCGAGCGATACGCGCGCAGCTCCGCTGACGTCGCGCAGCGTGCGCCCTTGGTCGAGCCTTCGGGATCGGAGCTCGTCGCCGATCATCGTGCGCAGAACAACCACGGAACACCTCCTCGCGCTCATCAGGATACGACAGCCTTACACATCCGCATGTTGCAACCGGACCCGGCGGCGGGGTATTCCCATCGCCGGGTCCGGCCGCCGTTTGGACCGACGAGTGAACGGTCGGGGCGGTCATCGCATCCGCATTCCGCGCGGCGTCCACACGAAGCCGGCGTCCTGAAGCGCCGCGCCGACGGCGGTGTCACCGATGCCCACGCCGTTGACCCGCTGGATGGCGAGCGGGTCGAGGCGGCGCGCACGGACGCCCTCGGCGAACGCGGTGGCCACGGCGCCCAGGGTCGCTGAGTCGTCGGACCAGGTCAGCAGCGAGCGACCGCCGCGCTCCAGGTAGGCAGTGAGCTGACCTTCCATGAGCACTACAACCGAGCCCGCCTTACGCCCCGGTCGATGGCCCGCATCCGCCGTGGCGCGCGTCGGCCAGGGCAGGGCCGCGCCGTAGGGCTGGGCCGGATCCGCCGCCGCGAGCAGGAGCGGCGCGCCAGCTGAGGGCCGATGGGCCCGAAGGCGGTCGACGGCGGTGGATGAGGTGAACTGTGCGCCACCCAGCCCCTCGATCGCATAGCCGCGGATGCAGCCGCCGGACTCCTCGACCCTGGACAGCACTTTGTAGGCGGTGGCGAACCCGCCCGGGTAGCGCTCCGGCGTCAGGCCGCCCCTTGTGACGACGCCGTGGCGGGCGAGCAGCCAGTCGGCTCCGGTGGCGGCGCGCAGACTTGGGTCGGCATCGGGGCGCGGTACGGCCGACCAGCGGCCGGGGAGCAGCGCAGCGCGCGACGAAGATCGACCTCCGGGCCGACTGCGGCGACGGCGCGCGCCCGCGGCTGGTCCCGCCGACTGGGCGACAATGCTGTCCACAGATCCACGCGCAATCGGTCTGCGAGGGGCGCGGCCGAGCCGGCGTCGCAGTGGCGCGAGCGTGTCGTTGGTGATCCAACCGGCCCACAACAACTCCTGGAGCGTGTCGGCGAGCCCGTCGCCGGTGAACCCCTCGGGCCGCTCGGCGCTGAGCATGGCGAGGATCTGGCCGTGGAACCAGCCGCCGCCCGCACCTACGGACTCCAGCACTGCGGCCGCGAGGTCGGGGTCAGTGATCGAGTCGGCGAGCGGCAGGGCGTCGGGCAGCAGTTCTGGCACATCGGCGGGCGCGAAAGTGACCCAACCGTCGCCGCCGGGCAGCCCGCCGGCGCCGGCCCAGACCACCTCGCCGGCTGCGGTGAGCGTATCCAACAGTCCCGGGCTGTAGTCACGCACTCGGGCCGGGAGCACCAGGGTTTCGAGCCCGGACAGTGGGAGGGGGCAGCCGGCTAGCTGGTCGAGGGCGGCGTACAGACCCTCCGCCCCGCGGCCCTCACGCCCTACGCCTTGCCATTCGGGCAGGAAGGAGGCGTACTGCGCCTGCGACACAGGCTCAGCCTCGCGGCGCAGCGCTGCGATGCTGCGCCGGCGGATCCGGCGCAACACGTCTGCGTCGCACCATTCCCGCCCAGCTCCGCCGGGCAGGAACTCTCCGGCCACGATTCGTCCTGAGGGGCTCAGGCGCTCCAGCACCGCGACGACCACGGCCCGCCCGAGGCCGAGGTGCGCGGCAGCCTCGTTGGCCGAGAAGGGTCCGTGAGTTCGGGCATACCTTGCGACCAGATCGCCCAGCGGGTCGGCAACCGGTTCGGTGAACGCTGTGGGCACGCCGAGCGGGAGTGCGGTGCCCAGGGCGTCGCGCAACCGTCCCGCGTCCTCGATGGCCGCCACATGCTGCTCTCCTGCGATACGCACCACGATCGCACGCTTGGCCGCGACCAAGTCCCGAGCCCACTGCGGGTCGGCGCCGCGCAGTTCCAGTGCGTCGTCGCCCAGCGGACCGAGGACGCGCAGCGCGTCAGCGACATCCTCCGCGTCGCGCAGCGGGCGATCGGCGGTCCGCCAGCCGACCTCCGCCGACACGGCGGCGATGGCATCGGCATCCAGCAGTTCGCGCAGTTCAACGGTGCCGAGCAGCTCCGCCAGCAGCGAAGAATCCAGCGCCAGCGCCTGGGCGCGACGCTCCGCCAGGGGGGAGTCGCCCTCGTACATGAAGGCCGCCACGTAGCCGAAGAGCAACGACCGGGCGAATGGACTCGGCTGATCAGTGGTGACCTCGTGCAGGGCGATGGCCCCGGTGGACAGGCCAGCCAGCACGCCGCGCAGGGCGTCGAGGTCATACACGTCCTGCAGACATTCGCGCATAGTCTCGAGCACGACGGGGAAGCCCGGGTACTCCGCTGCCACGGCCAACAGCTGGGCGCTGCGCCGGCGCTGCTGCCACAGCGGGGCACGCTTGCCGGGTTGGCGGCGCGGAAGCAGCAACGACCGGGCGGCGCACTCGCGGAAACGCGCCGCGAATAGGGCGCTGCCGCCGATCTCCGCTGTGACGATCGCGTCGATCTCGTGCGGATCGACGAGAACCGCGGCCCTGACGTCGTCCCACCGCAGGTCGTCTTCGCCGTCGGGGATGCGCAGGACGATGCCGTCATCGCCGTGGAACACCGCGACGTCCAGGCCCAGGCGGTGCCGCAGGGCCGCCGCAGCAGCCAAAGCCCACGGCGCATGGACGGCCGCGCCGAAGGGGGAGTGCAGCACCACCTGCCAGTCGCCCAACTCGTCGCGGAACCGCTCGAGGAGCAGCGTGCGGTCCGTCGGCAGCGTGCCGGTGGCCACCCGCTGCTCGGACAGGTAGGCAGTCAGGTTGGCCGCGGCGAACGGATCGAGTCCGTCGCGCATGAGCCGTTCGCGGCCCTGAGCATCAGGCAGGGCGCCGACTTCGCGGGTAAAGGCCCCCACAGCGTGGCCCAGCTCTGCGCCTCGGCCGAGTGCGTCGCCGTGCCAGAAGGGCATCCGGCCGGGTACGCCCGGTGCGGGGGAGACCAGCACCCGATCGTGGGTGATGTCCTCGATTCGCCAGCTGGAGGCGCCCAGGGCGAACACATCGCCGATGCGGGACTCGTACACCATCTCCTCGTCGAGCTCACCCAGTTTGCTGCGCGCGCCGCCCGCGAGGTGGACGGCGAACAGTCCCCGGTCGGGGATAGTCCCGCCGCTGGTAACCGCCAGTCGCTGGGCACCCGGTCGGCCGGTGATCACGTCCTGATCGCGGTCCCACACCAACCGCGGCCGTAGTTCGGCGAACACATCCGACGGGTAGGCGCCGGCCAGCATTTCGAGCACCGCCAACCAGGCGGACTCGGGCAACGACTGGAACGGCGCCGCCCGCCGGACGAGCGCGGCGAGGCCGTCGACGGGCCATTCATCCATGGCGGCGGCCGCCACCACCTGCTGCGCCAGGACGTCCAGCGGGTTCTCCGGGATGCGCAGCGCCTCGATTCGGCGCTCGCGCATGTGGCTGGCGACGACCGCCGCCTGCAGCAGATCGGCCCGGTACTTAGGGAAGATCCGGCCGCGGCTCACCGCTCCCACGTGGTGTCCGGCACGGCCGACGCGCTGCAGCCCGGCGGATATCGAGGGCGGCGATTCCACCTGTACCACCAGATCGACGTCGCCCATGTCGATGCCGAGTTCGAGGCTGCTCGTGGCAACCACGGCAGGCAGCCGACCGGCCTTCAGGTCCTCCTCGATGAGCGCACGTTGCTCCTTGCTCACTGAACCGTGGTGGGATCGTGCAACGACCGGCGCGGCCTGCGGGTGGGGCAGTTCCACGGCCCGCTGGGCGGCGATCTCGTTCAGGCGGCTGGTGAGGCGCTCGGCCAATCGTCGAGAATTGACGAACACCAGAGTTGAGCGGTGCTCGGCGATGAGGTCGGCCACCCGCTCCTCGACGTGCGGCCAGATCGACCCGGTGGCGGCTGGCTGACCGTCGTCGGGGCCTGTGCCCGAAAGTGCCGGCCCCATGTCGCCGAGGTCCTCCACTGGGACGATCACCGACACGTCGAGGTCCTTCTGCGCGGGTTCGGCCACGATCCGCACCGGCCGGGCACCACCCAGGAAGCGCGCCATCTCAGAGGCGGGTCGCACGGTTGCGGACAGTCCGATGCGGGCCGCCGGCTCCTCCAGCAGGGCGTCGAGGCGCTCGAGGGACACCGCGAGGTGCGATCCCCGTTTGGTGCCTGCCACTGCGTGCACCTCGTCGACGATCACGGTCCGCACTCCACGCAGCGATTCTCTGGCCGCCGAGGTGAGGAGCAGGAATAGGGACTCCGGTGTCGTGATGAGGATGTCCGGCGGGGTTCGCGCCAGCCGGCGACGCTCCTCGGTCGGCGTGTCGCCGGTGCGCAATCCCACGGTGATCGGCGGCAGGTAAGCGCCCAGTCGCGCCGCCTCCTGGCGCAGCCCTGCGAGCGGCGCCCGCAGGTTGCGCTCGACGTCCACCGCGAGGGCCTTGAGCGGCGAGATGTATAGAACGCTGGTGCGGCGCTCGGCAGGCGGCTCCGTCGTCCGGCTGCTCAGCCGGTCCAGCGCGCTGAAGAACGCCGCCAAGGTCTTGCCCGATCCCGTCGGTGCGATGACGAGGGCTGAGTCGCCCGACCGGATCGCCTCCCAGGCTCCGATTTGCGCTGCCGTGGGCGCGTCGAAGGCGCCCGTGAACCAGGCGCGCGCCGCCGGCGACATTGCCTCGAGGGCGGCGGCGGTGCGCGGGGCATACATGCGGCCATCCTGCCCGCACCTGCCGACGCAATCACACTCTCGTCCCCTTCTCCCCGGCGCCCGCGGTG